>JBHENJ010000067.1:0-73115 GCA_046262115.1 Candidatus Limnocylindria bacterium | reverse complement strand
CTCCGGCTCCGGCGCCTCGTCGGTGCGGAACAGCCCCTGCTCCTTGCAGTACCACTCGACCAGGTCGACCAATGCCTCGTCCCGACCGGTCAGCCGCAGGTAGCGCAACGTCTCCTCGTCCACCGGGAAGAGCGTGGCCGTGGCGCCGAACTCGGGCGACATGTTCGAGATCGTGGCCCGGTCCGCCAGGCCGAGGTTCGAGAGACCCGGACCGTAGAACTCGACGAACTTGCCAACGACGCCGTGGCGGCGAAGCATCTCGGTGACGTACAGCACGAGATCCGTGGCGGTGGCGCCATCGGGCAGCACTCCGTCGAGCCGGAAGCCGATGACCTGCGGAAGCGGCTGATACAGCGGCTGACCCAGCAGCACGGCCTCGGCCTCGATCCCGCCGACGCCCCAGCCGACGACTCCAAGCCCGTTGATCATCGTGGTGTGCGAGTCGGTGCCGACGAGCGTGTCGGGGAACGCGACGACCTCGTCGCCCATCTGCCGCGTCGCGACGACCGTTGCCAGGTATTCGAGATTGACCTGGTGGACGATGCCGGTGCCGGGCGGCACGACGCGGAAGTCGGCGAACGCCTGCTGCGCCCACCGCAGTAGGGCGTAGCGCTCACCGTTCCGCTCGTACTCGCGCTCAACGTTGATGCCGAAGGCCGATGCGCTCCCGAAGGCATCCACCTGCACGGAGTGGTCGATCACGAGGTCGACGGGAACCAGCGGGTTGATGCGCGCCGGATCGCCGCCGAGCGACGCCATGGCGTCTCGCATGGTCGCGAGATCGACCACCGCGGGGACGCCGGTGAAGTCCTGGAGGATGACGCGCGACGGCAGGAATGGGATCTCGTACTCGCCGGTGTCGTCGGGGCGCCATGCGGCGAGTGCCCTGACGTCCTTGGTGTCGACGCCGGTGTTCGGCGTGCTGGCGTTGCGGATGACGTTCTCGAGGAGAACCTTCACGGTGTACGGAAGGCGGTCGAGCTCGGGAGCACCGACGGTGTCGAGCCGGTAGTACGCATACGAGTCTGATCCGACCCGAACGGTCGCGCGCGCGCCGAATGGGTCGCGATGCTCTGCGGGTGGAGAGCCGCTCATCGGGTTGCGCCTCCTCTATGCCGCGGTCAGCGGCGCTGAAGTCGGCGCCGGACGGGTGCGCCCGTCCCGGGTCGAGTGTCGGTGTTGTGGTCGAGTATATCCTCGCGTGCACGACGTCCCTCTACGCGGAGACCCGACCGTGACCACCGGCGAAGCAGCCGCCGAGGACCTTCGGCCGCCACTGTGGGCGTGGCCGGCGCTCCTGATCGGCCAGCTCCACCGGACGCTCGCGCGCTCGGTCCGACCCGACGTCGAGCTGATCCATCGCCTCCCCGGACGCATCGCGGACGACACCGTCGTCCCCGCGATCGCCATCGCGCTGGTCGTAGTCTTCTCGTGGCTCCGCCTCGGCATCCACGACGTCTTCACCGAATCGATCGTGTTCGTCGTGGCGGCCCTGGCGCTCGGGCTCCTGGCGCCTTCACTCGGCGTGATCATCGTGCTGTTCCACGTCGTCGGTGATCTCGCTCGTACCTTCGGCTCGCTCCCGCCCGACGTCGACGCGCTGGGCGTGTTCGGCGTGGTGGGCGGACGCTTCGTCTCCTACTACCTCCTCTGGCTGCTGGTCGTCGAGGTGCCGCTCATCGCGCGCGCCGTCCCGTGGGCTGCGATGGCGTCGGAGCGACCCGCCGGCGAGCGAAGCCGGCGCGTGGTCTCAATCGGGTCATCGCTGATCGCGGTCGCGCTGATGACATTCGTCTGGATGCTCGCCGTCCCGGTTCTCATCCGTCCCGTATTCACGTGGGGTCTCGCACGGACGCCGACGATCGAGGCGACTTCGAGCGTTCAGCAATGGGGCCCCGCGTTGATCGCGGCGGCGGTCGCGATTGCAGCGATCCTCTCGACCCTGCGACTGCGACTGTCGCGCGCCGACCAGGCGGGCCCCGTGTCGTTCGAGGAGTTCGAGGACTTCGACCTGGATCAACTCGAGGGTGGGACGTCGCAGCCCGTGGAGCTGGCAACCCAGGTGGTTCGGCACGCGCTTGCGATCATCGTCCTGGGCGGCCTCGTGTCCGGAGTCGTCCAGCTCGCGATGGTCGCCGGCAGCGTCCTGATCTCGCGACCGCTCGCGACTCGACTCCTCCGCGTCGCGGTCGTGCGGACGACCCTTGCCTGGATCCCGTGGATCCTGCGTTTCCTCATCGGCTTCGCGCTGACGTACATCCTCGGCGCGGTCGTCACGACCCTGCGCTACGAGCCGCTCAACAATGCCGAGCTCCCGCTGGTGGGGTGCGTCGCCTTCGGGCTGTTCGTCTTCCAGGTTCTGTTAAACGCCGGGGCGCCCGAGCGTCCCACCGAGACGGCCCCTCCGGCGGCGCAGCCGACGCCTGCGGCCGGCGCGGTCGGCATGGCGCTGCTGATCGCGGTGAGCGTTGCGCTCGCGGCGCCGGCCACCGTCGCGGCGGATGAGGAGATCACCGCATCAGGCCCGCTTCGAAGCGTCCGGATCTCGAGCGACCTCGGCTGCCAGGTCACGCACACGGCCGATGAGACACCCGAGTTCTACGGCGGCGAGATCGGCTCTTGTGGAACGTTCGTGGCGGTCGGTGGGACGTTGTACAGCCCGTCGAGCATCGCGCTGGGTCCGACGTTCACGCCGGTTCGCCAGGAGCGGTCCGGGGCGGGGACCGCGAGCGATCCATACCGGATCGTCACCGTGGTGACGCTCGGGGAGACCGACCTGACGCTGACCGAGACGGACAGCTACGTGAGCGGCGGAGAGTTCTATCGGACCGACGTGCAGATCGCGAACGCGTCCGGCGACGACGTCACCGTGATCGTCTACCGCGGGGGCGACTGCTATCTCCAGAATGCGGATGTGGGCTTCGGGTCCGTCGACGCGCGCGCCGGCGCCGTCCGCTGCGTCGGCGTCGCCGATCCGACCGCGACCACCCCCGTGCCCGGCGTGCGGATCGAGGAGTGGGTCCCGATCACCCCCGGGAGCAGCTACTTGCAGGCGGGGTACAGCGAGGTCTGGTCCGCGGTCGGGGCGCAGCAGCCATTCCCGAACACGTGCCGATGTGACCAGCTGATCGACAACGGCGCCGGGTTGAGTTGGAGCCTCAACATCCCGGCCGGCGGCAACGCGACGGTCTCGCACCTCACCAACTTCTCGCCGACGGGGCAGAGCGTCGTCGCGGTCCC
This sequence comes from Candidatus Limnocylindria bacterium, assembly GCA_046262115.1. Taxonomy (GTDB): domain Bacteria; phylum Chloroflexota; class Limnocylindria; order QHBO01; family QHBO01; genus JBHENJ01. Next base: position 69,875 of record JBHENJ010000067.1, on the reverse strand, counting down.
CGCGTCGATTCCGGCGGGCGCGGCCGCCGGAGCCGCTGCGGTGGGCACGGCCGTGGCGGTCGGGTTGTCCGGCAGCGCCATGCAGCAGAGTGACGAGCAGCGCGCACGCCGCCAGTCGCGGCGGCGCAATCGCGGTCCGCGGGAACGGCGTCAGCTGCCGGGCGGCGGAATCGTGCAGCGACTGAAGGAAGGCGCGTTGCGCGACTTCCGCGCATGACGAGCGACGCGCTGATCGTCGCCCGCCCGACGAATCCATGTGTGCGTCTCGCGCCGGTATGATTGGCGTTCGCGCGCTCGCCGCGCCATTACCCACGGGGGACCACGCCATCTTACAACTCTTCCTGCGAGGCGCAGCCATGCTCACCGCGGCGACCCTGGCTGCGTGCGCCAGCGCGCCGCCCTCCTCGGGGCAAACCGGAACACCACAGACCGATCAAGGCGCCGCGCAGACCGACTCGGCCGCCGGCACGCAAGGGTCCGATGACGGCAACGCGGGCGGACCGACCGGAGCAGACGCGGCGTGCCTGGTGACTGCCGAGGAGGTATCGGCCGCTCTCGATGTCGAAGTCTCAGACGTTGCCGGCCTCGAGAACCCGGGGCTCGGGGCGGGATGCACCTACACCAGCGCGGACGGCGACGGCGTGCTTGCGATCTCGATGATCAACAATCAGCAGGCCGCGGGCGCGTTCGAGAGCTACCGCGACTACGAGGGTGCCGACGAGCTTAGCGGCATCGGTGACGCAGCGTTGTTCCTCGGCAGCGAACTGCCCCCGGGCGTGGCGTTCATGAAGGACGGCGTCGTGTACAGCATGGGCGTGTTGCAGCCCGCGTCCAGCTATGACGAGAGTGAGCTGGCGGTAGTCCGGAGCGCCGTGGAGGACCTGGCTCGCATAGCAGCTGAGCGCGCGTAGCGCTCGCGGAGGGGTGCTCTGCCGGGCGCGGAGCGGGCGGACCGCTCGGCCCGCGGCAGCCAACCGCTCACCGATCAGCTGCGGAACGAAATCGATGGCGTCGCCCTCAGGAGGACGTCCAGGACGCCGACTCGGCTGGCGACTCGGGCTTCAGCGTCGACGAAGACTCCCTAGAACGGTGCACTCACGCGAGTACGTCGCGGCCGACCGGCGAGTGCGACGCGGTCGAGGGTGTTACCTAGGTGGACCGGAGCACTGCCAGAGCGCGAAGCGCGGTGTCCACGCTGTCGCGCCGTGGCGCGACGGGGATCCGCACCTGGTTCGACGCCGGATCCGGCCTGAAGCCGGCCAACGTCAGCGCCGTGGTCACCGCGGCGCGGTCGTAGCGCGGCCACTTGAACACGACGCGCGCGTCCTCGACGCGGACCTGCGGGACGCCCGCGCGCTCGGCAGCCATCCGCACGGCGACCGCGGCGAAGAGCCCATCGACCCCCGGAGGAATCGGTCCGAAGCGGTCGAGCAGCTCGCCGCGCAGCGCTTCCGCGTCGGCCTCCGAGGCGACGCCGGCGAAGCGGCGATAGATCTCGAGCTTGGCGCCGGGATCGCCGATGTAGCCGTCGGGCAGGTACGCGGAGACCGAGAGGTCGATCCGGACCGGCGCCGGCTGCGGCAGCGGGATACGACCGCGCTGGCGCTCCACCGCGTCGGCCAGGAGGCGCGTGTACAACTCGAAGCCGACCGCCGCCATGTGGCCGTGCTGCTCTGCGCCGAGGATGTTGCCGGCGCCGCGGATCTCGAGGTCGGACAGGGCGATCTGGTAGCCGGAGCCGAGATCCGACGCGCTGAAGATGGCGTGCAGCCGCTTTCGCGCGATGGACGTGAGCGGCTGGCCGCGCCGATGGAGCAGGTACGCGTATGCCCGACGGTCGCTGCGCCCGACGCGGCCGCGCAGCTGGTAGAGCTGCGCCAGCCCGAAGGTGTCGGCGCGATTGATGACGATCGTGTTCGCGTTCGGGATGTCGAGGCCGGATTCGATGATCGTCGTGCACACCAGGACATCGAACCGGCCGGCGTCGAAGTCGCGCATCACCCGCTCGAGCATGCCCTCCGCCATCTGGCCGTGGCCGACGGCGACGCGCGCGCGCGGAACGAGCCGCCGCACGCGCTCGGCGGCGGACTGGATCGTGTCGACGCGGTTGTGGACGAAGAACGCCTGCCCGCCGCGGTCGAGCTCGCGGTTGATCGCGTCACGGACCAGGCCGTCGTCGTCCTCGGCGATACGCGTCTGGATCGGCAGTCGTGCCTCGGGCGGCGTCTCGATGACGCTGATGTCCCGGATGCCGATGAGTGACAGGTGCAGCGTCCGTGGGATCGGCGTCGCGGAGAGCGTCAGCACGTCGACCTCGCGACGCAGCGACTTGAGCCGCTCCTTCTGCGCGACGCCGAAGCGCTGCTCTTCGTCGACGACCATCAGCCCCAGGTCGGCGAATTGGACGTCCTTCTGGATCAACCGATGCGTCCCGATGACGACGTCGACCGTCCCATCCGCGACGCCGGCGACGACGCGGCGCTGATCGGCCGGCGAGACGAAGCGGCTCAGCATCTCGACGCGGACCGGGAACGGCGCGAGTCGTCGCTGGAAGGTTGCGAGGTGCTGCTGGGCGAGCACGGTGGTCGGGACCAGGACCGAAACCTGCTTACCGTCCTGGACGGCCTTGAAGGCAGCGCGCAGGGCGACCTCCGTCTTCCCGTAGCCGACGTCGCCGCAGACCAGCCGGTCCATCGGTCGTCGGCGAAGCATGTCCGCCTTGACCTCCTCGATCGTCCGCCGCTGGTCGACGGTCTCGGTGTACGGGAAGGCCTCCTCCATCTCGCGCTGCCAGGTCGTGTCCGGCGAATACGGGAAACCGTCCGCCGATTCGCGCGCGGCGTAGATCTCGAGCAGCTCGCGCGCGAGATCACCGACCGCGCGCCGGACGCGCGCCTTGGTGCGTTCCCACTCGGTGCCGCCGAGGCGGCTGAGCGTGGGTGGAGGTCCGCCGGAGTAGCGAGTGAGGCGGCCGATCTGGTCGACCGGCAGGAAGATCTTGTCGTCGCCCGCGAAATCGAGCTGGAGGTACTCGCGAGTGACGTCCCCGTAGGTGCGTTGCGTGATGCCGACGTAACGGGCGATACCGTGATCGACGTGGACAACGTGATCCCCGGGCACGAGCTTGCCGATGAGGTCGCGGGTCGGGACGCGCTTCGCCGCGGCGAGCCGCCGGACCCTGGTTCCACCGAACAGCTCCCGGTCGCTGAGGACCAGGATCCCGGTCGACCGATGTCCGAACCCGGCGCTGACCGAGCCGTGCAGCACCCCGATTCCGCCCGGCGGCGGCACGTTGCGCAGCTCGGCCTGCACGGCCACCGCGCGGCCCGATTCCTCGAGGATCTCGCCAACGCGTGCCGCCTGATCGGTCGTGACGACGACGCGTGAACCTTCGAGGGTCAGGCCGGTCAACCATGCGCCGAGGCGCTCGGTTCGGCCGGGCAGCGCCGGCGCGGTGATGAACGCGGAGCTCGTCTCCCATCGCGCGTCCTGCTCTTCGAGACACTCCGATGCCCGTCGCTCGAGGGTCGCAAGGCCGTCGCGCGCCTCGTAGGGCAATGGCCAGTCGTCCGGCAGCTCGCCGCGGGCGACGAGTCCGTCGCGGCGCTCCCGGGCCTGGAGGTCGAGATCGGACGCGATGGAGCGCAGCTCCCCGACATCGGTCAGCACCAGCTCCGCGCGTTCCGGGAGGTGCTCGACCGCCGGCCCTGCGGTCAGGTGATGCGCCCACACCTCGGCCGCTTCCGCCACGTCGCCCTGCTCGAGTCGCGCGAGATCCGCGGCCAGCTCGTCGGAGTGCTTCGAGCCGGGGACCGCGCGGATGCGATCGAATCCGGCGACCGGGAGGAACTCGCTGGCCGGAACGAGCGTCGCTCGCCCGAGGCGGCGCCGCGAGCCCTGCGTGGACGGATCGAAGGCGCGGATCGACTCGATCTCGTCGCCGAACAGCTCGATCCGGAGCGGGTCCCGCGCGGCCGGTGGCCAGACGTCGACGATGCCGCCGCGATGTGCGAATTGACCGACTCCGGTGACCTCGACCGCCGCCTCGTAGCCGCCGGCGACCAGAGACTCGAGGAGCCGGTGCTGCTCGGCGCGGCCGCCGACGCGCAACTCGACGCGCGACTCGCGCAGCTGTCGCGGCGAAAGGGTCCGCTGCACGAGTGCGAGGAGCGGTGCCACGACGACCAGGCGGAGATGGCGTTCTGCTAGCAGGCCCAGGACTTCCAGCCGCGCTGCCGACTCCTCACGCTCGGGCAGCGCCCGCTCCAGCGGGAGGGCCCCGCGTTCCGGCAACACGTGCACGCCGCCGCCGGCCAGCCAGGCGGCGAGATCGTCGGTCAGCCGGTACGCCTCTTCTTCGTTGCGGACCACCACGACGAGTGGGATGCCGTCGCGCAGCCCGCGGCGGCGTGCCGCCAGATACGCCGCTCGAGCCGCGGCCGGTACCGTGGCTTCGCCGGCCCGTCCCGGCGCGGGCTCGGTCAAGGCGTCGGCCAGCAGCGACGTCAGCGCACCGAGCCGGCCGTGACCGCCGCCCGGAGACCGATCGGTATCGGGCGCGGACGCGCGGTGCGCCGGTCGTGTCCCGCTCGCCGTGGTCACGAGGCGGCGGCTGCCAGGTCGACTCCGTTGAACGCGTTCATCGCGTCTTCGACGCCGTGCAGCAGCCACGCCTCGACCGCATCTGCTGCGCTTGCGAGAACCTCGGCCGCGATGGAATGCTCGGATCGCTTGAAGGTCGACAGCACGTGGTCGACGGCGTCACCGCTCCGCCCGATCCCGACCCGCAACCGCGCGAATCGGTCGGTGCCCAGCGCGGCAATGATGTCGCGCACTCCGTTGTGCCCTCCGGCAGACCCGAACGGCCGGATCCGCAGGCGTCCAAGTGGAAGGTCGATGTCGTCGACCACGACGAGAAGATCCGTCTCCGGTTCCGCGCCGGTGTTGCGAACCGCGGCCGCGAGCGGCCGGCCGGAGAGGTTCATATGCTTGAGGGGTTTAACGAGCAGGACTCCGCCCACCGGCTCTGGGCGGGCGACGCTGAGCACCGCCGCACCGTCCCGGACGCGCCCGTCGCGCACGCCCCAGCGATCGGCGAGAAGGTCGACGACACGGAACCCGACGTTGTGCCGCGTGAGCCGGTAACGCTCCCCCGGATTGCCGAGTCCGCAGATGATCTTCACGCGCCCGATGCTAGCCGAGCGCGAGAGGGTCTACGTCCCGCTCATCACCGCGTGCCCGGGGCGATCGAAGAGCGAGCCGGGCTGCCAGTCGACGTTGCGGTAGCGGCGCCGGAGGGCATTGAGCACGGTGTGCTCCGCGGCGCGCATCGCCTCCTCTTCAGCGATGTCGGCGTGGTCGTGGCCCAGGAGGTGGAGCGTGCCGTGGACCGCTAGGAGCGCGACCTCCTCGACCACGGTCCAGTCGCCGTCGACCGCCTGGCGCACCGCCTGGTCGAGGTCGATGACGACGTCGCCGAGCAGCACGCCGCGCCCCGGGGGCGCGGCGCCGTCGTCCTCGTCGAGGTGCGAGCGGCCGCCGTCCACGGTCCAGCTGTGCAGCGGAAAGGCCAGCACGTCCGTCGGCCCGCGCTCGCCCATGTGATCGAAGTTCAGGCGCTCCATCTCCGCGTCCGCGCAGAGCGTCAGCTCCACCTCGACAGGCGCGGAGCCGAGACACGCTGCGGCTGTCCCGAGGATCGCCGTCTCGACCACCCGGAGGCCCTCGGCGGCGGAGAGCGGTTCCATCGCAGCGGCGAGGCGCTGCCCGCCGACCCGATCGTGGACCGTGACCGCCCCACCCATCGGGCGTATCGTAGGCCCCGCCCGCAACCGGTGCGGCGAGCCGATCAGCCCACGCCGCGGCGCTCGAGCGGTACGACGTTCTCCGGGTACTTGATCCGCGCGTGGTACATCCCGAGGAGTTGCTGGACGAACGCCTCCTTGATGTGGCGGATGTCCTTCAGGGTCAGATCGGCATCGTCCAGCTGCCCGTCCTCGACGCGGGCGTCGACGATGCGGTCGACCATCGCCCGGATGGAGCGCTCATCCTTGTCGTCGATCGAACGGACCGATGCCTCCACCCCATCGGCCAGCATCAGGATCGCCGCCTCGCGGCTCTGCGGCTTGGGGCCGGGATACCGGAACCGCGACTCGTCGACCGGTCGGTCGCGGAATGCATCGACCTCGCGGACCGCCTTGCCGTGGAAGTAGCTCATCACGCTGGTGCCATGGTGCTGCGGGATGAAGCCGATGATCTGGACCGGCAGCCGGTGCTGATAGCCCAGGTCAATCCCGTCCCGGATGTGACTGGCGATGATGCGCGCGCTCGTCTCCGCCGGCAGCTCGTCGTGGACGTTGCGCGCGCCGGCCTGGTTCTCGATGAAGGCGAGCGGGTTCTTCATCTTGCCGATGTCGTGGTAGTACGCCGCGACGCGAACGAGGAGCGCGTCCGCGCCGATCGTCTCCGCCGCGCGCTCGCCGAGATTGCCGACCATGACGCTGTGGTGATACGTCCCGGGCGTCTCGAGGAGGAGCCGTCGGAGCAACGGCGACGACGGGTTCGCGAGCTCGAGCAACTGGAAGATGGTGCTGATCCCGAACAGGTTGCCGAGCAGGGCGAATGAGCCCACCGCGAGGATCACGGACAGGCCGGCGTTCGCGACCCCCACGGCCGAGAGCTGGACGATCCCCGCGAGGTCCCGCTGGCCGAGCAGCGAGAAGCCGAGCGTGATGCCCACGTTGGCGGCGGCGAGCACGAGCCCGGCGCGCACGAACACGTTGAGCCGCTCGGCGCGCGAAAGCGCCAGTACCGACACCATGCCTCCCGCCAGCGTGACCGTCGCGATCTCGAGCGACGATCCGTTCACCGTCCCGGCGATGACCGCCAGGGCGGCGGCGAGGGCGGCTGCCGTGTAGCCGTCGAGAAGGATCGCGATCAGCATCACCGCAGCCACGGACGGGACCATGAACGACCAGATCGACCGGCCGCCCGCGATCTTGATCGCCACCGCGGTGACGAGCAGCGCGAGCATGAACAGGAGCAGCGTCCGGTTGCGGTGCCAGATCTCGGGCTCCAGGCGCACCAGGAACGCCACCAGCACGCTCGACAGCACGACCGACAGCAACGCGTTGCCCGCCACCGTCCCGAGTTCGAGCTGCGGTTGGGTGAGTCCCAGCTGGCCCAGCGTCTCGATATCGAGCGCCGTGATCCGCTCGCCCTCGCGGACGATCGTCTCGCCCTGCCGAACGTCGACGCGCACCGGCTCCACGGCCGCTCTGGCGCGCTGGCGCGCCGCCTCGGTCTGCTCCACCGAGATCTCCGTGTTGGGAGTGAGGAACGCGGCGGCCAGCTCGCCCGACAGCGTCCGCTCCGGCTCGGGCAGACTGGCGGTGATCCGGTTGCGGACGAGCTCCCTGGTCGCGTCGAGATCGTCCTCCGGCACGTCATCGCTCAGAGCCTCGTCGAGGACGGAGCGGGCCGACGCGGCGACGGATTGCCACTGCCGGACGCTGAGCGTCGCGATGACGTCGATGAGCTCCCCGTCGACCTCGGGGAGGATGAGCGCCAGGTCGGCGGTTACCTCCTCGACTGGCGGCCCTTCTGACGCCGCCTGCGCCAGGAGTCGCTCGACGCGGCCGGCGCGGCGGTCGAGGTCAGTTAGCTGCGCGTCGCGGATGTCCGCGCGAGGCGCGATCTCAACGTACACGGGCTCGACGGCCGCCTCGGCCTCCTGCCGCGCCGCGTCGGTCTCGACCGACGACTCGAACGTCGCCCGGCGCGGCGCCTGGATCGCCTGTTGCGCCACGTCGCCCTCGGTCAGGCTGAACTGCCCGGGGATGACGTTCAACGAGAGGACGGCGGTAAGGCCCGCGGCGAGAATGACCATCACCGCCGCCGCGCGGGCGAAGCTCCCGACGGGCAGGGGCTGACGCCGCGCCGAGAGCGTTCGCGGGATGAACACGTTCGTCAGCCGGTCTCGCGCGCCGTCCCCGTCGGAGCCGGCGGCGGTGAAGCGTCGGAACTCGTCGGGACCGGTCCCGGGCCCGCGTCGGCGGCATCGCCGGCGAGCAGCCGCCGCACGATCTCGGAAACCTCTCGGCCGTCGGCACGGCCCTTGACCTGTGGCGCGAGCAGCGCCATGACGCGGCCGAGCTCGGCGGGGGTCGATGCGCCGCTGGCTGCGACGGCGTCGCGGGCCATCCGCTCGAGCTCGCTCGGCGTGAGCTGCTGCGGCAGGAACTCACCGAGCACGGCGAGCTCGGACTCCTCCTTTTCCGCGAGCTCGATGCGGCCGGCGGCACGGAAGTGCTCGATGCTCTCGCGGCGCTGCTTCGCCTGCTTCGCGACGACCTGTGTCATCTCCGCGTCGTCCAGCGCCCGGCCGACCTCGATCCGCCGGTTCTGCGCGGCCGCGAGGACCATGCGCAGCGTTGACGTCCGCACCGAATCGCCGGCGCGCATCGCGTCGCGAACCGCCTGCTCGATCGTCTCCTGGAGGGTCACATCGGTCCCGACCCGGCGGGCCGCACAGCGGCCGCCGACGCGGACCGCGGAATCAGGTGCGGGTCGCCTTGCGCTTCTTGGCTTCCTTCCGCTTGCGCTTCACGCTGGGCTTCTCGTAGTGCTCCCGTCGCCGCGCCTCGGCGAGGATGCCCGACTGCTGGATCTTCTTGTTGAAGCGACGGAGCGCACTCTCGAACGTCTCGTTCTCGCCCACGCGGACTTCGGCCAAACGACTTCCCGCCTTCCCGTGATTGCATGCCCGTGCTGGGCCCGCGGGAGCATATCAGCGGCCGCCGAGCAGGGTCAACGATCCTGCGATTCGCAGGCGGGCTCATCCGGGGGGCCATCCCAGGCGACGTCCCGCCAGCAGGTGCACGTGCAGGTGGGCGACGCTCTGCCCGGCATCCGGGCCCACGTTCGTCACGAGCCGGTAGCTGGCGGCCCCCTCGTCGTCGGCGGCGTTCCTCAGCGCGTCTGCGAGCGCGCCGAGCAGGCCGGCATCAGGGCCCTCCAGCTCGCGCACGGACGCGATGTGGCGGCGCGGGATGGCGAGCAGGTGGATCGGCGCCTGCGGGTTGATGTCGCGGAAGACGACGAGCGTGTCATCCTCGCGGACGATATTCGCCGGCACCTCGCCGCGTGCGATCCGACAGAAGAGGCACGCGTCCATGCCGGTCAGCGTACGCGACGCGACATGCCGCGATCAGGCAACCGCGGCGCTCGCCGCGGTACCACGACCCAGCCGGAGCGTGACCCAGTTTGCATCGGCCAACCGTTCGATGACCGATACGCGCCGCTCCGCGAACGCGAGCTCGACCTCGGTCGCGCGCTCCGACACGATCCCGCCGGCTACGAGCTCCGCATCGTCGGCGAGGTGGGCGACGAGCTCGTCGGCGAGCTCGACCAGTACGCGCGCGACGAGGTTCGCGCACACGAGTGCGAATCGACGCGGCGGCCGGAGCGGCAGCGTTCCGTGGAGCGCGTCGATCCGATCGGCAACGTCATTGACCTGCGCGTTCCGGCGGGTGGCGTCGACTGCCACCGGGTCGACGTCGAGGCACGTCGCCGTCTCCGCGCCCAGCTTGACGCCTGCGATCGCGAGGATTCCGGAGCCGGAGCCGACGTCGAGCAGCGCCTTCGGCGGAGAGCTGCGCTGCATCAGCACCAAGCAGCCGCGCGTCGAGGGATGGAGCCCGGTCCCGAACGCCATGCCGGGATCGAGCCTGATCGCCACCTCATCGGCCGCAATCCGCTCCTCCATCCACGACGGCACGATCACGATGCGGCCGAAGCGTTGCGGCGCATAGTGCGCGCGCCACGCATCGGCCCACTGCTCGTCGTCGACGTCACGGATGCGGAGCTCGCCGACGGGGCCGAGGCCGAAGGCCTGGAGGTGCCACAGCGCGCGCCTGGTCGACTCGACCTCATCCGCGGCGGTCGTCTCGTTGGGCACGTGCGCGGTAAGGATGTACGGCGCGTCGTGGTCCTCCCGCGCAGACAGCTCGTCTCCTGGTTGAGTCAGCAGCCGGGTCGGGCGAACCGCCGCCCCCCGGCCGAGGCGACACAGGATCTCGCTCACGGCTTCGACCGCCTCGCTCCCGGCCTCGACGCTCAGCTCGAGCCAGCGCACGCGGCCGTCAGTCGAAGAGGTTGCGGAACCGGTCGAAGACGCTTCCGTGCTTCTCGTCGTCGAGCGCGGCCGGCGCGCTGACATCGCCGAGCTCCTCGAGCAGCTCGCGCTCTCGCTTCGAGAGTTTGTGTGGGACGACGACGTTGACGATCACGTACTGGTCGCCTCGGCCGTTGCCGCGCAGCCTCGGAACTCCCTTGCCGCGGAGGCGGATCTCGTAGCCGCTCTGGGTACCGGGCGGGACGTCGACATCCGCCTCGCCGTCGACGGTCGGGACGGTGGCCTTGGTGCCGAGGGCGGCCTGCGGGAACGTGATCGGGAGCTCGTAGTAGATCTCACTCCCACGGCGCGCGAGCTCGGGATGCTCTTTGACGTTGACGACGACGAAGAGGTCGCCCGCGGGGCCGCCGCGGGGCCCGGCCTCTCCCTGGCCGTCAAGCGCGATGCGCTGTCCGGAGTCGATCCCGGCCGGTATGCGCACCTCCAGCTCGCGCTCCTCGCGGACGCGGCCGTCGCCGTGGCACGTCGTGCAGGGCGTGGTGACCACGCGACCCTCGCCGTTGCAGCGCGGGCACGCGACGATGTTCACCATCTGGCCGAGGATCGTCTGGCTGACGCGACGCCGCTCGCCGCTGCCGCCGCAGTCCGGACATCGCTCGGGTTCGGTTCCGGGCTCGATGCCGCTCCCGTCGCACACGTTGCAGCGGATGAGGTTCGGGAACCGGATCGTCTTGGTGGTGCCGAACACGGCCTCGTCGAAGTCGATCGTCAGGTCATAGCGCAGGTCCGATCCGGCCACCACCCGCCGGCGTCCGCGCGTCGTCGCGGTACCGCCGAAGAATGCGTCGAAGATGTCGCCGAACGGCCCGAAGCCGCCACCGAATCCCTCGCCGCCGGTGCCAAGATCGACGGCGCTGTGGCCGAACATGTCATACGCCTGGCGCCGCTGGCGATCGGAGAGGACGCGATATGCCTCGTTGAGCTCCTTGAACCGCTCCTCGGCCCCGGCGCTGGTGTCGACGTCGGGGTGGTGGCGCTGCGCCGCCCTGCGAAAGGCGCGCTTGATCTCCTCGTCGCTCGCGTCGCGCGACACGCCGAGAATCTCGTAATAGTCCCGTTTGATCGCCATCGGCCGCAGATTATACGGGCGAGCACTCCGGATTCCGGAGTGCCAGCGCGGAACCAACGGCGCTCGACGAACCTCCCGGCGTGGCACGTCGCTTGCGCGCGTGAGCAGCCACCCGGCTCGGTGCCTCGGAGCACCGCCGGGCGCTCGCACCGACTCGGAGACGCCCGATGACTCGAGACCCGCTCACGCCGCCGACGCCCCCGACTGCGACCGCCGCGAACGTCAATGCGCCGCCGCTGTATCCGGCCGCGACGCCCATCGTCGCTCCGCGAGACGCCGTTCGCTGGGGACCGATCTGGGCGGGTCTCCTCGTCGCCATCAGCGCGTTCCTGATCCTCAGCCTGCTCGCTCTCGTGATCGGGATCGAGACGGTCAGCAGCGGTGCGGTCCAGGGAAACGCCGCCACCCAGCTCGGCGAGTACGTCGCCGCGCTCCTCGCGGTTCTCTCGTTCCTGATCGGCGGATTCGTCACCGGCCGAACGTCGGCGATCCGAGGCAGGGCCAGCGGCCTGCTGAACGGGTTCCTCGTGTGGGCGCTCGGCATTCTCCTCATCGCGGTGCTTAGCGCGATCGGGCTCGGTCAGATGTTCGGAGCGCTCGGAAACCTCTTCGCGCAGCTGCGCTCGCTCACCGGATCGATCGCGGGGCAGGACCCGCAGGAGGTGGCCGCGACCCTGCGCAGCTCTGCGCTGATCGCGTTCCTCTCGTCGGCCATCCCCGCCCTGGCGTCGGCGGTCGGTGGCTGGCTCGGCGCGCGTGGGGGCGAAGAACTGGAGGCGGTGATCTAGCCGCCGGCGTCCGCAAGATCGACGTATAGGGGCGCATGGTCCGAGGGGATGCCCGGGAACGACTTCGGCTTGCGCGCCTCGCGGTCGCGTTCCGCCGCCACCGCACGAGCCGCCAGCGGCGGCGTGGCGTAGACATGGTCGATCCGCATCCCGAAGTTCTTGTGGAAGTGCCCCGCGCGGTAGTCCCACCAGGTGTAGAAGCCGGGCTCGGGGTGGAACCGGCGGACCACGTCGACGAGCCCCCACGCGCGTAGCCGCGCGACGCGTTCGCGCTCAGCCGGCGAGACGTGCGTTGCGCCGTGGGCCGCCTCCGCGTCCCAGACGTCGTCGTCCGTGGGTGCGACGTTGAAGTCACCGCACAGCGCCAGCTCGTCGCCGAGATCGCAGTTGGTGGCGACCCACTCGTTGAGCCGGTCCAGCCACGCGAGCTTGGCGGCGTAGAACTCGCTGCCCACGACGCGGCCGTTCGGGACGTAGACGCTCATCACCCTGATGCCGGCGCAGGTGGCGGCGATGAAGCGGCCACCGTCATCGGTCCATCCGTCCGGTGCGGGGCCCAGCCCGGCGGTGACATCGTCAATGCCGACCCGCGACGCGATGCCGACGCCGTTCCAGCGTCCAAGCCCGTGATGCGCGACGTCGTAGCCCAGCTCGCGGAAGGCGAGCGACGGGACCGCCTCATCGGTGACCTTCGTCTCCTGCATGCAGAAGACGTCGGGTTGCGCCGATCCGAGCCACGCGAGCACGCGCTCGAGTCTGGCGCTCAGCGAGTTGACGTTCCAGGTCGCGAGCCGCATTCAGGCTACTGGAGGCAGAACTCGTTGCCCTCCACGTCCTGCATCACGGTCCACCACTCGCCGTTCTCCTCGCCGAGCGGCCGGATCTCGCGCGCGCCCTCGGCGATCAGGCGCGCCTGCTCGGACCGGATGCGATCGAGCCGTCCCTCGAGGGGAAGCTCGCGTCCTCCACTCACGTTGAGGTCGAGATGGACGCGGTTCTTGACGACCTTCCCTTCGGGTACGCGCTGGAAGTACAGGCGTGACCCGTGACCGTCCGGGTCGACGACCGCACTGGCGCTGTTCCACTGCGACTCCGGCATGCCCTGCGCCGCGAGGAACGCCTCCCAGTTGTCGAACCCGGCAGGCGGGTCCTGGATCTTGTAGCGCAGCGCCGACGCCCAGAAGCGGGCGACCCGATCGGGGTCGGCGCAGTCGAAGGTCACCTGGAACCCGGTCGCCACGTCGCCCTCCCTGGTTGCGCGAACAGCCTGCAACCGCGCTCCGCTCGAGACTAGACCTCTTTGTACTCGCCCTCGATCGTCTCGCCCTCTTCCTCGGCGGCCGGACCGGTCCCGTCGGGGCCCTGGCCGTCACCACCGCCGGGCTGCGGCTCCGCCTGCTGGTACGCGGCCGCGCCGACGCGCTGCAGCGTCTCCGCCAGCTGGTTCTTGGTCGAGTCGATCGCGCCCGCATCGGTCCCGTTCAGGGCCTCGCGGACCGACGCGATCTTGGACTCGATGTCCGCACGATCCTCCGCCGAGAGCTTGTCGCCGAGATCCTTGATCAGTCGCTCCGCCTGGAACGTGAGGGCGTCGGCCTCGTTCCGCGACTCGACCTCGCTCCGCCGCTGACGGTCCTCCTCGGCGTGCTCCGCGGCCTCGCGAACCATCCGGTCGACGTCCTCCTTGGCCAGCATCGAGCTCGCGGTGATCGTCACCTTCTGCTCGCGATTGGTGGCCTTGTCCTTGGCGGTGACGTTGAGGATGCCGTTCGCGTCGATGTCGAAGGTCACCTCGATCTGCGGCACCCCCCGCGGAGCGGGCGGGATGCCGTCCAGCCGGAACGTCGCCAGCCGCTTGTTGTCTGCCGCCATCTCGCGCTCGCCCTGGAGTACGACGATGTCGACCGACGGCTGGTTGTCCGACGCCGTGCTGAAGATCTGCGTGTGCGATGTCGGGATGGTCGTGTTGCGGTTGATCATCTTGGTCGCGACGCCTCCCAGCGTCTCGATGCCCAGCGAGAGCGGCGTCACATCGAGCAGCAGGACGTCCTTGACTTCGCCGCCCAGAACGCCGGCCTGGATCGCGGCGCCGACCGCGACGACCTCATCGGGGTTGACGCCCTTGTGCGGCTCCTTCCCTGCGAACATCTTCTTGACCGCCTCGACGACCGCCGGCATGCGCGTCATACCGCCGACGAGGATCACCTCGTTGACGTCGCCGGGCTTGAGGTTGGCATCGGCCAGCGCCTTCCGCACCGGCTCCTCGGTCTTCCCGATCAGGTCCGCCACCAGGTCCTCGAGCTTGGCCCGGCTCAGCGTCACGACGAGGTGCTTCGGACCAGTGGCGTCGGCGCTGATGAACGGCAGGTTGATCTCCGTCTGGGTCGTGCTCGAGAGCTCGATCTTCGCCTTCTCGGCCGCCTCCTTGAGCCGCTGGACCGCGATCCGGTCCTTGGAGAGGTCGATCCCCTCGCTCTTGCGGAACTCGGCGACGAGCCACTCGATGACGCGCTGGTCGAAGTCGTCGCCGCCGAGGTGCGTGTCGCCGTTGGTCGAGCGAACCTCGAAGACCCCTTCGGACAGCTCGAGGATGCTGATGTCGAACGTTCCGCCGCCCAGGTCGTAGACCGCGATCTTCTCTTCCTTCTGCTTGTCGAGCCCGTAGGCGAGAGCCGAGGCGGTCGGCTCGTTGACGATGCGCTTGACGTCCAGGCCGGCGATGCGGCCCGCATCCTTGGTGGCCTGGCGCTGCGTGTCATCGAAATAGGCCGGCACGGTGATGACTGCCTCGGTGACCTTCTCGCCGAGATACGCCTCAGCGTCGCCCTTCAGCTTCTGGAGGATCATGGCGCTGATCTCGGGCGGGCTGAAAGTCTTCCCGTTCCCGAGCTTGACCACCACGCCGTCGGACTTGGGGTCCTTCTCGACCTGGTACGGAACCAGGTTCTTGCTGTGCTTGACCTCGGGGTCCTCGTAGCGACGCCCCATGAAGCGCTTGATGCTGAAGACGGTGTTCTCCGGGTTGGTGATCGCCTGACGCTTGGCCACCTGGCCCACCAGGCGCTCGCCGGACTTCGCGAAGCCGACGACCGAAGGCGTGATGCGTCCGCCCTCCGCGTTGGTGATGACCTGCGGCTCGCCGCCCTCCATGACCGCGACCACGCTGTTCGTGGTCCCCAGGTCGATGCCGATGATCTTGCCCATATGCGTGTTCCCTCGACGTCTTTCTTGTCTACTTGCTTGGGTTGTTGGCGACCTTGACGAGCGTCGGCCGGATCACCCGGTCCCCCAGGCGGTAGCCGCGCTGAAGCTCGCCGATCACCTCGTTGTCTGGATGTTCCGCCGTCTCCTCGTGCAGGACGGCCTCGTGAACGTTCGGGTCGAACTGCGTCCCGAGCGCATCGATCGCGGTGAGTCCCTCGGATTCGAGCAGGTAGCGGAGCTTGCGTTCGACGAGGCGGATGCCCTCGACCCAGCTGAGCCCGGCGAGGTCCTCCGGCACGCTCTCAAGCGCGCGATCGAAGTCGTCGAGCACGGTCAGCAGCTTGCCGATCACGATCATCTTGGAGAGATGCGCCATCTCGCCGCGCTCCTCATCGACGCGGCGCTTGTAGTTCGCAAAGTCGGCAGCCGACCGCTGCCAGTTGCGCAGGTTCTGTTCGGCCTGTCCGCGCAGATCCTCGATCTCGCGCTGGAGCTGCTCGATGCGCTCGGCGAGCTCTGCGCGACTGGGCGTCCGGACCGATTCGGCGCGCTCCTGCGCCCTCGTCCTGCGCCGGGAGTCGCCGTCGCTGGCGCTCGCGGCCGCGGGTCGCGCGTTGGACGTGTCCGTCTTGTCAGTCATGGCTGGTGGTCGCCTCGGTGCCGATGAGTTCGTTCATGATCGCGCTCAGGTACCGGACTGTCGGGATCGCACGCGGGTACGGCATGCGGGTCGGCCCGAGGACGCCCAGCAGACCGAGCGCCCGGTCGGGAGTCCCGTACGGGGCGAAGACGAGACTCACCTCGTGCATCGCGTCGTTCTCGTTCTCGCGGCCGATGATGACGTGCACGCCGCCGCCTCGCGTCACCACCGGGAGCAGCTGCTCGAGGAAGTCGCTGCGCTGGAGGACCTCGACGACGCGGCGGAGCTTGTCGCCCTCGGCGAACTCCGGCTGCTCGAGGACGTGGACCAGGCCGTCGGTGAAGACCTCCTCGATCACGGGCTCGCCAGCGTCGCTCACCAGTTGCTCGACGATGCGTGCGACATGTGCCGCCGGCGGCGGAAGGCGAGCCATGCGGCGGCGGATCTGGGCCGCGGTCATCCCGGCGAGCTCTCGATTCAGCAGAGCAGCAATGGTGTCGAGCTCGAGCTGACCGATCGCGGTGCCGGGAAGCGTCACGTCCATCGACGCGCGGTCGATCTTGCGCTGGACGACGTTGCCGTCACCCAGCACGAGAACCAGGAGCCGGCTCTGATCCGCGAGCTCGGCGATCTGGACGTGGCCGAAGCGGGCACGCCGCGCCCGTGCCGGCGTCACGACGGCGGCGCTCCGCGTGCTCCCCGCCAGGATCGATGCTGCGAGCCGCAGCCAGTCGTTCGTCCTGAGCTGCACCTGGCTGAACTGATGGCGGATCATCGTCTGATCGGCGCCGTCGAGCTCCGCTTCGCGCATCAGTGACTCCACGAACACCCGGTATCCGAGGTCGGACGGGATGCGCCCCGCAGACGTGTGGGGGTGCATCAGAAGACCGAGGCTCTCGAGGCCGGCCATCTCGCTCCGCACCGTCGCCGGGCTCACGTCGAGTCGGTATCGGCTCACGAGGCTCAGCGACCCGACCGGCACCGCTGTCAGCAGATAGTCCTCCACGACGGCGCGGAGAACCTGGCGCTGTCGCTCGCTGAGCGATACCTCGAAACTGGGTCGGCGGTGTTCCGTCATCGGGTCGGTGAACGTCTCGTGCGTGCTTTCGCGTCCAGTCGTGCTGTGTGGTCCCGTCGCCCGGGCCATTGGCACTCTTAGGGTGAGAGTGCTAACCGGGAGCACGAGGATACCAACTTGCGCGGAGGAGTGTCAACGCGCGCGGGGCGCTCCGCTCAGCCGATGAATGCCACGAGCACGTCGTTCGCGAGGAGGCGGCCGGCCGGCGTCAACCGAATCGAGTCGGCGTCGAGCTCGATGAGGCCACGCGTCGCCGAGATATCCACGGCCACGGCGTAGCGAGTGGCCGGATCATCCCCGAAGCGGTCGCGGAATGCGGACCGCGACAGGCCATCCAGCGTCCGCAGGGCGAGCGCCAGCGTCTCGAATGCGCTCTCCCGCTCGTCCACGGTCTCGCCGTCCTCTCGGGGGCTCGCGCCGCGCTCGACGGCGGCGATATAGGCGTCGACGTCGCGGACGTTCCACGATCGAGTCGTGCCGTCGAACGAGTGCGCGCCGGCGCCGAGCCCCGTGTACGGAAGCCGCTCCCAGTACGCCCGGTTGTGGACGCACTCGTGGCCGGGACGTGCCCACGAGCTGAGCTCATAGTGACCAAACCCCGCGGCGTCGAGCAGCTCCTCCGCCACGCGGTACTGCTCAGCCGCGACGTCGTCGTCCTGACGCTCCGCCATGGCCCTCCGCCACCTCAGCGCGCCGGCGCGCGGCGCGCCGGCCCACTCGTCCGGCGTCACTGCCAGCGAGAGGCTGTACAACGACAGCTGGTCGGGACCCAGCGCGAGCGCCGCCGCGACTCCGCGCCGCCACCCGGCGACTGTCTGGCCCGGGATGCCGTACATCAGGTCGAGGCTGACGCTCTCGAATCCCGCGGCTCGCACCGCGCGGTACGCCGCGACCGCCTCGCCCGCGGAGTGCCCACGCGCGAGCTCGCGAAGATCGGCGTCATGCAGCGACTGGACGCCCAGCGAGAGCCGCGTGACGCCGGCCGATCGGAGCCCGATCCAGTCCGGCCGCTCGCGGGCGCTGGGATTCGCTTCCAGCGAGACCTCGGCCGGCGTGTCGTTCCACCGCTCCATCGCCGCCGCCACGAGCCGCTCCACGTGCGCCGTGTCGAGTTGCGAAGGCGTCCCGCCGCCGAAGTAGATCGTGCGCAGCTCACCCGGCGCCGGCCGCACGGCCATCTCCGAGAGCAGGGCGTCGACGTACCGGGGGATATCGGCCCTGCGCCCGGCGACCGCCACGAAATCGCAGTAGGCGCACACCAGCCGGCAGAAGGGAACGTGGATGTAGAGGTGGTGCCGCGCGTCGGCGCCGGGCGACACCTTAGATCGGTCGCTGCCGCAGCCGCCCGCCGGCGAAGGCAAACAGCGACATGCTGATCGCGAAATGGCCGACGATGGCCGGGAGGACCGATCCGGCCGCGAGCGTCGCCATCCCCGCGGCGTACCCGAGGAGCACCGAGCCCGCGAGGAAGTACCAGTCGCGGTCGCGCCACAGCCGCCGGTGCGCAAGCCCGAACAGGAGCGCCTGGACGACGAGCGCGACCGTCGTGGACGCCCCGGCGAAGAGCAGCAGGCCGAGCACGACCGAGCGGAACTGGAGCTCGTCGGCCACCGCGTTCGCGGCGGCGCCGAAGGTCCGGCTCGGCAGAAGGCGGCTGGGAAGCGGCGTGATCGCGCCGAACCGAAGAAGGGCCAGGAAGAACGCATTGATAAGGCCGACCACCGCGAACAGCAGCGAAGCCTGCAGGAGGACGCCGCTGTCGCCGCCCCGCAGGAAGAGCTGGTCGCGGTCCTGGAACACGAAGGCGATGAGCAGCGCGAAGCCGATGACGAAGGCGTAGTAGCTGAACGCGCCGAGCCAGCCGCTGCGGTAGCGGAAGTAGTCGGAGCGGATGATCCGGTCGGAGTCGAAGCGCAGGAGGACCAGGAACAGCGAGAGGCCGAACACGATCGCCAGGCGGAGTGAGTCGAAGAAGCTCACCTCGGGCGGCCGCCGTCAGGACGCGGTTTCGTTCAGGCGCAACACGGCCAGGAAGGCCTCTTGCGGGATCTCGACGTTGCCCACCCGCTTCATGCGCTGCTTGCCTTCCTTCTGTCGCTCCAGCAGCTTCCGCTTTCGCGTGACGTCGCCGCCGTAGCACTTGGCGAGCACGTTCTTACGCATGGCGCGTACCGTCTCGCGCGAGATGATATGCGAGCCGATGGCGGCCTGGACGGGAACCTCGAAAAGCTGTCGCGGAATGAGTCCCGTCAGCCGCTCCACGAGTGCCTTGCCTGCCCGGTACGCCTGCGAGCGGTGCATGATCAGGCTGAGCGCGTCGACCGGCGTGCCGGCCACGAGCACGTCGAGCCTGACGAGATCGCCCGGCCGGTAGCCCACGAACGCGTAGTCCAGGCTGGCGTAGCCCTGGGTGCGGCTCTTCAGAAGGTCGTAGAAGTCGACGATCAGCTCCGCCAGTGGCAGCTGGGCATGCAGGTTGACACGCCGCTCGTCCAGGTAGTCCATCGATTCGAGCTCGCCGCGGCGGCCGGTGATGAGCTCGAGGATCGAGCCGATGAAGTCGCTGGGGGTGACGATGTCCAGGCGCACCCAGGGCTCGCCGATCTGCTCGATCTGACCGGCATCGGGAAACTGGGCCGGGTTGTCGATCACCAGCTCCTCGGACCGATGCTGCAGGCGGACACGGTATTCGACCGATGGTGCCGACGCGATGAGCTCGAGGTCGAACTCGCGCTCGAGCCGCTCCTGGACGATCTCGAGGTGGAGGAGTCCCAGGAAGCCACAGCGGAACCCGAACCCGAGTGCGACGCTCGACTCCGGCTCGTAAACGAAGCTGGCATCGTTGAGGTGGAGCCGGTCGAGCGCGTCGCGCAGCAGCGGGTAGTCGTCGCCGCGCATCGGGTATATCCCGGCGAAGACCAGCGGCAGAGCCGGCTTGTAGCCCGGCAGCGGGTCACGCGCCGGCCGCGAGGCCGACGTGAGCGTGTCGCCCACGCGGGCTTCGGCGACGCTCTTGAGCCCCGTCGCGACGTAGCCCACCTCGCCCGCCGTGAGCACCGCCGTCGCGACCGGCTGCGGCCGGAAATAGCCGAGCTCGAGCGCATCGGACTCGGCGCCGGTCGCAAAGAATCGCAGCCGCTCGCGATCCCTGAGCGTTCCGTTCACGACCCGGACGTAGGCGACGACGCCCTTGTACAGGTCGTAGTGCGAGTCGAAGACCAGTGCCTGGGCAGGTGCTGCATCGTCGCCACCGGGCGGGGGGACGCGGGCCACGAGCGCTTCGAGGATCTCGTCGACGCCGGTGCCCTCCTTCGCGCTCGCGAGGATCGCCTCTTCCCGCGGGATGGCGAGTGACGACTCGAGGTCGTCCAGGACCCGCTCCGGGTCGGCGCTGGGCAGGTCGATCTTGTTGACGACAGGGATGATCGTCAGCCGTTGCTCGAGAGCGAGATGGAGGTTGGCGAGGGTCTGCGCCTCGATGCCCTGGCTGGCGTCGACGACCAGAATCGCGCCTTCACATGCCTGGAGCGCACGACTCACCTCGTACGTGAAGTCGACGTGCCCCGGCGTGTCGATCAGGTTGAGCGCGTAGTCGCGACCGTCGCGCGCCCGATACTCGAGCCGCACCGCGCGAGCCTTGATCGTGATCCCCTTCTCTCGCTCCAGGTCCATCGAGTCAAGCACCTGGCTCTGCATCTGCCGCTTCTCGATCGTGTGCGTCGCCTCGAGCAGGCGGTCGGCGAGCGTGCTCTTGCCGTGATCGATGTGCGCGACGATGCTGAAATTGCGGATACGCTCCGGGGGGATCACGGGGCCCGAGTCTAGCCCCAGACCTCCCCCTCGTCCTGTGTTCGCGCCAGGCGGTACGCGGCGTCCAGCCGCTCGTGGACGAGCCGACCGAAGAGCGCGGCACGGGACACCCCCGAGTCCGGCCTCACGGCCTCCTCGCCGTCGCCCAGCATTCCGTCCTCCGGGCGCGGCGGGCCCTTCACTGGTATTGACGCCGCAGCTCGCCGAAACATTCATTCCCACACCGATAGACTGCGGCACGATGCGCCTCTTTCTGGCTACCTTCGGGGTCGCCGCTCTCCTTGCCGGGTGCGGCGGGGCGCCGCCGGGCGGCGCGATCGGGCCTGCGAGCCCCACGGGTCCGCTCGCCACGGAGCCGATCTTGGCCACGGCGACTCCGAGCGGGACGCCGCCGCCATCGGTCAGTCGTGCGCCGAGTGTCGCGCCGACGGCGAGCCCCACGCCGCCGCTGAGCGTGTACGCCGGCACACGCGCCGGCATGCTCGCTCCTGCCGTGGCCGGCATCCCGGCGCGGGTCTACGTCCCGCACGAGATCTCCGGCACCGTGGTGGTCATCGACCCGACGACGTTCGAGATCATCGATGGCTTCGCGACGGGGAGCATCGCCCACCACGTGACGCCGTCATGGGACATGACGCGGCTGTACGTGAACAACATGCTGTCCGACACGCTGACCGAGATCGATGCGGGCACGGGCCAGGTGACGGGAACCGTCGAGGTGAGACGCCCCTACAACCTCTACTTCACGCCCGACGGCCGGTACACGATCGTCGTCGCCGAGGACCTCCGGCGTCTCGACTTCTTCAAACGGGAGACGTGGGAGCTCGTGCAGAGCGTTCCGATCGCGTATTGGGGTGTGGACCACCTCGACTTCGCCGCAGACGGCAGTTACCTGCTGGCGAGCACCGAGTTCGACGGCTGGCTGGTAAAGGTCGACATCGACACGCTCGCGGTCTCCGGCGAGCTCAACCTCGGTGGCCTGCCGGTCGACGTGAAGGTGTCACCGGACGGATCGGTCTTCTACATCGCGAATCAGGGCCGGCACGGCGTCTCGATTGTCGACCCGGTCACGATGACCGAACTCGACTTCCTTCCCACCGGGCGCGGGGCGCACGGGCTGGCTGTGAGCCGCGACACGCGCTCCCTGTTCGTCAGCAACCGGCTCGAGGGGACGATGAGCATGATCGACTTCTCGACGCGCAGCATCGTCGCGACCTGGAACGTCGGCGGGAGTCCGGACATGCTGAACGTGTCACCCGACGGTTCCCAGCTGTGGGTGTCGAATCGCTATCACGACAGCGTCTCGGTGATCGACACGGCAGAGGGATCCGTCATCGCCACGATCGCGGTCGCCCACGCGCCGCACGGTCTCACCTACTTCCCGCAGCCGGGATCGATGAGCATCGGTCACAACGGCGTCTACCGCTGAGGGTCGCCTCAGGGCGACGGACTCGGGCTCGGCGAGGCGCTCGGAGTCGGGCTCGGTGTCTCCTCGGGCGTGCCTTGGCGGATGATGCCGTTCACGACGCGGTAATCGGAGAAGTACTCCTCCTGGTGGATGACCGCGCCACCCGCATCGGTCACGGTTCGGGTGACCCACACCTGCATCCCGTCGTGCGGAAACTCCACCCGCTCCTGGACACCCGGCTCCAGTTCGTCGGTGTACTCGATCACGTCCTTCGCCGCGCGCTGGTTGCGGATGATCGGGTCCGTGAAGAAGACCGTCCTGCCGGTCGGCACGCTGAGAAGGTCGAACCGGACCACGCCGTAGTCGTTGTAGCCGCGGATGATGATCGGATACGGCGTGTCGTTGCGGAAGCTCATCGTCACGACCGAGGTGTCGTCCATGTAGACCGTGGCGTCGAGGCCGGTCGGGTAGCGCGAGATGTAGTAGTAGTGGTTTGTCCGCGCACCGATCTCGAGCCCGGCGCGCAGCGCGGCGTTGAAGAGCGTCGTCGACGTCGAGCAGATGCCGCCACCCAGCGCGCCGGTCGAGACGCTGCGACCGTTGATGATCGCGCCGCCCGGACCATAGCCACGCTCCGGGGTGACCGGTCCGACGGCGGTCCAGAAGTCGAACCACGCGCCGGGCACCACGACGTACCCGTCCAGGATCCGCGTCGGGACGGCGATGTTCTCGCCGAAGAAATCGCCCGGGTTCGGCGTGAAGTAGGTCGTCCAGCTCGAGATCACCTGCATCTGCGGGACGGCGGCCTCGGCCTGCTCGGTCGTCAGCGCGGGCTGTGCGGTGGCAATCGAGAGCTCGACGGTCGGCGCCGACGCGCCGGTCCGCAGGGCCTCGAGCGTCTCGACCACGCGCCGGACGCTGGCCTCGACGTCGAGCGTGCGGCCCTCGACGCTCGGGATGACGCTGAGCTGCGCCCCGTCGCTGTAGAAGCTCGCGTCCTGCGGCTGGCGGTCGATGTCGGCAGCGAGCGCGCGGAGCCGCTCGACGATCGGATCGGTGAGCAGACGGGCCCTGTAACCACCTCCTGCCGTCGTGACGAATTCGACCCATGGCCGCAACGAGGCGGCGCCTATCGTGAACTCGTCGTCGCCGGCGGTGAGCGTGAGGTCGTGGGCCGTCATCGCGATCGCGTGGGCTGCGGCGAATTCGGCCTCCTCGGTAGTGACCGATGGCTCGACGTCGCGCGCGACGAGGCGAACCGTTACGTCGCCGGGGTCGGTGCTGGCCAGTGCGGCCGCGACCGCGACCACCGACGTCGGGGCGTCGATGCGGCGGCCGCTCACCCCCGCCTCGACCTCGAAGGTTCCACCGCTGAGCGTCGCAACGGCATCGCGGGGCTGGCGCACGAGATCGGCCGCGGCCGAGGTCACGAGTCGATCGAGAGCCTCGGGGTCGTAAGTGGCTGCCACGGAGACGTGCGCGGAATGGATCCCGGAGCGCATGAACGCGACTGCGCGTTCGAGGAAGTTGCCTCGTCGGCCGACGGCGAAGGCGTCGTCGAGCATGGCGTCGATCCGGTAGTCGCGCTCGAACGCGGCGTACGGGACCGACCGCTCCTCGTCGCCCGCGACGAGCGTGACGGAGCCGCTCGACAATGATGGAAGGGCCGCCCGGACCGCGTCGTCGGCCGCCGCGCGGTCGAGCCCCGCGACCTCGGCACCGCCGATCTCGACGCCGGGCATGACGCGACCGTCGTACGTGGCGGCGAGGGCCGTCGCCCCACCGACAACGGCGACTCCGAGAACGACTGTTGTCGAAGCGAAGCCCGCCAGCACCGCCGACCACCGCAGGTTGGCGAACGCCGACGGGAAGAGGTGCAGCCTATCCGTCGCGACGGTCACGCTGCGTTCTGCCGAGCGATATTTCACTCCCTCCAGGCGCCGGCGGTGAGCCCGATCACGCTCTGGTATGCTGCGTGGCCCGCCGTTTCGGCGTCAATCCCGGGAGGATCCACGTGGCGAACACTCGCCAGGCGATCAAGCGCGTGCGCCAGACACTGGGCCGCCGATCGGTCAACAAGCGTACACGCAGCGCCGCCAAGTCGCTCGTCCAGCGGGCGACCCGCATCGCACTCGGTCAGACGGATGGGGACGGCCAGGCGGCCGTCGTGAGCGCCGTCAGTGCGCTCGACCGGGCCGCGGCCAAGGGGATCATCCACCCGAACAACGCCGCCCGCCGCAAGCGCCGGCTGATGGCCAAGGCCAACGCCGCGCACCTCCTCGACGACCAGGCCATCGCTCCGACCACCGGCCGCGCGCGGACGGCGGCGAGCAAGACCGCCACGCGCAAGAAGGTCGCCGCCGCCAAGGCCTCCAAGGCCGCCGCGGGCCGTGCGGCCGACCGGCCGCGCACCGCGGCCGGTAAGGCCAAGGTCGCCGTCACCAGGGCGTCGCGCGAGTCGCGCGCCGAGACGCGCCGCAGCCGAACGACATCCGAGGCCGAAACGCCCGAGGCCTGACCTCAGAGCGCGCCGCTCCCCGGCGCAGCGGCGACGAACGGCAAGCGACCGGCGAACTCCGCCGCGTCGCCGAGCTCCTCCTCGATCCTGAGCAGCCGGTTGTACTTGGCCGTCCGCTCGCCGCGCGAAGTCGAGCCGGTCTTGATCTGACCCGTGCCGAGCGCGACCGCGAGGTCGGCTATGGTGGTGTCCTCGGTCTCACCGGACCGATGGCTGATGACCGATGCCCAGCCGGCGTGCCGCGCCGCCTCGACCGCCTCGATCGTCTCGGTCAGCGTTCCGATCTGGTTCAGCTTGACCAGGATCGCGTTTCCGGCCCGCTCGCGAATCGCTCTCGTCAGCCGCTCGGTGTTCGTGACCAGCAGGTCGTCGCCGACCAGCTGCAGGCGACCGCCGAGACGCTCGGTGAGATCGGTCCAGCCGGCCCAGTCCTCCTGGTCGAGGCCGTCCTCGATGCTCACGATGGGATAGCGCTCGACCCACTCGGCCCACATGGCGACGAGCTCGTCGCGCGAGACGGTCCGCCCGTCCCGCGCGAGGCTGTAGGAGTCCCCGGTGAAGAACTCGCTTGCCGCCGCGTCGATCGCCAGCGCAACCTGCGAGCCTGCCTCGTACCCGGCTCTACCGATCGCCTCGAGGATCAGCTCGACTGCCTGTTCGTTGGAGTCGATCCGCGGCGCGTAGCCGCCCTCGTCGCCGACCGTCGTCGTGAGGCCGCGCTCGTGGAGCAGGTCGCCGAGTGCGCGGAATGTCTCCGCCGCCCAGCGCAGGGCCTCGCGGAAGGTGCCGGCGCCCACGGGGACGACCATGTACTCCTGGAGATCGGTCGAGTCGGCCGCATGGCGCCCGCCGTTGAGGATGTTCACCAGAGGCGTCGGGAGGCGTCGTGCCGCGACGCCGCCCAGGTAGCGGTAGAGCGGCACGTCGAGCGCGTCGGCCGCGGCGTGTGCGCACGCGAGCGATACGCCGAGGAGCGCGTTGGCGCCGAGCTTCGATTTGTTGGGCGTGCCGTCCAGATCGATCAGCAGCCGATCGAGGCTGACCTGGTCGACGGCGTCGCTGCCCTGCAGCTCGGGCCGGATCAGGTCGTTGACCGCGGCGACCGCCTTGAGGACGCCCTTGCCGCCGAAGCGCGCCGGATCGCCGTCGCGCAGCTCGAGCGCCTCGTGCGTCCCCGTGCTGGCGCCACTCGGGACCATGGCGCTGCCGACGGCGCCACCGTCGAGGAAGACATCGACCTCGATCGTCGGGTTGCCGCGGGAGTCGAGGACCTCGCGGGCCGCCACGTCCTCGATGAGGGTGGTCACGCGGCGGGTCTCGCGTCGAGTAGCGCAGCGACGCCCGGGAGCGTCTTCCCCTCGAGGAACTCGAGCGAGGCGCCGCCTCCGGTGCTGACGTGCGTCATCCGATCGGTGAGCTCGAGTCGCTCCACGGCGGCGAGCGAATCGCCGCCGCCAACGATCGTCACCACGCCGTCGTCCGTCCGCTCGGCAAGGATCCGCGCAATCGCGTTCGTGCCCTCTGCAAAGGGAGCGACCTCGAAGACACCCATCGGTCCGTTCCAGAAGATCGTCTTCGCCTTCGCGAGCGCCTGGGCGTAGGCCTCGATTGTCTTCTGGCCGATGTCGACCACGGCCCACTCTTTCGGCACGTCGCCGATGGCGATGACCTCTGTCTGCGAGCGCGGGTGCACCTGTGCGGCGATCACCGCGTCGACGGGGAGCATCAGCCGGACGCGCTTGCGTCGCGCCTCGACCGTGATGCGCTGCGCGTTCTCGATCTGCTCCTTCTCGACGAGCGACTTCCCCATTGCGTGTCCCTTGGCTGCCAGGAAGGTGTTCGCCATCCCGCCGCCGACGAGCACCGCCGCACACCGGCTTAGCAGCGCGTCGAGAACCTCGAGCTTGCCACTCACCTTGGCGCCGCCGATGACCGCGATGAACGGCTTGGGCGGCCGCTTCAGGAGCCGCGACAGGCCGTCGACCTCGCGCTCGAGGAGGAGCCCGGCCACGCTCGGGAGGAAGTGCGTGATTCCCTCGGTGCTGGCGTGCGCGCGATGGGCCGATCCGAACGCGTCGTCGACGTAAATCTCGGCAAGCTTCGCGAGCGCCTCCGCGAAGGACGGGTCATTCGACTCCTCCTCGGCGTGGAACCTCAGGTTCTCGAGCATCAGCAGGTCGCCGGGTCGCAGCTTGTTTACGGCGTCGACGACGCCCGGCCCGAGAGCATCGCCGGTCATCCTCACCGGCCGGCGTAGCAACTGCGCGAGCCGGTCCGCCACCGGCTTGAGACGCAGCGCGTCGTTGACCTTTCCCTTCGGCCGGCCGAGGTGGCTGGCGAGCACGACGCCCGCGCCATGCTCGAGCAGGTAGCGCAGCGTCGGGATACTGGCCCGGATTCGCGAGTCGTCGGTGATCCGGCCGTCCTCGAGCGGGACGTTGAGGTCGGCGCGCAGGAAGACGCGCTTTCCGGCGACGTCGATGTCACGGACCGTGAGCTTGTCCATCGGCCTCTGCGCCCCCTGCTCGTGTGCCTAAAGGCGATCGGCGACGTACTTGGTCAGGTCGGCCACCCGGCACGAGTAGCCCCACTCGTTGTCGTACCACGCGACGACCTTGAGCATCCGGTCGCCGCTGACCATCGTCGAGGCGGCGTCCACGATGCTGCTCCGCTCGTCCCCCCGGAAGTCGGACGACACCAGCTCCTCCTCGGTGTAGCCGAGGTACTCGCGCATCGATCCCTCCGCGGCCCCCTTGAACGCCTCGTTGGCGGCTTCAACGCTCACCGGCTCGCGCGTCTCGGCCACCAAGTCGAGGATGCTGACCGTCTGCGTCGGGACCCGCAGCGAGAACCCGTCGAAGCGGCCCTTGAGCTCGGGGATCACCAGTGCCAGCGCGCGTGCGGCTCCGGTGGTGGTCGGGATGATGTTCTGGGCCGCCGCACGGGCGCGGCGCGGGTCCTTGTGATAGACGTCGAGCAGGCTCTGGTCGTTGGTGTAGCTGTGGACGGTGGTCATCAAGCCACGCTCGATGCCGAACGTGTCGACGACGACCTTGGCCACCGTGGCGAGCGCGTTGGTGGTGCAGCTGGCGTTGCTGATCACGTGGTGAGCGCCCGGTTCGTATCGGTCCTCGTTGACGCCCAGGACGAGCGTGATGTGCTCGTTCTTGGCTGGCGCGGTGATGATGACCTTCCGAGCACCAGCGTCGAGGTGCGCCTTGGCCTTGTCCGCGTCGGTGAAGATCCCCGTCGACTCGATGACGATGTCGACGCCGAGGTCGCCCCATCCCAGCGCGGCGGGGTCGCGTTGGGCGAGCACCGAGATCGGCCGGTCGTCGATCAGCAGCTTGCCGTCATCCGCGCGCACCGTGCCCTCGTACCGACCGTAAGTGGAGTCGTATTTGAAGAGGTGCGCGTTCGTCTCGGCGTCGGCCAGGTCGTTGACGGCCACCACCTCGAGTTCCTCGGGGTAGCGCTCCAAAATCGCCTTGAGCGTCTGGCGACCGATGCGTCCGAATCCATTGATGCCGATCCGGGTCGTCACGTCTCCTCCTCAGGTCTGGCCGCGGATCGGCGGAGCGGTGCTGCGATTGCGCTGGAACGCCGGGTCGGCCCGCCGGTCGCCGACCAGCGGGACCGCTCCGACCAGCGACACGTCGTCGCCGAAGTGCGGGGCCACCACGCGGACGCGCGCCGCGGGGATCGCGAAGGCACGCCGGTCGATCTCTTCACGAGCCACCTCGCGGAGGCGCGGCCGGTGCTCCGCGATCGAGCCGCCGAGCACGATGACCTCGGGGTTGAGGGCGTTGACGAGGCTCGCGCACATGGCGCCCACGGCCTGGTATGCGCGCTCCATGATAGCGACGCACGCCAGATCGCCCTCATCCGCCGCCCGTGCGACGATCGCGGCGGTGACCCTGTCGGCGTCGCCGTCGACGAGCCGCGCCAGGACGTCTGCCCGACGCGTGGCCACGAGCTCACGCCCGTCGCGGGCGATCGCCGTTCCGGACCCGATCGCCTCTGCGTGCCCAGGCTTGCCATCCCCGCAGAGCGGGCCGTCGAGCTCCACGGTCATGTGCCCGACCTCGCCCGCCGTGCCATCGGGGCCGATGAGCGGAGACCCGCCCGTGACGATCCCACCGCCGATCCCCGTCGAGACGGTCACGTACACCACGTCGTCGGCGGCCGCGCCCGCGCCGGCACGCCATTCGCCCAGCACCGCGACGTTGGTGTCGCGCTCGAGGAACGTCGGTAGCCCGAGGGCGCGCTCCACCTCGTCGGCGAGCGGCACGTCATGCCAGCCGTGGAGATTCGGCGGCGCCACCACGAGACCGCGCCACGGATCGATCGGTCCGGGGGACGATATGCCGACCCCGAGCGGTTCCGGACGGCCGGCGGCCCGCACGTCGTCGATGACCGCGGATGCGAGGCCGATGATTTCGGCGATGACCGCCGCCACCCTGCTCGTGTCGCCGGTCGGGACGGCGCGGCGAAACTCGACCTGAAAGTCGGGCGTGGCGTACCCAGCCCGGATCTGCGTGCCGCCGAGATCGATGGCGACAACCGGCCCGAGGGCCGGCTGCCCCATCGCGCCGGGAACTGAGCTGCTCGTCAGCCCCCGATCTTGAACATCTTGGTCCCGCACACCGGGCACGTGCCCTCCGTGGCGGGCTTGCCGTTCTTCATCGTGATGCGCTGGTCGTTCTTCATGGTGCGCTTGGTCTTGCACTTCACGCAGTAGGCTTCAGTTGCCACTCTGTGCCTCCTCTGAGTTGCCTTGCGGGCCGGGAGCCTCGGCGGCCCCTGCCGCCTGCCCGATGAGTGCCGTCCACCGATCGTGGCGATCGGCCTCGGATGCGTGGTCGAGCTCCCACAGTAGATGGATCGCGGCCAACCCCGCGTCGATGCAGCGTGCCTCCGCGGCCTCCTTATCCGCGCCTTCGAGGAACGTTCCGTCGACACGCTGCGCATACGCCGCGCAGACGGTCCCCGCTCGGACCCCCGCGAGCGCCGCGAGCACGAAGAGCGCCGACGACTCCATCTCGAAGTTCGCCACGCCCTGGCCGCGGAGCTCGTCCGCGAGATCAGGATAGCGAACCGGGAGCGTGCGCATCGGCCGTCCCTGCGCAGCGTAGAACCCCGACGCCGTGGCGGTGACGCCCACGTGATACCGATGTCCGAGTCTCCGACACGCCGTCTCCAGCGCCCAGACGACCTCGCGGTGCGCGATCGCCGGGTATCCGTCGTGGACGTAGAACGAGGTCGTGTTCTCGAGCCGCACGGCTCCGGTCGAGATCACGAGGTCCCCCGCGGAGATCTGCGGCTGCAGCGCGCCGGATGAGCCGATGCGCAGCAAGGTCGGGTGGCGCGTGATCTCGAGCGCCTCGGCGACGACGATCTCGATGTTGTCCGCGCCCATCCCGGTCGACATAACGGACACCGGCATGCCGCGGTAGCGGCCGGTGATCGTCGCGATCTCGCGTGTCTGGCGGCGTACGTCGATCGCATCGAAGCGCTCGGCAACACGCGCCGGTCGCTCGGGGTCACCGGCGAGCAGGACGTACTCCGCCAGCTCGCCCTGTTCGAGCCCGAGGTGGTACTGCTTTCCGCCGCTGCGCGGCGCATCGGCTCGCGTCCGGTCGCTCAAACCGCGCGGAGTATCCCGGCGGTGCTCCGGCAACGTCAAGGCGCCGCGCCGGTCGGGACGTCACGGTCAGGACGCTGGCCGCTCCTCCCGTGGCTCACCGGCCGGCTCCTCGGGCCGAAATCGCGCCAGGACGCGGCCGATCGTGCCGTTCCGCCAGGCGAGGGCGATGAGCGTGCTCGTCAGCATCGTCGCCACCCCGGCGCCGACGAGCAGCATCCCGGCATCGACCTCGGACGACGGTTCGCGGATGTCGCGCTCGGCCGAAGCCGCGCTGGCGCGGTCCGTGGACAGCCCGGAACCATCGGCAGCGAGCGTGGGCGCCGCGGCGAATCCCGAGCACGGCACGAGCATCATGACCCCGCCTCCGGCGTCACCGGCGAGCCCCGTGACCCTGATCAGCTTACCGTCGAGCGACGACCACGCCTCGGTTGACGAAGCGTCCTCGCACTGGAGTTCCACCGGCACGGACGCGCCGTCGACCCGCAGCGCGGCACTGTCGCGGCCAATCTCGAGGCGGCCGAGCAGCTGCGTCCACGCCGCCGCCGGCTCGGACGGAAGCGACGTGGCCGGAGGCCGCGGACTGCCGCCGATGGTCTCGAGCGCCCCCGGATCGCTGAGTGTGAGGGTCCATCCCGCCAGCGGACCCCACGTCGCCGCGCTCGCCTCGCCGTCGACGCTCACCACCAGCGGAGGCCGACGGCCGTCGAGAAGGGTCCTGACGCGATCGCGGGCATCGGGCGAGTCGCGGACGCCCACCGCGGTCGAGCCGTCCCACAGGAGAGCCGCAAGGTCGAGCTCGGGCCACGCCGGTAGGACGAGCGTGGCGGCGGCCGGTCCTCCGCTCTCACCCGGACGGGGCGCAACCAGGGAGCCCAGGTCCTGGCCGTCGGGGTCGCGTACTTCGCCGATGGCGCCGTCCGAGCCGCCGTCGGCCGCTCGGTCGGCGGTTGCGGCCTGGCCGGCAGAGCCTCCTGCCGCGGTCGCCGGCGCGACGAGGCGCACGTCGCCGGAGTCGCGCGGCCACAGGCGATAGCCTTCGGTCGGGTTGTCCCCGCTCGTCTCCTGTCCGAGCACCCCGCGCAGCTCGAACCATGCGCCGGCCTCGAAGACCACGGCGTCGATGCCGGTCGACGCGTACACGAAGACGCGAAGCGGGCCGCTCCCGTCGTCGATGGTGAACGACAGGTTGCCGAGCGACGACAGACGGGGTGAGGCGACCACGCCGGCGACGCGGACGAGGCGCGCCTCGTAGTCCTCGCCGCTGTTGACGAGTGCGCCGGTCGCGACCTCGATGGGCGATGGTGCCGCCGCGTGCCCGACCGCCGTCGCAGCCTCGACGCGGAGCGAGAGCATCCCGGCCTTCGAGGAGCGGGTGCCGGACAGCTCCACGGTTTCGTCGCGCCCGGGAAGCGTCACGTCATCGGGTACGCGGAGCAGGAGCGCGGCTGTGTCGTCCTGCACGAAGGCGCTGTCGGCGTCGAGCACTGCGCCCCGTGACGCGGTGATTACGCCGCGGATGCGCACGGACTCGTCGGACTCCGCTGCGCGCGCCGCTGCGATCGAGATCAGCGGGAGCGCGGCCTGGCTGCCTGCCGGACCGGACCGCGTCGGCGATGGCGTCGTCGGCCGAGGCGTCGAGGACGGTGAACCGGACGCGCTCGCCGTCGGAGACGGTGGCGGCGACACGTCGCGGACATCCTGTTCGTCGCGCGGAAGGACGCGGTAACCGGCCGTGCCGGTGGCCGCTCGAGTCGCGCTGGCTCACCACGCCGGTAACCGAGACGGCGGCGCCCGGGACCCAGCCAGTGGTGTCGATCCCGGTGACCGGGACGACGAGGACGCGCACCGCGCCTGATCCGTCGTCGAGCTCGTACGCCAGACCCGCGGTCAGCTCCGTGGCGCGCCCGATCACGTACCCGCGGATGGAGACGAGGGTGGCCTCGGCTGACTCGCCGATGCTCCCGGTCGACCGGTCCTCGGCCGCGGGCTCGGAGCGGGCACCGAGGTGTGTGACCGTGTCGGCGCGAAGCGTCGTCTGGTGATAGCGCTCATCCGTCACGCCGCTGAGTCGCACGCGCTCGCCGCGTTCGAACGTGTCGCCCGACACGATCACGGCGATACCGGCGGAGTGGTCGGCGACGAACCCGCCACCATCGGTGAAGTCGGACGCGCTCAGCGCCGTGCCTTCGATCGTCGCCGGAGCGCCCTCCGGGAGCGAACGCGCCGTGGCGACGGTGATCGGCGCAGGCGCTGCCGGCTCCATGGGAGTCGCCGTCGACGACGGCGGAAGCGTCACTGTGGGCGCGGCGGTGGCTGTTGGCGTCGCCGTGGCTGATGGAGCGGCGCTCGGGCTGGCGGTTGATGATGGCGTCGCGCCTGGCGAGGTGAGAGACGTGGGCTCCGCGCTCGGCAGCGGCGACGGCGGCGTGGACGACGGGTCGCCAAACGCCGGCGATGGCGTTCCACCGGGGCCGATGGGCGGAGTCGGCTGCGAGCCCATGTTCTGCGGCTCAGGGACGGATCGGATGACCAGGTCGTGCGCGTTGTCGTCCGTGTCGTGGCCCGACCCGAGCGTGCCGCCGGGAAGACGCTCGAGGCTCGAGCCCGGGGGCGCCGCCGTGGCCGGGTCGCCCTCCACCCACGTGCTTGTGGCATTGCCCCACCCGACCGCATCGATGGCCGTCGACGAGCCGATCGCACGCAACGCGACGCTCCCGCCCGAAGCGCTCGTGCCGCTGGTGTACACGCTGTCGGCGACCGTCCGATAGATCCCTGCGTCGTTTGCGACGAGGACGTGCGCGTGCGGAGCGATCGCGCCCTCGCTCCACGCCGCGCGCCGGGTCACGGTGGTCCCGCTGGCAGTCACGTAGATGAGCTCCAGCCCCGCGAGCGGCGCATCGACGGCCAGCGGGTTGTAGATCTCGATGAACTCGTCGCTGGCAGTCGCTCCACCCGTGACGAGCTCGCTGATGACGAGGTGCGAAGCGTCGGCCGCCACGCCGATCGTCGTCCACGCCATCAACGGCCCGATGGCGGCCACGAGAGACACCGTAGCGCGCGCGATCGTCATGACCGCGGCTCGCGGTCGATTCTCCCGAGGCATCCGCACTCCTCCCTGCACGGAGACGCAGCCGGGAGAAAGTCCGCGGAGGCGGTTACGCCGGCGTTACCGGGCGGTTACGGCGGCCGGTCGTAGAATCGGCCGATGGCGCAGAGCTCGCGGCGACGCTCGTCTCGTGACGCCGAGAGCCGCGCCGAAGCTCGCCGACGCGCGCGACAGGGCGCCGGCACCGATCGGGAGCCGGACGACGATGAGGGCGACGTCGACTCGGCCGGCCGAGATCGGCCGCCCCGGCCGAACCTCTTACAGCGGATGTTCGTCCCGCCTGCGGCGCCGCTTCCCGACAAGCCCGATCCGCTCGCGGGGTTCTCGCACTCCGGGCCGAGCTGGCTCCGGGCGCCTGCCGCCGGCGTCCATGTCCTCCGCGCGAACCCGGTGATCTGGCTCGTCGCCGGCCTGGTGTGGGCGGTCGCCAGGCTGTTCGAGTCGTCCAGCGCGATCGGATTCGTCGCCTCCATGGTCGAGTTCGGCGCGCTTATCGGCGCCGGGTACCTTGGCTGGCAGCGACCGTGGCTGTACGGGCTGGCGGCGGCGGTGACGGGGTTGATCTTCCTGCTCGCGTACGCGGTCTATCAGATCACGTCGTCGGGGGTCGGTTTCGACCCGGGATTCATCGGCGTTTTTGTCCTCTATTTCGGCCTGCCGACGGTCCTGCTCGGAGCGCTCGCTGGCTGGTTCGGCGGGTATTGGCGCCGCCGGCTCGCCGAGGCGCGGACACTTCGGGAGGCTGCGCGGCACGCTCGGCGTTGACCGCGCTCGCTATCGCTGGTGCGGGACGACCGCATCGCGGGCGGATCGAAGCGCATCCGCGTAGGTGGCCTCGAGTCCCAGCACCTCTCCCGTGGAGCGCATCTCGGGACCGACGTTCCGGTCCACGCCGGGCAGCCTCCAAAGCGAGTCGACCGGCCACTTGACCGCGACGAGTGGCGCATCGGGAAACAGCCCTGTCGCGAGCCCGACGTCGGTCAGCGAAGCGCCGAGGGCACACCGGACGGCCGCTGCCACGATGTCGTGTCCGGTGGCCTTGGCGAGGATCGGAACGGTGCGGCTCGCCCGGGGGTTGGCCTCGATGACGACGATGCGATCCCCGTCGACGACTGCCTGGACGTTGATGATGCCGCGCACGCCGAGTGCCGCCGCGATCCGCGCGGCGACGTCCGCGGCTCGTTCCTGGACCGCGCGCGACAGCCGCTGCGGCGGGACGACGGCGGCGCTGTCGCCGGAATGGATGCCCGGCGGATCGAGCTGTTCGAGGATGCCGGGCACGCACGTCGCCTCGCCATCGGAGACCGCATCGATGTCGAGCTCGATCCCGTCCACCAGCTCGTCGACGCGCAGCGGCCATGCGATTCCGCCGCCCGCGAGGAGCTCGCGCAGATCGTCGAGTGTCCGTATGACGGTGATCCCCCGGCCGCCGATCACCCACGAAGGCCGGACGATCACCGGCAGCCCCAGCGTTGCGACCGCCGCGTGGAGCTGTTCCGCATCGGCCGCGGGTAGGCCGCGCGGAGCGTCGATGCCCAGCTCTTCCAGCAACTGCGCGAAGCGCTCGCGGTCCTCGGTGATCTCGATCGCGTCGGCGGTGAGCCCGGCGATCGGCACGTCGGCGTAGGCGAGGTCTCTCGCGAGGTCGATGGCGGTCTGTCCGCCGAACGTCAGCACGACGTGCGGCGGCTCGCCGGTGAGCGCCCGCTCGTGATCGATCACGTCGAGCACGCTCTCGGTGTCGAGCGGCTCGAAGTAGAGGCGGCTGCAGGCGTCGTAGTCGGTGCTGACCGTCTCGGGATTGTTGTTGACGACCACCGCGTCATAGCCCATCCGACGGATCGCCCACGCGGCGCGCACCGAGCAGTAGTCGAACTCGATCCCCTGGCCGATGCCGATGGGCCCCGAGCCGACGACAATCACCGAGCGGCGGCCGGCGGGCGGTGCCACCTCGGGCGCCGCGTAGCTCGAGTAGAAGTAGGGGGTCTCGGCCGGGAACTCGCCGGCGCAGGTGTCGACGCGGCGGTAGGCGGGGCCGATGCCGGCGCGCACCCGTGCACGCCGGACGGCTGCGGCCGGCACTCCCGACAGCAAGCCGATGTCGGCGTCCCCGAAGCCCGCCGATTTCGCCTCGTCGAGCGGGGCTCCCACTACCTTCGTCTCGGCGGCGACGAGCTCGGCGAGGCGTTCCGTGAACCATGGATTGATCCCCGTCAGGGCCGCGAGCTCGGCGGCATCGCTCAATCCGTGGCGCAGCACGGCCACGAGTCGCCAGAGCCGCGTGTCGGACGGTTCCAGGAAGACGCGAAGGTTGTCCGGGCCGCCGCGTTCGACCCCCCACGCTTCATCCTCCCAGAGCCAGCCGCGCCGCCGCGGCTCGACCGAGCGGATCGCCTTGAGCAGCGCGGGGCCGAACTCGCGGTCGATGGCCATCGCCTCGCCGGTCGCCTTCATCTGCACCCCCAGCGATCGGTCCGCCAGCGGGAACTTGTCGAACGGCCAGCGCGGCAGCTTCACGACCACATAGTCGAGCGCAGGCTCGAACGCCGCCGAGCCCCCACGAGTCGCCGGGTTCGGAAGCTCGTCCAACCGGGTGCCGAGCGCGAGAAGCGCGGCGACCCTCGCGATTGGGTAGCCGGTCGCCTTGGAGGCCAGCGCGCTGGACCGGCTCACGCGCGGATTGACTTCGATGACGCGGTAGTCGGAGCCATCGGGCGCGACCGCCAGCTGGACGTTGCAGCCACCCTCGATGCCGAGCGCGCGGACGATCTTCAGCGCGCACCAGCGCAGCCGCTGGACGACCGCGTCGGGCAGCGTCTGGATGGGCGCGACGACGACCGAGTCGCCGGTGTGAACGCCCATCGGGTCGAAGTTCTCCATGCCGCAGACGGCAATGGCGGTGTCGGCGCGGTCGCGCAGGACCTCGAACTCGATCTCCTGCCAGCCCAGGAGGGAGCGCTCCACGAGCACCTGGCCGATTGGACTCGCAGCGAGCCCGGCGCCGATGCGGGCGCGCGCCTCGTCGAGGTCGAAGGCGAACCCGCCGCCGCCGCCGCCGAGCGTGTACGCGGGCCGTATGACGACCGGCGTCCCGACGCCGCGGACGAAGCGCAGCCCCGACTCGACGTCCTCGACGACCGCGCTCTCGGGAACGGGCTCGCCCATCGCCGTCACGAGGTCCCTGAACCCGCCGCGGTCCTCCGCCGCGCGCACCGCCGCCAGCGGCGTCCCGAGCACCTCGACGCCGTGGCGACGCAGGACGCCCGCATCGTCGAGCGCGACCGCCAGGTTGAGGCCGGTCTGTCCGCCCAGCGTGGGCAGCAGCGCATCGGGGCGGTGCTCCTCGACGATCCGCGTCAGGTTCTCAACGCTGAGCGGGCCGATCAGCACGGTGCCGCCGACGTCGGGATCGGTCATCACCGTCGCCGGGTTGGAGTTGACGAGCAGTGTCTCGACCCCCGCGCCGCGCAACGCCAGGCACGCCTGCACGCCTGCATAGTCGAACTCGGCAGCCTGACCGATGACGATCGGCCCGGAGCCGATGATCAGGACGCGGCGCGGCATGCGTCGAGCGCGAGGTCGAAGATGCGCGCCGCATCGGTCGGTCCCGGCGCACCCTCGGGATGGAACTGGACCGATGCGATGCGTCCCGAGGCGTGCGCCAGGCCTTCGACGGTGCCGTCGTTGAGGTCTCGATGCGTGACCCGGTACTCCGCCGCACGAAGCCGCTCGTCGTCGACCACTGTCACCTCGTGGTTGTGCGCCCCGATGTCCACGCGACCCGATGGCTCTTCGCGCACCGCATGGTTGCCGCCGTGGTGGCCGACCACCAGCCGCCGCGTCGCCGCGCCGGCGGCGAGCGCGAGAAGCTGATGGCCCAGGCAGATCCCGAGCACCGGCGGTCCACCATCGAGCGCCGCCGCCGCGAGCTGCCGAACGGTGTCGATCTGCGGCTCCATCCGCGCCGGATCACCCGGACCCGGCGAGAGCACGACGAGGTCGGGTCCCGTCGCGAGGAGCGCCTCCGCCGTGGCGTCATGCGGGTAGGCGGCGATCTCGAGCCCGCGTGCCGCGAGCGCGGCCAGCAGCGAGCGCTTGACGCCCATGTCCAGCAGGACCGCGCGCGCGCGTCGCTCTCCGCGCGCCGCGACGACGTAAGGCGAGCGCGGCGAGACGGTCGCCACGTGATCGACGGCGTCCCATGACGGGCTGGTGCGCGCCGCCTCGACGGCCGAAGCGCGCTCCGCTGGATCGCCGGCCACGGGATGGATCACGGCGCGGCGTCGCGCTCCGCGGCGGATCTCCAGCGTCAGCGCGCGGGTGTCGATGCCTGATAGCGCGGGCACGCCCGCACCGGTCAGCAACGCATGGAGGCTGCGCCCCGGGCCCTCCGGCGGCTCCATCAGGCGGGACGCCACGATGGCACGCGCCTGGACCCGCTCGGACTCGAGCTCGTCGTCGCGGATCCGGTAGTTGCCGACCATCGGGTGCGTGAGCACGACGATCTGTCCCGCGTACGACGGGTCGCTGACGATCTCGCCCCAGCCCGACGCGGCGGTCGTGAAGATGAGCTCGCCGTGGGCCTCGACCGGCGCGCCAAAGAGCCGCCCGGCGTAGACGCTGCCACCCTCGAGCGCCAGGATCCCCGGATACAAAGAAGACGCCGACCGCGTCGTCGCGGCGGGCGTCTCGAGCTGGTGCAGAGCCATCGGTCTCCTTCCCGGCCTCTCCGTGCCGGATTAAAGGTCGATCGAGTCTACCGCATGGAGCGACCTCGGAGCGGCCGATTCACGCTCGGGTGCTCCGCGGATCGTCGCGCGGGGCACCCGTCCGATCCCAAGCGGCCCCGCTATGCCGGAGGCTGCTCCACCGTCCGGCGTCGGAACACGCCGGTCAGGCGAAGCACGAGCAGCGCAGCCACGCCGAACACGATGCCCAGCGGCAGCAGCACGATCGCGATCCAGATCAGCGCGGTGAGCAGACCACGGCCGAGCGTCAGCAGCGCCGCGACCGCCTGCTCCGCGGACTCGCCGGGGTTCCAGCCCTCGGTCGACTCCTCGACCGGCAGCGGCTGTGGGACGAGGCGGACGGTGAGCGTCGAGAGGTCCGCCTGGCCGCTCAGCGACTGCGCCTGGGCGTCGAGCTGCTCGATCTGGCTGCGGACCTCGTCGAGCCGGCTCTGGACGGCCAGGATGTCCTCGATATCGGTCGCGCGCTCGAGCAGCGACCGATACGTGACCTCGGAGGCCCGCAGGTTCTCGATCCGCGCCTCAAGGTCGACGATCGCGCTCGTCACGTCCTCCTCGTGCGTCGACTCGTGGAGCACCTCGCCCACGTCGTGGAGGCGCCCCAGCGCCTCGTCGAACTGCTCGGCCGGGATGCGCAGCGTGAGCGAGGCGCCACTGTCGGCGACGTCGCTCGCCTCGGTGGCCGCCACGTAGCCGCCGAGCGCGCTGGCCACGGCCCGAACCTCGGTGAGCGTCGCCTCGACGTCCTCGACTTCGATCGACACCTCACCGATCTGGATGATCCGCCGCTCGAGGTTGAGCGCGAGGTCGGCGATCGCCCCACCGTTGGCGGAGTCGTTACCCTCGGCGATCCCTCGCTGGCCCTCATCGGTGTCCGACCCCAGGGCAGCTGCCTCGGGCGCCCCGCTCCCGGCGCCGATCGGCATCGCGACGGCGCCGCCCGAGCATGCGGCCACGAGGCCTGCGAGGAGGACCGTGGCGCCGAGCGCCGCCACCCGTGGAAGTCTGGTTGCGTGCATTGGGTTGACTCTCTCTTCAGTGCTACGCGTCCGCCGGTTCGGGCGTTCATCGCGTTGTTGCCGGGTGTGACGCGGTGCCGCCACCATCGGTTCCCGGATACGATGGGAAGACCGATGTCACACACGAGCGACCACGTCGCGGCACGCGCCCCCAGATCGGCGGGGTCCCACCCGCGCCACGCCGCGAGCTTCGATCGCGAGTGGCTGCGCCAGCACCTCGCGAGCGAGCGCCGCAACTCGAGCCTGCTCGGCGAGATCCGGGAGGTCATCTTCGGGGCGCAGGACGGGCTCGTGAGCACGCTGGCCGTCGTCAGCACCGTCGGGGGCGCCACCTTCAACCGCTTCCCGATCCTGGTCGCGGGGATCGCGTCCGGGCTCGCGGGCGTCTTCAGCATGGCGGCCGGCGAGTTCATGAGCAGCAAGAGCCAGCGCGAGATCTTCGACGCCCAGATCGTCGACGAGCGCGAGGAGGTCCTCGAGCGCCCCGGCGAGGCGGAGGCGGAGATCGCCTACATGTTCGAGGAGGACGGGCTGCCCCGTGAGGCCGCCACCCAAGTCGCGGCGTCGCTCGCGCGACACCCCGAGGTGCTGCTCAAGACCATGGTCGAGAAGGAGCTCGGGCTCCGCGTGGAGGACCACGCCGGCACGCCCTTGCAGGGCGCACTGGTGATGGGCGCGGCCTTCGGCGCCGGCGCGGCCGTCCCGATCCTGCCGTACGTATTCCTCCCGGTGCAGTCGGGCGCGTATGCGTCGGTGGTCGCGACCGCGCTGGTGCTGTTCGGGCTCGGCGTCGTCAAGAGCCGATGGACGCGCCGCAACCCGCTGGTGTCCGGTCTCGAGATCCTGGCACTGGGAGCCTTCGCCGGGATCGCGGGCTACTTCTTCGGCAGCGTCCTGCCCACGTTGCTCGGCGCGCCGCCGCCGCCCGGCTGAGCCGGTTCGATCGGAGTTACGCCGCTTCCGCAGCGCGCTCGAGTTCGTCGATCTCTATCTTGGTCATCGCCAGCATCGCCTTCATGACACGCTGCGACTTCTCGGGATCCGGGTCGCTGAGCAGCCCGGCCAGCGCGGTCGGCACGATCTGCCATGACAGGCCGTATCGGTCCTTGAGCCATGCGCACTGCCCGGGCTCGCCGCCGTCGACGAGCGCATCCCAGAAGTAGTCGACCTCTTCCTGCGATTCGCAGTTCACGAGGAACGACACGGCCTCTGTGAACTTGAAGTCGGGGCCGCCGTTCAACGCCGTGAACTCCTGGCCGTCGAGCCGGAAGTTGACGGTCAGAACCATATCGGCGGGCCGTGGCCCGGCTTCACCGTAGCGCGAGACCTCCACGATCCTCGAGTCGCGGGCGCTCGAGCCGGGCCTGCGCTCGGACGTGAAGACGGAGACGTAGAAGTTCGCCGCGTCTTCGGCCTGGTCGTCGAACCAGAGGTTGGGGGTGATCTTCTGCATGGCGGGGTCCTCCTCGACTCGGATCGTCTCACCTGCGCCCGCGTGGCGCTCTCACACAGGTCCGAAGCGCGTCGCCGGTCTCGCCATCGGTCGGGGCAGACCCATCAGATCTGCCGGATCAAGACCCCGATGATCAGGAGCACGAACGCGGCGACGTACGACGAGACGCCGATCGTGTCCGGCAGGACGCCGGCGAACGTGCCCAGGACACCCACCACGACAAGTGCCGCGGCGATGACGATCGTGATGAAGCGCGGGGCGTGCTGGGTACCGCGCATCGGTGCCTGTCAGATACCCGGAAAGAGTGAGCCGACGATGAGAGGATCGGCGCGGCGGGGAGGCACATGTAGCCAAGCTGACGGTCGACCGCGTACCCATAGTTCAGGAACGTCGGGTGGACGTATCGGAGCGGGAAGTCGTCGAGCGGCCCGATGGGGATGAGCGTCAACGACAGGCGGATGACGAGAAGCGCCACGGCCGCGATGACGATGACCATGCGGGGCGGGTTCGGTCCCTTCGGCCGTGAGTATAGGGACGGCCGCCAGCCCGCCTCCGCTACCCGCGTTTCCGCGCAAGCGTCAGGCCATCGGCGATTGGCACGACGCACATTGTCACGCGCTCGTCCGTGACGATCCTGGCATTGAGGGCGCGGATCGCGTCCAGGTCGGCGTCGTGCCTCGTCTGGTCCACGACCTCACCGCCCCAGAAGACGTTGTCGATGGCCATCAGCCCGCCCGGCCGCAGCAGCTCGATCGTCCGCTCGTAGTACGTGTCGTACTCGGACTTGTCCGCGTCGATGAACGCGAAGTCGTACGTGCCCGCCGCTCCGTCGCGAAGCAGCGCGTCGAGCGTCTCCGTCGCCGGCGCCAGCCTCAGGTCGATCCTGTCCGCGACGCCGGCCTCCGCCCAATAGCGTCGTGCGATGGAGGTCCACTCCTCGCTCACGTCGCAGGCCGTGATGCGGCCGTCGGACGGCATCGCCAGCGCGACGACGAGCGAGCTGTAGCCGGTGAATACGCCAAGCTCGAGACAGCGCCGCGCGCCGAGCATCTCGACCAGCACCTGCATGAACGCGCCCTGCTCGGGACCGATCTGCATGTTGGCCTCCGACAGGCGCGCCGTCTCCTCGCGCAGCCTGACCAGGACCGGGTGGTCGCGGACGCTGATCGAGACGAGGTAGTCCTGGAGCTCGGGCGTCATCTCCGTGGTTGTGAGCGACACGGCGGTTCTCCGATGCGGCGAGTGCGGCCATTCTCCGCCGCGATAATCGCGCCCGCATGACCGATGCCTCCGTCCTGACCGTGACGCCGCAGCAGGCGCGACGCTTCCTCGTCCGGCGCCACCTGCTCGACCCGCCGCGGTCGCTGCCGGCGAAGCCGGAATCGGTCCTTCGCGTGGTCGAACGGTTGGGGCTCCTGCAATTCGACCCGCTCGAGGTCCCGGGCGCGCGCAACCACGACCTCGTGCTGCATGCACGGATCCGCGACTACCGCCACGAGTGGTGCGACCGATGGCTGTACGGGCCACCGGAAAAACGCCGCCTGTTCGAGGCCTACAACAAGTCGCTCAACATCCTGCCGCTGGAGGAACTGCCCTACTACCGGATCGCGTGGGACCGCAGCAGCGCGTACCACGACGCGAATATCCTCGCGGAGCAGCGGGACGTGGCGACGGCGATCCTCGAGCGTATCCGGAGCGAGGGCCCACTCTCGACAGCCGCGTTCACCGAGTACACCGCGTCGATCGACTGGTGGTGGGCCCCCACCCGCGTCGCACGTGCCGTGCTGGAGGCGCTCTTCACCGCCGGGCGGCTGGGAATCTCTCGCCGGAACGGCAACCGACGCTACTACGACCTCGTGGAGCGGCTCTTCCCCGGCGACGTGTTGTCGCGCCGCGTGCCCCGCGAGGAGTCGCAACGTCACCGGCTTCTGTCGCGATTCCGCGCCGTCGGTCTCGTGGGGCCGCGGCCGCTGGGCGAGGTGCTGTACGCCACCGGCACGAAGGTGGAGCGCACGGCACTCATCGCCGGTCTCGTCGAGGACGGAACGCGGATCCGCGTGGAGGTCGACGGACTGCCCGGGATCCGGCACGCCCTCGGGGAGGAGCGAGCCGTGCTCGAAGCGGCGCGACGCGCGGGCACGCGTCGTCATCCCGGCGTCTCGTTCCTGGCGCCCCTGGATCCGCTCGTCTGGGACCGAGGTCATTTGCGCGAGCTGTTCGGCTTCGACTATCTCTGGGAGGTCTACGTGCCGGCGCCGAAGCGCCGCTGGGGCTACTACGTGCTGCCGATCCTGTTCGGCGACCGGCTGGTCGGACGGATCGAGCCGCGTGTCGAGCGGGCGGCGCCCGAGACGCTGCGCATCCTCGGCCTGTCGTTCGAGCCGAACTTCGAGCCGCTCGCCGAGCCCGGGTTCATCGCGGCCTTCGCCGGCGCGCTGGCGGCGTACCGGTCGTTCGTGGGAGCGACGCGCGTGATCTGGCCGACCGAGAGCCGCCTCGCGGCCGCCGTCACGGCAGCCATGGGACCCCTGTCGGCTTGACGCGACAGCCCAGCGCGAACGGCATCGTTACTCAGACGCGCGGAAGGCGGCCCGGCTTCTCAAGCGGGAAGGGCGGGTGCGCCAGCGGACGCGCTGCGATGGCGAGCAGCTGCGCCGCGTCGTCGTCGCCGGCGCTGCGGTTCGCACGCAACGTCCCGCACGCCCGGCAGCGGTGGATGAGGATCCATTCCTCGCCCCGCACGGAGATCGCGATCGGCTCCATGTCGCCGAGGCAGGCGGCGGCGCGGTCGCCCGGACGCTCGTCGACGTGGCGACTCCAGAGGCAGCGTGGGCAGTGGTTTCGGTGTCGCGTCCCGTGCGCAGTGCGGCGAACGCGATCGCCACAATGCGTGCACCGGAACGTATCGGTCTGGGGCACTGGTGAAGGCTCCCGAACAAGAAGAAGGGTCGCGGGCGATGTCACGCCGGCGACCCGGAGCGGGAGCGCCGTCCACGCGGGACGGCAGTGGGTCAGCGAGTGCTAGCCGCTGACTCCGCGGGGGCGTGACACGAGCTCGATCGACACAACCGTCGTCATGACACTCCTCCGCTGCGGTAGCCACGACGCCGCGATCGGCGTCGTCGGAACTGTGGGAGTATCGGTACCGCGCCCTTTCCGCGTCAACCTTGGAGAACTAGAACTGACGTTCTATACTGGCTGGATTCCGATGAAGATCGAGTACCGCGAGGAGCCCTGCCGGAGCGCGCTCAACAAGGTGACCAGCATGCCGTTCCGCTGGTCGCTCAACCCATACATGGGCTGCGCGCATCGGTGCACGTTCTGTTACGTCCGCGGGTTCGAGCTTCGCGCCGGCCGACCGTCTGACGACCGGTACGGGACGAGCATCCGCGTGAAGATCAACGTCGCGGACGTCCTCCGCAAAGAGCTGGCGCGCAGGTCATGGCGCCGCGAGATGGTCGCCATCGGCGCGGCGACCGACCCGTACCAGCCGGCCGAGGGCCGATACCGGCTGACGCGCGCGTGCCTAGAGGTGCTGTCCGACGCACGGAACCCGCTCAGCATTATCACCCGCTCGCCCATGATCGTGCGCGACCTCGACGTCCTGAGCGAGGCGGCCCGGCGGGCGGAGGTATCGGTCACCTTCTCGATCCCGACCCTCGACGCGGAGGTATGGCGGCGCACCGAGCCCGGCACCCCGCCGCCCCGCCAGCGGCTGCGCGCGCTCAAGACACTCGTCGACGCGGGCATCCGTGCGGGCGTCGGGATCGCTCCGATCCTGCCGGGCCTCTCCGACCGCCCCGACCAGCTCGCAGAGGTCGTCCGAGCGG
Source organism: Candidatus Limnocylindria bacterium (assembly GCA_046262115.1). GTDB lineage: Bacteria > Chloroflexota > Limnocylindria > QHBO01 > QHBO01 > JBHENJ01. The sequence continues at coordinate 25,362 of JBHENJ010000067.1, read as the reverse complement.
CACGCGCGGCCGGCGCCACGAACGTGTGGGGCAAGCTCCTGTACCTGACTCCCGGCACGCGGGAGCACTTCGTCGAGAACCTGGCGCGCGACTGGCCGCAGGAGCTGGACCGATACGAGCGCCTGTACGCACGGCGCTCTTATCTGCCGCACGGGGAGACCGCGCCGACCGTCAAGCGCGTGCGGGAGCTTGCCGCACGGTTCGAGATCGCCGACCGAAGAGCCACGCCGCTCGCGCCGCCACCGGAGCCGGACCAGTTCGTGCTGGCGCTCTAGCGCCGCGTCGCGGTCACGCCCTCGCCGGCGGCGGCGCCCGTACCCGCGCCGGTCTCCACGGGACCGCTGGCGACCGCAGGCGTGGGGAAGCGTGAGCGCCAGCCGCGGCGCAGGCGGCGCCAGCACCTCGCCTGGTGGGCCTGGAGCGCCACCAGGACGATGAAGAACGCCGCGATGCCCGGAAGCAGGACGTCGGTCATGCCCATCCCGATGCGGCTAAGCAACAGCGCGGCGGTGACGCCCGCCAGGACGCTGTCGATCACCGCCACCATGCCGGCCGTCGTCATGAAGATCTGGAGCCCGCCGGGGATCGTGGAGACGTAGTTCTCCCAGATCCCGTCCAGGTCGTCGTACGCGCCCAGGACGAAGTACGGCCGAGTGTGAGGCGCCATCTCCTGGTAGTAACGCCGGATCCTCGCGATGCCGAGCATGCAGAGGATGTCCTCCAGGGCCACCTGGAGGACGCGGACGTATGTGACCAGGCCGATGAACAGGACCGTCGGGAAGACGACCATCGCAAGCACGAACATCGGCTCGCCGAGCTGCGAGACCTGGCCGACCAGCGCCAGGGCCACCAGTGAGCCCGAAAGCGTGCCGAGGAAGAGCGCGGTGCGGCCGTTCGAGTCCGCGATCGTCCCGGTGCGGATCGACTGGAGGCTGTAGTGCTCGGTGGTCAGGAACGTCGCGATCTGCTCGGGCGTCGCCTTCGGCCGGGCCTCGTCCATGGGACCTAGCATAGTCAGCCCAGCGCGTCCAGCAGCCGGTCGGCCTCCAGTCCGTAAGCCGTGACGCCGTCAACGCCCGTCATGGTTTCGGCGGCGAGGAGGGCGTTCAGGATCGCCTCCTCGGTGGCCTCGACGACGGCGTAGAACAGCGGCGTGATGTGCGCGTCGGCGAGCATCGAGAGCGGCGCGTCGACCGGCGTGCGCGCGCCGTACGCGCTCGACGGGATGCCGCGGTTGCCGGTCGCGAAGGCGATGAACAGGTCGCCGCTCCAGTGCTCGCCCGCGCCGCCCATGCGTGCGACGCCGAGCCCTGCGCGCTGTGCCAGTCGCCTGCACTGGTGCGGCAGCAGAGGCGCGTCGGTCGCGATGACGACGATGATCGAGCCGGCACCCGGCGGCGGCGTCGCGGTCGCACGCGACGGCGTCGGCAGCGGAACCTCACTGGGCGGTATCCGGTCGCCGACCGCCGCTCCGTTCACGCGCAGCCGCTCCCGGCGGCCGTAGTTCGCCTGGACCAGGACGCCGACCGTGTACCCGCCCGCCTCGTCGTCGACGACTCTCGAGGCCGTCCCTATCCCGCCCTTGAAGCCGTGGCAGACCATCCCCGTCCCGCCGCCCACGTTTCCCTCGGCCACAGCGCCGCTCGCGGCCGCCGCGAGCGCCTCGGCGACGTGGTCGGGCCGCACGTGGAAGCCGTTGATGTCGTTCAGGCGGCCGTCCCATGTCTCGGCCACGACCGGGAGTCCCCAGTAATCGCCGCGACCGCGCCGTGCGACCTCGGCGCGGATCAGTCCCTCGTGCACGGCGCCGATGCTGTGCGTGGTCGTGAGCCCGATCGGCGAGGTGACCAGGCCGGACTCGCGAACCCACTCCAGGCCGGTCATCTCGCCGTTGCCGTTCAGCCGATGGCTCCCCGCGAAGAGCGGCTCGTCCCAGACGTCGCCATCACGCGGGACGACGACGGTGACACCGGTCCGTATCGGTCCCTGGCCGACGATGAGCGGGCCGTCTCCCTCGATGAGCGTGGTGTGACCGACCCGTACGCCGCGCACGTCGGTGATGGCGTTCATCGATCCGGGGATCCCTGAACCGATCACGACGCCGATCTCTCGTGCTCTCACGCGGGCGAGTCTATCGTCGGCGCTGCGTCACACGCCCCCAGCCGCGAGGAGAACCGAGATGCAGTTGCCCGCCGATCAGCCGAGCCAGCACCCGGTCAACCAGGCGACGTTCGACCGCGCGCCGGCCGGCGCGCGCATCGCTGACGCCGTCACCGGGTTCATGGGCAGCTGGCGCTTCATCGTGCTGCAGACCGTGATCGTGATCGCCTGGGTCACGGTCAACGTCTATGCGCTGTTCAACGCGCGCTTCGATCCGTATCCCTTCATCCTGCTCAACCTCGCCTTCTCCACGCAGGCCGCGTACGCCGCGCCGCTGATCCTGCTGGCCGGCAACCGTGCCGCGCTGCGCGACCGCATGACGCTCGAGCACGCGGCCGCGGAGGCCGATGTCGAGGAGGAGCAGAACGAGCGACTGCTGCGCGGCAGCACGGAGATCCTCGAGCACCTACAGGCGCTCGAGCAGCGCATCCTGGAGCTGGAGCAGCGCATCCTCGGCGCGCTGAGTGGAGGCCCACCGGCGAGCTGACCTCGTCGGCGTGTCCCGAGCCGGCGCGCGCAGGCGTATGGTTGACGCTCACCCAGCTCACGGAGTGCGGCCGGGACGGTTCCGTGGATCCGAAAACGCAGTGCGATTGGTCGGGCTGCCGGCTGCTCGCAGCGCAGGTTGTCGTGCTACCCCAGCGAACCGTTCACACCTGCGCCGAGCATACCCGCCGCCTCGCGATTGCCCACCGCGAGGGACTCGAGGTCAACGTCGACCCACTCTTCGTCCCCCACCCGCTGACCCGGCCGCCCGCCCGCAAGGCGTGGAAGTGACTCGGAATCGCTAGCGGGGCGCCCGGTTCGCGTCCAGTTCGGCGATGCGCGCCTTCTTCGCCACGGCGCGATAGCTCTCGTCGAGCCAGTCCATGAACGGGTCCACCGGCCAATCCTCCGGCGGCCTGACGGTCACCCATCCGCTGGGGCCGAGCCCATAGCCGGTCGATTCCACGAACGGCAGCATCAGCGCGCCCTCGCTCGACGCCGGCAGCTTCACGGTGAACCCGGTATGGCGGCCGCGATCATCGGCCATCCCGAAGAAGGCGAACACCTTGCCGTCTACCTTGGCGACGCTCTCCCCCCAAGGATGATCCTCGTAGGCGCCCGGATAGGCGAACGCGCGACGCCGCAGCGTTTCGACGACCGATGCCACGACCGAAGGGTACGCCGCAGCTTGCCGCCGGCGGCCGAGCCTGGCGGCCCCTGTGATCATGTGATCGATGACGCGTAGCCGGCTCCGGCGGCCCGAGGTCTTCGTGGCCGTCGCGGCCGTACTCATCGCGGCCGCGTACCTTATCGCGCCTGCTCGTCCATCCGTCGCGGAGCATATGGTGCTTCACCCCGCGCACGGAGTACGGCTGGGCCTATGAGGCGATCAACTACGACCGCGCCGATGACGAGCGACTGGAGCGAGAGCAGGCCGATCTGCGGAAGTGCACGACGGGGCGCGGGGACCTCGCTCGGAGCTCGTCAGCGCCGACGGGACGCGTCTGGCGGGCTGGTACATCGCGGCGGGCGATGAGATCGGCCGGCACGGCGAGACCGTGGTGTTCGTGCACGGTCACAACAACTCCAAGAGCGACATGCTCGAATTACGCCGAGCTGATTCATGATCGGTACAACGTCGTGCTCTTCGACCTGAGGAATCACGGGCGCAGCCAAGCCATGCACACGGCCATGGGAGTGCGCGAGCAGGACGACGTGAGCGCGGTGCTCGACTGGCTGGCACGTGAGAAGGCACCACAGCGGGTCGGCCTGTCCGGACTGTCGATGGGCGGCGTGACGGCGCTCAACGTGGCGGCGGGCGATGGCCGCGTCGCCGCGGTCGCGGTGGATTCGACCCACGCGACGATCGGAAACACGATCGAGGCGCGGCTCCGCAACCAGCGCTACCCGCTCACGCTCCCCGGATACTGGGCGGTCATCCTCGGAACGTGGGTCCGGACCGGGGCCTGGATACCGTCAGCGGATGCGGTCGATGCCGTGGAAGACCTCGGCGACTGATTCTCCAGGGCGGGCGCGACCAGGAACAGGGCCCGGAGAACGCTGAGCAGCTCGTCGCGGCGGCGCAGGAGGGCGGCGTGGTCGCGGCGCTGCACCTCTGTCCCGACGCTGTGCACGCCGCCGTGCTGGAGACGTGTCGCGATGACTACCGCGCCTGGCTGCGCGAGTTCTTCGAGGGCGCCCTGCGCCGTGACACCGGCCTGAGTCGGAGCGGTGGAGGTCTTGCCGACGCTGCACGCGGTGCAGCTCATCGGCTCCACCGGATACTTGATCTGCGAGGACGCCATCACGCTCGTCGACGCGGGCCACCGCGGCTCCGCTCGGCGCCTGGCGCGCTATCTCGACGGTCTGGGCCGATCGATCGACGAGGTGACGCGCATCATCTGCACCCACGGCCATCCCGACCACGTCGGTGGCGCCCACGAGATCGCGGCAGCGTCGGTGGCGAGGTGTTCATCCACCCTGCCGACGGCGAGCGGCTGAGGATCACCTTCCGCGAGGCTCTCGCCAGTCGTGCCCGGCCGGGTCTCATCGCCCTCCTCACCCGCCCGCTGGAGAACGCGAGGCCGATCGACGACGGCCAGGAGTTCCCCGCGCTCGGCGGGCTGCGGGTCATCCACACCCCGGGTCACACACCGGGCAGCGTCTGCCTGTACGGGTCGCAGCATCGCGTCCTGATCGTGGGTGACATGCTCCAGGTCTTCCGCGGACGCCTCATGGGGCCCAGTGCCTTCTTCAGCGACGACGTCGCCATGGCCAGGCGCTCGTTGTCGCGGCTCGCCGAGCTCGACGTCGAGACGATCTGCCTGGCCCACTACCCGCCATGGCGCCTCGACGCCCGGCGTAGCATCGCAGCGGTGGCCGAGGGCGGCTGAGATGAGCAATCTCCTCGAAGTCATCGACGCATCGGCGGCGCGGTTCGCGAGGCAGCCGGCGCTGCTCATCAAGCCGGGCTTCCGCACCCGGCGCTGGCGCTACCGCCAGCTCCCGGACCTGGTGGCCCGCGTGGCGGCGGTGTTCGCCGCGGACGGCGTGAAGCAGGGTGACCGGGTCGTGATCTGGGCGGTCAACCGGCCGGAGTGGGGCATCGCCTTTCTCGGCGCGCTCCACGCCGGCGCCGTGCTCGTGCCGCTCGATGTGCGCTCGCAGACGGATCTCGCGCGCAAGGTGGTCGAGCACACGCGTGCCCGGCTCGTGATCGCGTCCGTCCAGACGCTCGACCTTGCGAAGTCCCTCGGCCTGCCGATCCTGATGATCGAGTCCCTTCCCGACCTGGCCCGGGACCAGACGCCGTTGCCGCGCGCCGCCATCGGCGCCGACGACCTCGCCGAGGTCATGTTCACATCCGGAACGACCGGTGAGCCGAAGGGGGTGATGCTGACCCATGGCAACGTGCTCTCGAACGCGACGGCGCTGGTCGAGGTCTTCCCGCTAGGCCCCCGCCAACGATTGCTCTCGGTCCTGCCCCTGTCGCACATGTTCGAGCAGACCTGCGGGCTGCTGGCGCCGCTGCTTGCAGGTGCGTCGGTCGCGTATCCGATGAGCCGCCAGCCATCGGTCCTGGTCCGCGCCTTCCGCGACTACGGCATCACCATGATCCTGCTCGTGCCGCAGGCGCTGCGCCTCCTCGACAACGCGATCGAGAGGCAGGTGGACGCCTCGGGCAGGCGCCGGAGCTTCGAGCGACTTCACCGCCTCGCGCGCCGGCTGCCGATGCGGTTGCGACGCCTACTGTTCCTGCCGGTGCACCGCGGCTTCGGTGGCCGCCTTCGATTCATTGCGGTTGGGGGCGCGGCGCTCGACGCCGAGCTGGGACGGCGCTGGGAGGAGATGGGGATGCAGGTGCTGCAGGGCTACGGCGCCACGGAGTGCTCGCCGGTGATCAGCTTCACGAGGACCAATGCGAACCGTCTCGGCACCGTCGGCCGGGCGGTCCCCGGCATGCAGGTCACCATCGCCAGCGACGGCGAGATCCTCGTCCGAGGCGCGAGCGTCTTCCCGGGCTACTGGGAGGAGCCGTCGGCGACGCAAGCCGTCCTCCGGGACGGCTGGTACGCCACCGGAGACCTGGGCGAGCTGTCGAGCGACGGCTTCCTGACACTGCGCGGGCGCAAGAAGGACATGATCGTCCTCGCCGACGGCACCAACGTCTTTCCCGAGGACATCGAGAACGTCCTCGCCCACGACGACCGGCTCAGGGACGCCGTGGTCGTCGGCCGCGAGCGGCTCGGCGAGGGCATGCAGATCCATGCCGTGCTGCTGCCGGCCGACGTGACAGCGGCGACCGACGGCAACGCCATCGACGGCGAGGCGATCGTGCGCGACGCGAACGCCAGGCTCTCGCCAAGCCAGCAGATCCGCGCCCACTCGGTCTGGCCCGACGAGGACTTCCCGCGCACCCACACGTTGAAGGTCAAGAAGCGGCTCGTCGTCGATCGGCTCGAAATGCTCGAACGGCAGAGCGGCCGCGAGGTCACTGCCGACGAGCGCCCGCACGCGACGCAAGCCGCCAGACCGGCCGTGTCGGTCGAGAGCGTGGTCGCGAGCGTGGCCGGGGTCTCGGTCGACCAGGTGCACGACCACTCACGGCTGTCGAGCGATCTCGGTCTCGACTCCTTGGCCCGGATCGAGCTGCTCAGTGTGATTGAGGAAGAGCTGGGTGCCTTCGTCGACGACGCCGCGGTCGACCCCGAAGCGACGGTCGCGGACGTGCGCGCCCTCGTCGATGGCGCGACGGGGCAACCCAGGGAGACCGGCATCTACGGCTGGCCGCTCAGCCCGGTGGCGGGATCGGTGCGTATCGCTCTCCAGCAGCTGCTGCTCGCGCCGTTTCTGATGGTCTTCTACCGGACCCGGGTCAGCGGCCGCCACCACCTGAGCGGCCTCGCCGGGCCGGTGCTGTTCACGCCGAACCACTGGCTGCACTTCGACAACGCGATCATCCTGACCTGCATGCCCCTGGCGTGGCGCTGGCGCCTCAGCGTGGCCGCCGCCAAGGACGACGTCTTCGGCAGTCAGCTGCGAGGGTTCGTCGCCGGGCTGGTCGGCAACGCCTTCCCGCTTGCCCGCGAAGGCGCCGTGCGCCGCAGCCTCGAGCTCCTCGGCGCTCGCCTGGACCGCGACTTTTCGGTGCTGGTGTACCCGGAGGGCAAGCTCACCCTCGGCGGCCCGATGCAGCCGTTCAAGTCGGGCACCGGCCTGGTCGCCGTGGACGGCGCGACGCCGGTGGTGCCGATGAAGTTGAAGATCAACCGGATGTCAGTGATCGACCAGCGGGGCGCGCCGTGGCGCGGCGACGTGGAGCTGATCTTCGGGCGGCCGCTCGTATTTCCCGTTGGGACGAACTACGAGGCCGCGACCGAGCAGATCAGGGAGGCGGTCGAGGCGCTCTAGCCGGCGGCGAGATGCATCTACCGAAACATCCGCTGCTGCTTGCGCACCTCTAGGTCTCCGGCGCGGGGCGTCGAGCCGCGCCGATCCGGATCGGTCCGGGAGTCAGTCTCGCGGGTCGAGGCGACGAACTCGTCGAGCGGGATCAGGCGCTGCGCAACCACGTTGAGCACCGCGCCCTCCACCTGGAGGATGCCCTCCACGACCATGAGCGGCGAGCGGTGCACGACGCCCCGATGCCGCTGATAGACGTCCGGGCGGAGCGTGACGTTGATCATGCCGGTCTCGTCCTCGAGAGCGATGAAGACGAAGTTCTTCGCCGTCATTGGGTGCTGCACCGCCACCGCGAGGCCTGCCAGCCTGATCCGGTACCGATCGCGCCAACGACCCGCCTCCCCCACCGGCACGACTCCGCGAGGTAGCAACCTCGGTCGATACAGCTCCACGGCATGTGCTCGTGAACTCAGCCCCATCTCGCGATAGTCGGCCGCGACCTCATCGGTCGCGGTCATGGGGGGAAGGCCAAGGGGGATCGGCTCCACCTCGGTGAGCGGCAGGGCCGGGCGTTTCGGGTCGGCAGCTGCCCACGTGCCGCGCAGCTCCCACAACAGCTCGCGGCGTTCACGTCGCGTCCAGTCGAAGGCCCCCACGGAGATCAGCCGCTCGACGACCCGCTCCGACACCCGCATGCGTGCCACGAACTCCCGCACCCCGGCGTACGGCCCCGCGGCCCGCTCCGCGTCGAGGCGCTCCCTGTCCTCCTCTCCGATGCCCTTCACCTGGTGGAGCCCGAGGCGGACCCCGAAGTCGCGTGCCGCATCGCCGGTCGTGTCCACGCGTTCCGTGCGCGTCGACCACCACGAGGCGTTGACGTCCACGGGGAGCACCCGCGTCCCGTGCCGCTTGGCGTCATTGACGACCACTCCCGGGGAGTAGAAGCCCATCGGCTGGTTGTTGAGGACACCCGCACAGTAGTGCGCCGGGTAGTAGAGCTTGAGCCACGCCGTGTCGTAGCAGATCTTCGCGAACGCGGCGGCGTGCGCACGGGCGAACCCGAACTCGGCGAACGCCCCGCAACGCCGGAACAGCTCCTCGGCGTCATCGGGCGTCAGCCCCGTCGCGATGGCGCCTTCGACAAATCGGACGTGCTCCCGCTCCATCTCGCGATGACTCCGATGCGAGCCCATCGCCTTGCGGAACGTATCGGCCTCCAGCGCCGAGTAGCCGCACACCGCGATGGCGATCTGCATCACCTGCTCCTGGTAGAGGATCACGCCGAGCGTGTCGCCCAGGATCGGCTCGAGGCTTGGGTGGAGGTAGGTCACCGGCTCGAGGCCCGCCCGCCGCCGCAGGTAGGGGTGGACCGCGTTCCCCTGGATCGGCCCGGGGCGGATGATCGCGACCTGGACCACGAGGTCCTCGAAGCGCTCGGGGCGCGCCTTGGGGAGCGCCTGCATCTGCGCCCGGCTCTCGATCTGGAACATGCCCACCGTATCGGCCGCCTGGACCGTGGCGAAGACCTTAGGATCGTCGTGCGGGAGCCGGTCGAGGTCGATCCTGCGCCCCGTGTCCCGCTCGATCGTCTCGAGCGCCTCGCTCACCACGCCCAACGTCCGCAGGGAGAGCAGGTCGATCTTGACCAGCCCGAGCGCCTCCACGTCCTCCTTGTCGTACTGGGTGACGACCCTCCGCGGCATGGTTGCCCGCTCGATCGGGACGATGTCGATGAGCGGCGTCCGCGTCACGAGCATCCCGCCTACGTGGATGCCGAGGTGCCGGGGGAAGCCGTTGATCTCCCCGCACAGCTGGAGCAGCCACTGCCACCGGTTGCGCGGCGCGGACGCCGTGCCGGAGTCGATAGCGGCCGTCGGCCGGATCTCCGTCGTGCGCGGGACGCGCACCGGCATGCCGCTCTCCTCGTCGATCCGGACCACGCTCGGCCGCGCGCCCGACGGCCCGGGCGTCCCGTTGTCCCGCGGCTCCGGAACGTCGAGCGGCGGCGCGGCGGGCCCCGCGTCGACCAACGCGTACCGCTTCGTCTCCTGACCTTCGTACTTCACCGAAGTGACCGATGCGTCGAGGACGCTCGGTCGCTTTGCCGGATACCAGCCGCTCTCCGAGCGCGGCCGCCCATCGGCGAGCGGCGGAGCCGGTGTCGCGGCCGGCGCAGCCGATCCCCCGGCGCCCGGCTGCAGCGCCGGCCGCGGCCGCGGGTTCCACGAGTCGTCGGCGACCCGCTGCACGAGCCCGCCGACGCGATTGCCGTAGTTGCCACGCCCGTCACGCCCCGGCGGGACGGCGTGCGAGGCCATGTCGGCGCCGATCTCGTCGAACAGCCAACCGAACGACCCGTCGAGCGCGAGGTCGCGCGCCACGTCGCCGGCGTCGCGGGTGTCGAGCGACTTCGCGAGCCGATCGACCGCCTCGGTCGGGAAGCCGAGCGCCTTGGCGACCTCGCGCACCGCCGAGCGGGCACGGTACGTCACCACGTTGCAGACCATGGCGGCGTGGTCCGCGCCGTATCGGTCGTACACGTACTGGATCACCTCCTCGCGCCGGTTGACGTCGAAGTCGATGTCGATGTCGGGGAGCGCGCGCGCCTCGTTGATGAAGCGCTCGAAGAGCAGCTTGTGCTCGATCGGGTCGACCTTGGTGATCCCCAGCGCATAGGCCACGATCGAGTCGCCGGAGCTGCCGCGCCCCTGGCCGATGATCCCGGAGCGGCGCGCGAACTCCATCAGGTCCCACACGATCAGGAAGAACTCGGCCAGGTTGGTCCGGTCAATGACGTCCAGCTCATGCGTCAGCTGCTCGAGGGCGCGCTTGGTAATCGGGCGGTAACGCTCCCGTAAGCCGTCGTGGGCAAGCTGGTAGAGGTAGCTGAACGGCGTCTCACCCGGAGGAACCTGAAAGCCCGGAAACCGATACTGCTCGAACCCCAGGTCAAGCCGGCACTCACCGCCGATACGGGCCGCCCAGGCCATCCCGTCGCGCCACGCCCGCCGCGCGCGCGCGTCGGGCAGCCGCGTGCCGAGCGCCACGAGCTCACGACCGCTCTTGAGCCGATACTCCCCGTTCGGCAGTCGCAGCTCGTGGCTCTCGTCGAGCGTCGCGCCGTGCCGGATGCAGACCAGCACGTCGTGGAGCCGATGGCCGCCGGGCTCGGCGTAGTGCACCTCGTTCGTGACCACGGTTGGCAGGGCCGCCTCGTCGGCGAGCGCGGCCAGCTCGGTCACCAGCCAGTCATCGTCGGGCTGGCAGTGGTGCGACAGCTCGATCGCGAAGTCGCCGTCCGGGAAGCGCGCCGCGAGCCGCCGCGCGCTGTCGAGCGCCCCGTCGCGGTCGCCGGCGAGCACGCGTTGCGCGACCTCGCCGTTGCGGCAGCCCGACAGCGCGACCAGGTGGCCGCGCGCATCGTCGAGCGCGGCCGCGACGAGCTCGGACGCGAAGACAGGGAACTGCTTCTCACCGGCGAGGTGGCCGCGCGACGCGAGGCGCGACAGCGCGCTGTAGCCCTCGGCGTCGCGCGCAATCAGGACGAGATGGTCACCGGGCTGCGGGCCGGCGTGGAACTCGCCGGGCCAGCCGCGGCTCGCCCGCTCCCCGCGGACGCGCTCGTTGAGCTTCCGTCCCCGTCGTGCGGCGGCAAGCTCGTCGTCGTCCCGTGGCACGGCGATCTCCAGCCCAACGATCGGGCGTACCGGTGCGAGCCCGGCTGCGCGGGCAGCGTCCGTATCGGTCTGTCCGGCTGCCTTCCAGAGGCGAACCGCTCCGTAGAGGCCGGCGTGGTCGGTGACCGCCAGCGCCGGCATGTCGACCAGCGCCGCCTGCGCCACGAGGTCCTCGGGATGGCTCGCCCCGTCCAGGAAGCTGAAGTTGCTGTGGGCGTGGAGCTCGACGTACTCACTGACCGATGGCGCCGAGCGCATCGGCCCAGATTAGAACGAATGTTCTAGAACGGCAAGCCCTTCAGGGATCGCGGATGAACACCGCCACTCGCCGCACGATATTCGAACCGTACCGCGCGTCGATGACATACAGGCGCTCGCCGCTCCCGACCACGAGGACGATCTGCTGGAAGGGTGGATCCGGCTCGTGAGTCAGCTGCCAATCGCGCCCGATCTCCCACGCGGCCAGTGCGGCGGGCCCGCCGTACTGGCCGTAGACAGCTCCGGTCATAGGCGAACGGATCGTGCATCACTCGCGGACGTCGCTCGCGATCAGGAACTCCTGGAGCGTGACGCCGCTGGCGTGCACGGCATTGGCGGCCTCGCGGCCGATCCAGCGGTAGTGCCACGGTTCGTACCCGTAGCAGGTCGCGAGGTCGCCGCCAGCCGGATAGCTCATCATGAAGCCGAACTCCCACGCATGCTGCGCCATCCACGCCCCGGACGGGCTCTCGGTGGCCCAGTCGCCGAATCGTCCCGTCCAGCCCGGCGAGCTGAAGTCCAGGCTCGTCCCGAGTTGGTGCTCCGAGTGGCCCGGGCGCGCCGCGCGGTGGACGGCGGCTTCGTACCCGAGGATCCCCCACCAGTAGGTGAACGTCGCTTCCTGCTGCGCGTACGACCGATACCCGGACAGCACGTCGATCGGTGCGCCCGCGGCCTCTGCGGCCGTGCGCAACGACGCGAGGTCATCGATCGCGACTGCCCGCACGAGCTCGTGCGACGTCTCCCCGCCGAATCGCGCGCCGGAAACCGCGACGAGATCGGGCGGCTCGTAGTAGGAGGTGACCATGTAGGTCGGGTCGACGACAGTCCGGGCGTAATCGGAGTAGGCGAGGTGCGGCGTCAGCCAGTCGCGCGGCACGCAGTAGTCGCCGATGTAGCCGTCGTCCGGCGGCCCGCCCTCGGCGACGCCGGCCCCTGGCGTCTCCAGCGTGAGTGCTGCGATCTCCGGTGCCGGGGGTGGACCGAGCTCGGGATCCGGACCGGCGACGACCTCCGGTGGGAGCTCGAGCTCGGGAGACGGTGAGGGTGAGCGGCCCGCCGCCGCCGAGAAGTCCACGGACGCGGTCGGGGCCGGCGAGCTGACGACTCCGACGGTGGAGCAGCCGACGAGCGCACCGGCGACCACCAGCAGCGCCGGCGCGAGCGCCTTCATCGGCCGATGGTACCCGCGCCGCGTGTCAGTCCTCGGCCAGGACCTCGGTCGCGACGAAGATCGGACCGATCTGGCAGATCGACGCCATCGCCGCATCCACCGCACCCACGAGACCGATACGGTCGCCGGCCTGGGCGGCAACTTCACCGTCGGGATCGATGAGGCGGAGGGGGTCCTGATCCACGTGCCAGCCGTTCGGGTAGACGACCTCGTACCGCTCACCATCCTCGGCGTCGATCCACGCGCAGCCGCCTTCGAGCTGCGGGTCGCCACCGAGCGTGCCGATGATGTCGGCGCGCTCGAGCCCGCCGCCGGGACCATCGGTCGCTTCGCCGGCGTCCGGCGATTCGGCCCCTGTCGCGGACGCCTCCGTCACGGAATCCCCGCCCGGTGCACCGGCGGCGCACCCGCTCACGAGGACCACCACGAGGACACCGCCCCCAACCTGGGTCACGGCTGGATCATGTCAGAGACCCAGGCACCCGGCCAGCGCGACGAGAGTTGGGAGGTGCTCCGTCGTTCCGTCGGAGGCGAGCGGGATGAGCGCGACGTGATCGGCTCCCGCGCTATGGAGCTCCGCGACCCGGTCGACGAGCGCGGCTTCGTCGCCGTGCGCGACCATCGCGTCGACAAGACGGTCGCTACCCGGTTTCTCCCAGTCGGCGTCTTCGAAGCCCTGCTCGGTCCAGCTGGCCTGGTAGTTCGGCGTCCGCAGGTACGGCGTGAGGTACGCGCGTGCCGTCTGGCGCGCGGAGGGCGACGAGGTATCGAGGACGACTGGGAGCGTCACCGCGAGGATCGGGTGCGCCTCATCCGCAGCGGCGTCCAGGCGATCGCGCATCCATCGGACGCGCTCCGCCGTCACGAGGTACGGGAACGCGCCGTCGGTCTCGCGCGCTGCCAGCTCGACCATCCGCTCGCGGAGCGCGGCGACGACGATCGGCGGCTCCGGACGCGGCTCGTGGACCGGGCCGCGGTACGGCGCAGCCCGATACGCGGCCAGGTACTCCCTCATGCGGCTCAATGGTCGTTCGTAGCGGTGGCCCCGGACCTTCTGCGTGAGGTGGTGATGCGAGACGCCGAGGCCCAGGACGAATCGGCCTTCGGACAGCTCCTGGAGCCCTAGCGCGGAACAGCGCATCGTCACCGCATCCCGGGCCCAGATCGACGCGATGCTCGTCCCCAGACGAAGCGTCTGTGTCACCGCGGCGGCCGTCGCAAGCAGGCTGAACGGCTCGCGCCCGACCGTCTCGGGAACCCAGAGAGTCGCGAACCCGAGCTGCTCGACGCGCACGACGTACGGGCCGAAATGCTGCGCGACGAGGCTGTCGAGGTGTCCCCAAACGCCGATGCGTCCCAACTCGCTCATGCCGCGGGACCGATCTCGCCGGGTCGCGACGGACGGGCAGGCGCGAACCGATAGCGCAGGAAGAGATCCTCTCCCGACCGATGAACCGAGAGCAGCCGTCCCATCCGCGGCGCGAACTCCCACGGCGATCCGCCCGGCACCGGAGCGATCATCGGCAGGCCGTCGTTGCCGAGCAGAAGCGCCCCGACGGTCCAGTACAGCTCGTCGATGAGGTCCGCCGCGAGAAAGCCGGCGTTCGTGGTCGGGCCGCCCTCGAGGAGAACCGAGTCGACACCCCGCTCGCGCAGGACGGCGAGCAGCCACGCCGGCTCGGGGCGCGGCGTCGGTGCCATGACGACCTCGGCCACGCCGCGGAGCCCGTCGAGCACCTCGGGGTCGTGCTCGCTGCCGACCACGACGATGCGCGGCTGGTCGCCGGCGAAGAAGCGGCGATCGAGGGGGATCGTCCCCGCGCCGCCGATGACCACGGCGATGGGTTGCGCCGGCCGCCCGGCCTCGACGCGGCGAGCGGCCAGGTCCTCCGGCAGGCGCGAGAAGAAGTCCGCCTGCCGCAGCGTTCCGGCGCCCACCGCGACGGCATCGTGAGCGGCGCGGAGGAGCCGCATGAGCCGCCGGTCGGCCCGACCCGCCATGCCCTCGGCGCTGCCCAGCCGCGTCGCCCGCCCATCGATAGTGGTAACCATGTTGAGCCCGAGCCACGCGCGTCCCGGCGGCGGCGGCGCAAGGCGGAGGTCGGCGAAGGTGTCGTTCAGGTCGAGGTCGGAGGCCGGCTCGGGCCACAACCGGTCGACCCGGAATCCACCCTGAGCGGACAACGGCGGGTCGGTGTCCGAGGCCCCGATGGCGGCGCCGCTACCGTTCGGCCGGCCGATGCTCGGGCGCGTTCGAGAGAGCCTCCGCATCGAGCCGCACGGCGACGCCGGTGGGTGTCATCTCGGCGACGTCGTCGGCGCGGACGACGCGCGGCGCGCCGAGCAGCCCGATGCGCACCGCGATTCCGTGGAAGATGTCCTCCTGGTCGCTGCCGAGCATCGTGTCGACGGTGCCGATCTGCTCGCCGTCCGGGCCGTGGACCGGCGTCCCGGGCTTGACGTAGCGCCAGGCGACGGGGTCATCCGGCCCGGGAAGGTCGAGGTCGCTGATCGGGACGTCGCGGGGCGCCGGCTGCGACGGGTTGGCGGCGGCGGCCTCCCCTGTCGTGCCGCCCGGCCGCGGCATCCCGCCGCCGGTCATTCCGGGGTCGTCGATGGCGGGGAAGCGTTCGTCATCGGTCACCCCGATAGCATGCCATGACAGGCCACCGGTCCTTGCGGCGCTGCGTAGTGTTCGCGCATGACCGGTGGCGCCTCGGACGCGAACAGCCTCTGCCGACGCTCCCGATGCTGACGCTGGTCGTGGCCGCGTTCGGCATCATCCAGGCGCTGCTCGGGCTTGGTCTGATCCTGCCGGTTCGGCTGGCCGGAGCAGTTCGAATCGCTGTTTCCGCTCTTCATCCAGGTGACCGACCTCCTGATGGCGCCGTTCCGCACGTTCGCCCGGAGGCGACGCCTTTCCGATGTTCGGGACCGGCCAGATGGACACCTCCGTCCTTCCGGCCCTGATCAGGTGGTCGATCGTCGAGCTGGTCGTGGTCGGCGCGCTCCGGCTCCTGGGTGGAGGGCGGCCGCGGACGGACACCGGCAGGCGGCTGGGACGGCGCGTGACCGACCGTCAGTCGAAGATGCGCTCGAGGTGCCAGGTCCCGCGCATCTCGTCGAGGTAGATCGTGCAGAGCAGCCCGTCGCGCGTGACGACCTTGTAGTAGGCGCGCGCCACCAGGTTCCGCCACCAGTCGTCGTCGACCCGCCAGCGGTTGCAGACCCCCACCTCCCCGTGCGTCGCGCCGTCGAGGCGGAGGGTGCGTGGCTGCCCGTCGACATCGGTCTCCACCTGGACCAACGGGTGATCGGTGTAGAGACGGGTCACGACGCATCGGCCTCCAGACCGATGTCGACGAAGCGCGACTGCCGCTCGGCGAGCGCCGCCGCCGGCCGTTCGTGGAGCGCCCGCCGGAGACGCCCCGGGCCGAAGCGGCTGCGCATCCGCTCAAGCGACCAGCGCAGCTCCTCCCAGCGCGCCGCCTGCGGCTCGAACGCCGGCAGCTGCCGCGCCCACGGGTCGCTGAGCCGATCGAAGGTCAGGCGGATCGCGACGATCCGCGGCTCTTCCGCATCGTCGTGGTGGACCGATACGTCCCGCAGCGTCGCCTCCAGCCGCGCGATCAGCAGCCGCGCGATCCAGTCCGGCTCCAGCGCGGGCTGCGGAAGCACGACCTCGACGCAGAGTGGCGCGCCTGCCTCGAGCTGAACCTCGAGCCGGGCGCGTCCCGGAGCCCGATGCCGCCGCCCGAGTGTCACGCACAGCTCGCCGCAGCCGCGTCGCAGGCCGAAGGCCATCCTCTCCAGGCCGTCCACCGGCGGGTCGAACGGCAACTCGACGGCGACCGATTCGGGACGGCGGCGCGGCGTGAGCGGCCGCGAGTCCTCGCCGCGTGCCAGCGCGTGCAGCCGCTCGCCCGCCACGCCGAACTGTGCCGCCACGGCGGCGCGCGGCAGGTCGGCCAGCTGCCCGATCTCCCGCAGTCCGAACAGCGTGAACCGCCCGCGAACGTCCTCGTCGGCGGGGAGCAACCGGATCGGTAGCGGCGCGAGGTAGCGGCGGCCGCCGTCCGGCGCCACACGCTCGACGCCGCCGTGGGCGGCGCGGGACGCCGCCACGGTCGCCAGCCAGCGGTTGTCGCCGATCCCCAGGCGGACCGCGAGCGGTTCAACGCCCCGGACGAGGTGGGCGGCCCGCGCGGCGACCCGCGGCTCGTCGCCGAACAGCCGCCCCAGGCCCGTGACGTCCACGAGTGCGTATCCGACGGCCGGGCTCTCGACCCGCGGGGAGAGCTCATCCAGCGCGTCGAGCGCGGCGTCGAACCCGGCGGCTTCGGCGGGATCCAGGCCGGCAGCCGCGCGGGAACGGAGCGCCGGCCAGATCATCGCCAGGATGCGCGACACGGCCGGACCGCTCCGGCTCAGAAGCGCGGCGGGCCGTGGCCGATCCGCTCGGTCATCGCCGCGAGCACGGCCCTTCGCCGCTCATCGCTGCCGGGCTCGCCGTTCACCTCCGCCGCGAAGCGCTGCGGATGGATCGGCTCGATCCACCAGGTGGCGCCGGCCGCCGCCCACTCCGCGGGGTCGTCGCCGCCGGGCGTCTCCCCGCCGGCCACGACGTCGAACGGCGCGTCGCTCGTCCGGTGCTCGGCGATGTAGGCGACGATCTCGCGGAGGTCATCCGGCGTGAAGCTCGCCATGTCCGTCTTGAGGGCTGATGCTGAACCGCAATCTCGCCTCCTATGCCGTGAGAACGCGCACCCGATCGGCCGTCCGTTCGACGACCGATGGTGGCAGCTCGCGCGTCTCGGCGCGTCGCGCGACCATCGGGTCGATCCGCCGCCCCTCGGCAAACCACAGGTCGAGCTCCGCGCGGCCGCCGGGCACTGCCCAGCGGTGGCGCGTGACGGTCGCCGCGACGCGCTGCCCGACCAGGTCGCGACCGATGGCCAGCCATGCCCGCCGCTCAAGCGCGATCCGGACCCCCGCCACCTGGAATCCCGCCTCGCGGTCTGCTCGACCCGTCAGCAGGATCCCCGTCGCCGAGGTCCTCGCCAGTACCTGCGCCAGCCGGTCGAGGCTCCGCGCCGCGGCGCTCGTCGCCGCGGCCACGACGGGGCGCCTCGCGCCGACGAGATCCAGCACGAACGCGTCGATCAGGCGGCTGCGCGCCAGCCAGCCGGAAATCTCGACCGCCTCGTCGATCGTCGCCGGCCGCACCACCAGCAGCCACTCGAGCCGGACGCCGAGGCGCGCCGCGGTCGCCGGATCGAACGAGCCCGCGACGTCGACGTACGCGGCCAGGCCACCGCCGCGCTGCGCCGCGGCGAGCGTGTGCAGCGCGAGCGTGGTTGCGCCGCTGCCGCGATCCGCGTCGAGGAGCGTGCAGCTTCCGCGCGGGAGCCCGTCCGTGCGGAGGGCGTCATCCAGCTCCGCAAAGCCGGTGGAGATCGGCGGCTCGCGGGGAACGGAGGCATCGGTCACGCCACGCCGCAGCCCCTTCGACCGCAGCTCGACGAGCACCTCCGGGAGCGGACGAACGACGGGCGCAGTGGCCAGCATAGGGAAGAGCATAATAGAACGTATGTTCGATAGCAACGGCCGCGTTATACTCGCAGCCACCCCGTGGGGATGTAGCTCAGCTGGGAGAGCACCGCGTTCGCATCGCGGGGGTCAGGGGTTCGAGTCCCCTCATCTCCACCACGCAATTCGACGATGTTTGACGCCAAGGCTGCCGCGACCAGCTCGGCGCGTGACCTGATCCCCGAGCGACCGACGCTGGAGACGCTGCGCCAGGCGGCGGCGGGCTGCCAAGCCTGCGACCTGTGGCGCATCGGCACCCAGACGGTCTTCGGCGAGGGCGGCAGCGGCTCCGACATCATGCTGGTCGGCGAGCAGCCGGGCGATCGCGAGGACCTGGCCGGCCAACCGTTCGTCGGGCCGGCGGGGCAGCTGCTCGACCAGGCGCTCGACCAGGCCGGCATCGACCGCAGGCGCGCGTACGTCACGAACGTGGTGAAGCACTTCAAGTGGCTGCCGCGCGGCAAGCGGCGCATCCACCAGAAGCCGAACCCCGAGGAGATCGGCGCCTGCCGGCCGTGGCTCGAGGCCGAGATCGCGCAGGTGAGGCCGAAGGTCATCGTGTGCCTCGGCGCCACCGCGGCGCAGGCGCTGATCGGGAAGGACTTCCGCGTCACCAGGCAGCGCGGCCAGTTCCTCGAGTCGACGCTCGGACCGTGGATCACCGCCACCGTCCATCCGTCCTCGATCCTGCGGGGCGATCCGGCGTTCCGTCAGGCCGAGATGCGGCTCTTCGTCGACGACCTCGCGTTGGTCGCCTCCTGGATCAGGGAACACGCCGCAGCCGGCTGACCGCAGCGGAGCGCCAAACGCTGGACCGCATCGAGGTGAGCCGGTCTCCGGGTCGGCGACGATGCAGCTCATGGTGCATCGGCGAGGCGAACCGCTAGCATGATCGGCGCACGGTCCGGTTCGCGTTCGTGAAGTGGAGGAGCGTCCATGGTCAGGCGAATCTCGGTTGTCATCGGCCCCCTCATGGTTGCGCTGGTGGTCGCGGCCTGCGGCGACACGACTCCGCCGCTGCCCACGGACGAGCCGGGCACCACCGCCGCGGAGACGACCGCGGAGACGACCGCGGAGACGACTGCGGAGACGACTGCCCCGGAGCAGCCGACCGACGGCCGACTGGCGCTGGTGCGAGATCGCGGTGAGCTGATCTGCGGCATCAACGGCACGCTACCCGGGTTCAGCGTTCTCGATGCGGAGGGCAACACCGTCGGCTTCGACGCGGACTTCTGTCGCGCGATCGCGGCGGCAGTGCTCGGTGACGCGGAGGCGGTCGAGTTCCGCGAGCTGACGGCCGACCAGCGCTCGACGGCGCTCCAGACCGGCGACATCGATGTCCTCATCCGGAACACCACCTGGACGGTGAGCCGCGACACGGCATGGGGCCTCTTCGCGCCGACGACCTTCTACGACGGCCAGGCCATCATGGTGAACTCCACGCAGATCGATGCGACGAGTCTCGAAGAGCTGGATGGCGCCACGGTCTGCGTCCTGACCGGAACCACGACCGAGCAGAACCTGCAGGACGCCGCGCAGTTGGCCGGCATCGAGCTGAATCCCGAGACATTCCCGGAGGCCCCGGACCTCTACAGCACCTACACCGAGGAGAACAGCATCTGTGACGCAGCGACGAGCGACCGGTCCCAGCTGACGGCCCAGCGTTCGGGGTTTGAAAACCCCGAGGATCACCTGATCCTGGATGACGTGCTATCGAAGGAGCCGCTCGGCCCGGTCGTGCCGCTCGGCGACGACGAGTGGTTCAACGTGGTCAAGTGGGTGGTGTTCGCCACGATCGAGGCCGAGGAGCAGGGACTCACGTCCGACAACGTCGAGGAGACGGCCGCCTCGACCGAGGATCCGGTGGTCCAGCGCCTTCTGGGCGTGACGCCGGAGGGCGAGGAGCCGTTCGAGTCCGGCCTGGGCCTCGAGCCCGACTGGGTTGTCACTGTGATCTCCCAGGTCGGCAACTACGCGGAGATCTACGACCGGAACCTCGGGCCGGAGACCGCCATCGGCCTCGAGCGTGGACTCAACAGCCTGTGGAGCGACGACGGCCTCCTCTACGCGCCACCCTACCGCTAGTCCAGACCAACCGATTGGGGCGGGGCCTGACCCCGCCCCGGTTCACACCGCCGAGGCCGGGGTGAGCAGCGAGGTCCATCGGGCAGGAGCGGGAGCCGTTCCCGTGTGGCGGGACGTGCGCGTCCTTCGTGTTGCGGCGCAGGTCGATGTCCTCATCGTCCTCGGGTTGGTCATCGCCTTCCTGGCCCGCAACTTCGCGTCAGCCACCGAGCAGCGCGGGCTGGGCTTCGGCATCAGCTTTCTCGGCCGCCAGGCCGGATTCGAGATCGATGACAGCCTGATTCCGTACTCGGCCCGGGACAGCTACGGGACCGCATTCCTGGTGGGCCTGCTCAATACCCTCTTCGTCAGCGTGGTGGGCATCATCCTCGCCACCATTCTCGGCATTGGCGTTGGCATCGCACGCCTCTCACCCAACTGGCTCGTCAGCCGCATTGCGGCGGGCTACGTGGAGCTCATCCGCAATACGCCGCTCCTCCTCCAGCTGATCATCATCTTCTTCGTTGTCTTCCTGGGGCTTCCGCCGGTACGGGATTCGATCGCCATCGGCAACGTCGTCTACCTCAACCAGCGTGGACTGTACGTGCCGGGCGCCAACGCCACCGATGGCTTCCCGATCTGGCTCGGCTTCTGCGTCGCGGCCGTGGCGGCGGCGGTCATGACGCGGATCGTGGCGAGGCGGCGGGAGGACGCAGGCCGGCCGGTGCCCCGGTTGCGCACGATGGGGATCCTGGCCGCAGTCGCGCTGCCCGTGATCGGATGGATCGCTGCCGGCGGCTCTCCGCTCGCCTTCGACCTCCCGGTCCTGGGCCGCTTCAACTTCAGCGGCGGCGTGGAGTTCTCGACCGGGTTCGCGGCGCTCCTCACCGGCCTCGTCATCTACACCGCGGCGTTCATCGGCGAGGTCGTCCGAGGTGCGATCCAGGCTGTCCGCCGCGGTCAGGTCGAGGCCGCACGCGCGCTTGGGCTGTCCGAGGGTCAGGTACTCGGGCTGGTGATCTTTCCGCAGGCGCTCCGCATCATCGTCCCACCGCTCACCAGCCAGTACCTCAACCTTGCCAAGAACTCGAGCCTGGCGATCGCCGTCGGCTACTCCGATCTCTTCAAGATCGGTCAGACGATGTCGAACCAGACCGGGCAACCGGTGCCGGTGATCATGCTGATGATGGGGACCTACCTCGCCATCAGCCTCGTGACCAGCCTCCTCATGAATCTCTACAACCGTCGAGTCCAGGTCACGGAGCGATGACGGCGCAGGCCCTGCCCGCGCCCAGCAGCTCCATCGGTCCCATCGCCTGGCTCCACCGAAATCTGTTCTCCGGGCCCCTGAACAGCATCTTCACCGTTCTGTTGGGAGCTGCGATCGTCTGGGTGACGCTCCAGGTGGGCGCCTGGGCCGCCACCGAGGCGCGTTGGAGCGTCGTGACCGACAACCTGCGCATCTTCCTCATCGGACGGTATCCGGCGGAGCAGGCGTGGCGGATCTGGCTGAGCCTCGCCATGCTCTCCGTCCTGTGTGGGGCGAGTGCGGGATCCTTAGGCCGCACGGCGCGGATCCTCGCAGTGACGCTGTCCAGCTTCCAGGTGCTCCTCGCGATCCTCATCGCGGTCTCGCCCATCGGCCTGCTCGGAACGGTCGCCTATGCCGGGAACGCAACCGCCGTCTGGATCGGCTACGTGGTGGGTCTACGAGGGTGGATTCGTCGGCGCGCGCTCACGCTTGCGTGGCTCGTGTCGCTGCCGGTCACCTTCATCCTGATCGCCGGACTCGCCGACACCCCGGTGGCATCGGTCGGCTCGAACCTGTGGGGCGGGCTGCTGCTCACCGTCGTCCTGGCTGCGGTTGGGATCGTGCTCTCGTTCCCGTTCGGCGTGCTGCTCGCTCTCGGTCGGAGGAGCAGGCTGCCGGTCGTTCGCGTCCTGTCGATCGCGTACATCGAGCTCATCCGCGGTGTTCCGCTGGTGACGATCCTGTTCATGGCCGACCTCATCCTGCCGGTCTTCCTGCCCGCGGAGTGGCGGCTCGACCGGGTGGCGCGTGCGATGGGGGGCATCACCCTCTTCTCTGCGGCGTACGTGGCCGAGAACGTCCGCGGCGGCCTCCAGGCGATTCCGACCGGCCAGGTCGAGGCGGCCCAGGCGCTCGGCCTGAGCGGCGTCCAGACGAATGTGAGCATCGTCCTGCCGCAGGCGCTGCGGGCCGTCATCCCTGCCAATGTGGGACTCTTCATCAGCCTGTTGAAGGACACGACGCTCGTCACCATCATCGGCTTGCTCGAGATCCTGGGCATCGGGCGGGCCGTGCTGGCGCAGTCGGAATCCCTTGGCGCCAGGATGGAGGTCTACGCCTTCGTGGCCGCGGTCTTCTTCTTCCTCTGCTACGCGATGTCGCAGGCCAGCTACCGGATCGAGCGTGCGCTGGGGGTCGGAACACGCTGATGGAGCGGAAGCCGGTGACGAATACGACGCAAACGTCCGATGCCGACAGCATCATCGTTGCGCGTGACGTCCACAAGTGGTTCGGCCAGCTCCACGTGCTGCGCGGGATCGACCTCGGCGTGGCCGCCGGCGAGGTGGTCGTCATCTTCGGGCCGTCGGGCTCCGGCAAGTCGACCTTCATCCGCATCATCAATCGCCTGGAGGAGCACCAGCGCGGCGACATCATCGTCGACGGCATCGAGCTGACGAATGACGTCCGCAACATCGCCGCCATCCGCAGCGAGATCGGGATGGTCTTCCAGTCCTTCAATCTTTTCCCGCACCTGACCGCGCTCCAGAACATCACGCTCGCGCCTCGCAAGGTGCGCAGGTATGCGAGGGCCGATGCGGAGGCAGCCGGCATGAAGCTGCTCGAGCGGGTAGGCATCCCGGAGCAGGCGCACAAGTTCCCGGCGCAACTTTCCGGCGGGCAGCAGCAGCGCGTCGCGATCGCGCGCGCGCTGGCCATGCAGCCCAAGATCATGCTCTTCGATGAGCCGACGTCGGCGCTCGATCCCGAGATGATCGGCGAGGTGCTCGACGTGATGCGCGAGCTCGCCGGGACGGGCATGACCATGCTGTGCGTCACCCATGAGATGGGCTTCGCGCGCGCCGTGGCGAATCGCATGGTCTTCTTCGACGAGGGCCGGATCGTCGAGGAGGGGCCTCCGCAACAGATCTTCGAGGCGCCGGCCCAAGAGCGGACCCGGAGGTTCCTCTCCCAGATCCTCCATTGAGTCCATCGGAGGTATTGCGATGAACCGGTCTCGGGAGAGACCAATCCACGGACAGACAAAGGCTCCCTATCTCAAGCCGGTCGGGAACATCGACATGCTCATCGGCTACGGCCGCGCGCTTCAGGAAATGGCGCAGGTACATGGAATCCACAACGTCTTCGATGACAACGGCTATAAGGATCTGTTGCTGCTCACCCTGTTCGGCCTTCGGAAGCTCGGCCGATCAGGTGACGACGCGGTGGATGACGAGGGCCGACAGTACGAGACGAAGACGATCTCGCGACTGAGTTCGAAGGGGGTCCGCAAGGAATCGCTCTCCCTGACAACCGAGCATACGATGACGCTCGCGAACATCGAGCGCTATCGGAAGACGTTCCTTTGGATAGTGGCTGTGTTCGCGGGCGCCCAGCCTGAGGGAATCTGGGAGCTATCTCCGCAGGCCTTGGAACCATTCTTTGCGCTCTGGGAGAGCAGGCTGCGCGAACGTGCGCCGGACGGTCGCCTCCTGCGAGACCACCTGAACAATCCGAAGATTCCGATGAAATTCATCGATGAGCACGGGATCCAGGTCTGGCCCGTCAAGGAGGCGACGCCCGGCTACGAGGCCCCAACGAGCTCGAGCTGATTCTGCCCGAGTCGCAGCTGCTCACCCTTAGTGAGCCGACGATACACTTCCGGTGCCTCGGCGGGATCGGCCAAGAAGCGGAACGCAGAAGCCGCCACGTACGTCGAATCAAGTTCGCAGGACAGCCAGCGCCTCTGCAGTCGGTCAGCGACAGCGCCAGTTGTGTTGGATCCGGCGAAGAAGTCGATCACGGTGTCGCCTCGGTCAGTCAAGAGCTTGATGAAGAACTCAGGCAAGCCGTCGGGAAACCGCGCTGGGTGGCCCGACACATTGGCCAGCTTGCACGCGCGGAGATAGACGCCGTTCGACTCCGAGTTCGGGATGGTCAGAAGATGCGATGGCAGCGCACCGCCGTTATCCCTGAAGTTCCACGAGACGTAGTGTTGTGAAGGTCGCTCCGCCGCGGTGTAGTACGCCTCGGGATCGATCAGAAGCTTCTTCATGCGGTCGCTGTATGGGACGCGAACCCGATTCGTGTCGGCCTTCGGCCAAGCTGTCTTTCCGAACCACCAGACCGTGTTTACTGGATCCTTGAGACGCAGCTTGCGCTTATTGACCCACTCAATGGGCGTCGGGAGTTTCGAGGGGTTGTGCCAGTAACACTCCTGAGCAAGCGTGTAATCGAGCTCCTCGACGGCACGGATCAGAAACTTCCACTGGACGAGCGTCCTGGCCGGCGCACCGCGCTGATAGGCACCTCCGAGATCGATTACGAACGAGCCCGATTCGGCGAGCTTCGGCCGAAGAGCAGCTGCGAACTTGATCAGCCAGTCGACGTAGTCGTCTTCAATCTGGTTCCCATACGCCTTCGGCCGCAGAAGCGCGAAAGGCGGCGAAGTAATGGCGAGATCCACCGAGCCATCGCCGAGCGTCGGTAGCCATCCCAAACTGTCGCCCCTGTAGGCCGCTCCGAACTGCGTTGTGTAGGCCGGTCTCATCGCGCTCCCCACACAGGCATCGTAGTGCTTCGGGCTTACACGGTAATTAGCACATCGGCACAGCACAACGCGCCAGGTGCTCCGCGCGAGTCGAAACGCCCATCTCTATCGCAGATCCTGCACTTCTGCCACAGGGACACCCAGGTCCGCACGCGCGGTGATCTGGCAGGAGGGCATTAGTGCGAAACAGCGCAGTAGTAATTACGGCGCAGGGACGTCACTCCGATGGAGATGACTTCGAGGGAACGTAACA
>JBHENJ010000066.1:0-30851 GCA_046262115.1 Candidatus Limnocylindria bacterium | reverse complement strand
TCGACCCGGGCGGCCGTGTTCGCCTCCAGCGCGCGCCGGTGATACGCGTCGCAGACGGCCTTCCCCAGGCTGCGCGACCCGGAGTGCAGCATGACGTGCACCGTACCGGCGTCGTCGCGCTGGAGCTCGAGGAAGTGATTGCCCGAGCCCAGCGTGCCGAGCTGCTGGAGGGCACGTGCGAACCACGCCTCCTGGACCGATGGCGGCGGCGGACCGCCGAGATCCGCCTCTGCCCGGTCCCGGTCGATGCGTCGCCTGTGACTCTCGGTCCCGGTCGGGACGCGGCGTTCGATCTCGCCCAGAACGCGCTCGAGCGCTCCGTGCGCGAGCCGGTCGACGGTGAGGTCGGTCTCGACGAGCGCCACGCCGCACCCGATGTCGACGCCGATGGCGTACGGCACCACGGTCGCATCGGCGAACAGGACGCCGCCGATTGGCATGCCGTAGCCGACGTGGGCATCCGGCATGAGGGCGACGTGGTGGATCGCGAACGGGAGGCGCGCGATGTTCGAGGCCTGGACGAGGACCTCGCCAGCGAGGTCGGGCGCCCAGCTCCTGATCGGCACGCCGCCGGCCTGCACGGGCT
The DNA here is from genome assembly GCA_046262115.1 of Candidatus Limnocylindria bacterium. GTDB lineage: Bacteria > Chloroflexota > Limnocylindria > QHBO01 > QHBO01 > JBHENJ01. The sequence goes on along the minus strand of JBHENJ010000066.1, from coordinate 30,265 downwards.
CGACGGTGCCGAGGGTCAGGGCTCGCGATCCTCGCGGAAGGTCACGACCAGGCGCCTGATGCGGTCGCCGTCCAGGATCATGCGGAGCTCTCCCGCCAGCACGTCCCGCTCGCGGACCCAGACGTAGGGCGCCACGATCTCGTCGCCGCTGGCGCGATAGCCGAGCACCTCGATCTCGTCGTCGGGCGGCTGCGCTCGGTACGCGCCGGCGATCGCCTCGCGACCGATGAACGGACCGACCGGGACATCCTCGAAGACGAGCTCCGCGTCGTCGGTGAAGCGCTCGAGCATCGGCCCCCAATCGCCGGTGCGGACGCCAGTGTTGAATCGGTCGACGTGCTCCCGGACGAGGGTGCGGATCTCCTCCTCGTTCACAGCCGGTACGCCGCCGTGCTGGCAACCGTCTCGTCGACGCGCGCCTCGTGGATCTCGCGCGCGGCGCGGATCCCCGACTCGAGCGCACCCTGGATCCAGGCGTGGTAGAGCGAGCAGTGCTCGCCGGCGAAGTAGAGCCTCCCCTCGGGACGAACGATGTCGGCCTGCAGCTGCGTCTGCTGCTCAGGGGCGAACATGGCGAACGCGCCGCGCGCCCATCGGTCTCCATACCAGGCGTGCGACGCCCCAACCTCGTACTCGTCGCGGATCCAGGGATGGATGCGCGCAACGTCGTCGAGCGCCTCCTCGAGGCGTGTCTCCTCGTCCATCGCCCCCCACTGAAGGGCGTCCTGGCCCCAGCTGTACGAGGCGAGCAGCACGCCGCGCTCGGTGGTCGGGTCCGGCGTCGGATAGTTCAGACGCCGCACCGCGAGATCGGTGACCGTGCCGCCACCGAAGATTCCGTCCTCGGACTCCCATCGTCGTCGCCGGACCTGGAACAGGATCTTGGTCGAGGCGTGGTAGTTGAGCTGCCGGATGGCGCGCTGCTTCTCGCGCGACAGCGGCTGGACCATCTCGACCGTGCGGAGGACCGAAAACGGCAGCGTGACGATCGCATAGTCGCCGCGCTCCTTGAAGCGACCGGCCTCGGTCTTGAAATGGACCGTCACGGAGTCGCCGTCCTGCTCGATGGCGTGGACCTCCGCCCCCAGGCGGACCTCGCGCTCGAGCTCCTGGTAGAACGCGTTGGGTAGGCGGTCCATGCCGCCGGGGATCTCCTGCATGTCGACGTACGCACCACCGAGCTCCTCGCGGAGGATCTCGACGAAGGCGTTGTGCATGTCCGACTCGAGGAAGTTCATCACCGCGAAGTACTCGATGGCGCCTTCGGACCAGCCGCGAGCGCGGAGGAACTCGTAGAGCGAGTACTGGTCGTAGTCGCGCACGATCTCCTGCCAGGCCGATTCGGGGTCCTGCTCGACCATCGTGCGGAGGTCTGCGATCGCCTCCGACCACAGGTCGTCGGCCGTTCGGCCGCGCTCGGCATCGGTCAACTGGAAGGGCAGACGCTCGTGCTCGCGGTTCGCCTCCTCGGCTGTCATGCGCACGCCGCCGATGTAGACGAGCGCCCTGGGGTTGCCCATCACGAACGGCCGCAGAGGCAGCCCGAACTGCTCGCAGTAGCGGAGCGTCAGGTCATGCGCGCGCGGGATGCGCATCGCGCCTGCCTCGGCGGAGAGTCCCGGCGCAAAGCCGCGGAGCGTGTAGATCCGGCCGCCGACACGGTTCTGCGCCTCCAGGATCAGGACGTCGTGGCCTTCGCGCTTGAGCTCGAGACCCGCCACCAGCCCGGCCATCCCGGCCCCCACGATGATCACCCGCTTCCGCGGACCGGGGCGCGCCTCGAGACCCTCGCTGGCGACCTGCAGATCTTCCGGCGCCTCCGGGACGTCCTCGACGATGAGTGGCTCGCCGGTCGTCATCAGCTCGTGCTCGAGCTCATGGTCGGCTCCGGCCGCCGGCGACCCGTCGTCCAGGGCCCGGTTGCGTTCCTCGGTCACCGCCGTCTCCCGTCCTGTGCCGACGTCAACTATGACTCAACGACCGCGATCCATGGCTCACGCGCGGGTGACAGGCGCACGCCTGCGAACGATGGTGGCGTTCGCCACCTGGAGCCGGCGCGCGATCTGCGCGGCCTCGGCCTCCTCTGCCGGGGTCGCCTCGCCCACCGACTCCAGGAACCAGACAGCCTTGGCAGTCCACCACGCCGCGCCCGCGGCGCGGAACCTCTCGAGCGCCGAGCGCGCCGCTGCGGCGATCGTGGCCGGCGCCGCATGGCGTGCCCGCTCGAGCTTGGCGACGAGGAACGAGCCGACCGCCTTCGCGACGGCCGAGTTCTCCGGGCCATCCGGATCCGCGTACCGCTCCAGCGCCGATGCGACGGCGTCCAGGAGATCGGCCTCAAGCCAGCAATCGATGACGGTCTCGATCGCTTCGAGCCAACTCGGGGAGCCGTGCGGTCCCCTGAACGAGGGGATCGTGCGTTCCGGCCCCGGCACTCGGAACGGCATGAGGCCGAACCGCGCCAGCGGAAGATCGACCCCGCCCGGACGGATCACGCGCGCGTACGGCGAGTCGGGTTGGCCCGACCCCCCCGTAGCGACGGGTCGGTCGACGACCTCCGCGTACCAGCGGGCCGCGCGCTCGAGTACCGGGCGATCTTCGCGCGCAGCGGCGAGCGGGATCAGCAGATGCCATGTGCGCACGGCCACGCGCACGTAGGCGTATTCCTCCGCCAGCGCGATGGCGCGCAGTCCGGCGGCTCGCGCGCGGTCCCAGTCACCGATGAGGAAGCCCGCCTCCGTGCGCGCGTAATCGGCCCACCCACCGAGCTCGGTGAGACCGTGCGCCACCGTGACCTCCTCCATGCGATCGAGCTCGCGAAGTGCGTCGGCGGTCCGGTCGTCGAGGTCGTGCATCGCCAGGACGCGGATCGCGCTCGCCACGGCCGCCCAGTCGCCGACCTCGCGGGCGAGTCGCTCGACCACGAGCCACTCCTCGGGACGTCCGGTGCCGCGTTCCGATCGCACCAGCGTCAGCCAGTCCATCGCGGCCAGCTCGATCCGCTTGTCCCCGCCGGCGCGCGCCAGTTCGAGAGCGCGTTCGAGGTCCGGGTACGCCTCGTCGAACGACTCCCGACCGTTCCACGTGTTCTGCCCCCGCGCCACGAGCAGGCGCGCGGTCGCCACGTCATCTCTCTCGCCGATCTCGGCGAGGGCAGCGCGCGCGAGATCCTCCGCCTGACCGAAGCGGATCTGCTCGCCCCAGACAGACGCGAGGGCCGATACCGATCTCGAGAATCCGTCGCGCGCAGCCTCGGCAGATTCCCGCGGGCCTGCCAGCGCCCCGCGATAGAGCTCGATCGAGCGATCGATCGCTCTCGCGGCTTCGTCCATGTCGCCACTCGTGGCGGTGATCTCGCCGAGGCGCAGCCATCGTCGTGCGAGATCGAGCATCGCCTCGTCCGAGGTGTTATCGAGCGACAGCCGATACAGCGACCGCGCGGCCGCGTGCGCCGAAACGGCGACTGCCGCCTCCGCGCCGCGTTCCGACCATGCGGCGGCGAGCTCGCGCACCGCGTCGCGGTCCGTTCCCGCGGCGACCTCGCGGGCGAGCGGCGGAGCGGCCTGAAGAGCCGTGACGTAGTGGCCGGCGATCAACTCTGCTACCTCGGCCGGGCGGTCGCCCGCGACCTCCTCGAGCCAGCGCGCCATCGCGACGTGGAGTCGGGCGCGCTCTGCACGCGCGAGGCTGGCGTACGCCGCGTCGCGAAGCAGCGCGTGCCGATACGCGAAGGTGTCGCCAACCAGCGCATCGTCGTGCGGGCCGCTGACCAGCGCGCGCCGCCGCAGCGTCTGCACCCCGTCTTCGGCGGCGCTGACCTCCAGGCTCGCGAGTGCGGCGGAGGGAAAGCGGCGGCCCGCGACCGAGCCGCGCCGCGCGACCGCGCGGGCCGCCCCCGGAAGGTCATCCAGCTGGCCCGCGTAGATGGCCTGTACCGTCCTCGGCAGCATCACGTCGTCGACGGCCGCGTCGAGGCGCCATCGGTCTCCGTCCGGCACGAGCGTTCCGACGCTGACCCACGTTCGGAGAAGCTCTTCCACGAACAGTGGATTCCCGTCGGATCGCTCCGCGATCGTGCGAACCAGGTCGTCCGGCAGCGCGTCGCCTATCAGCGCGCGGACGAGCTCCGAGGCGTCGTCGACCGGAAGCGGCCCGAGCTCGAGCATCAGGCCCGTCGGCGGTTCGACCGCACACCAATCCCCGGCGACTTCGAGCAGCGACGGCCTGGTGGTCGCGACCACCGCCCGCGGAGCCGATCCGGGTTGACGCCCCGCGAGTTCCAGGAACGCCAGCAGATCGGGCCCGGCCCAATGGGCATCCTCGACGATCCAGAGCGCGCCGGGCGCGGCGGCGAGCGCGTCGAGGGCTTCGATCCACGCCTCGAAGAGCTGGGCAGCGTCCTCCCCGGCCTGACCGTCGACATCGCCGGTAGGCCACGCGACGTCGAGCGCGCGTTCCGTGACGACGTCCGCCCGCACCGCTGCGGCGCCGGCATCGCCGAGACGACCGCGAACAACGCGTGCTGCCGCGGCTCGAGCGTCTGCGGCGGAGATCGGCGTCGCATCGGCGTCGGATACCGAGGAAGCCAGGGCAGCGCGGAACAGCTGCGCTACCGTGTCGTATGGTGCGACAACCTCGGCGCGCAGGCGCGCGCGCCAGACCGCAACCTCGCGCGGCGCAGTGACCTCGGCTGCCCTGCCCGCGAGCTCCCCGACGAGACGCGTCTTGCCGACGCCGGGCGGCGCGACGATCACGGCACGGCCGGCGCGCGCCGACAGCGCCGAGTGCAGCCACGACGCGAGCCGCTCGACCTCCGCCGTGCGCCCGATGGTCGGCGCGCGGAGACGCCCCATCGCGTTCTCGCGGGCATCTGTTGCGTGGACGCCGATGGCCACCGATGCGCGGACCGGCTCGGTCTTGCCCTTGAGCTCGAGCGGTTCGCGTTGCTCCAGCTCGATCCCCCCGGCTGTGGCGAGCGCGGTCGTCTCGCCCACGAGGACGGTCCCGGGGTCGGCGGCCGTCTGCAGCCGTGCCGCGACGTTGATCGTGTCGCCGGTGACGCGACCCTCGTCCGGTCCCGACTCGGCGTGCACCACCTCGCCGCTGTTGACGCCCACGCGCACGCGCAGGTCACCCTCGTCGAGCCCCAATCGGCCGCCGAGACGGTCGACGGCGCCGACCAGCGCGAGGCCCGCGCGCACGGCCCGTTCGGCATCGTCGTCGCGGGTCCGCGGTATGCCGAAGACCGCCATGGCCGCATCGCCGATGAACTTCTCGAGCCGGCCTCCGTATCGGCCGATCGTCTCGCGCACCGCGCCGAAGTACGCGTCCTGGACGCTTGCAACGTCCTCCGCGTCGAGACGCTCCGAGAGCGTGGTGAAGCCCACGAGGTCGGCAAACAGAACGGTGACGATCCGGCGCTCGACACCGACCGCCGCGTCCGTGCCCACGTCTACCGCGCCGCCGCTACGGGCTCCATGGCGGCGGGGGCCTGGTTGACCTCGCTCGCCGCACGGATTCCCGATTCCAGGGCTCCCTGGATCCAGGCGTGATACAGCGAGGTGTGCTCGCCGGCGAAGTGGACGCGTCCCTCGGGTCGCACGATGTCCGGCTGCAGGCGGGTCTCCTGGCCCGGCTCGAGGATCGCCGGCTCACCACCACCGGCCATGATCTCGTGCTCGCGCTCGTGCCGATCGCGGTCGCCCACTCGCCCTTCCTCCCGCACCGATCCCGTTGCCGCCTACGCTATCGCACGAGCGATGGAGGGATTCGTCGACTGGCTCGCGTGGGTCGCGGCCGCGGGACGTCCGCTGGCATGGATCGCGGTGTTCGTCGCCGTCGGCGCCGCTGTCCTGGCCCGGTGGCGTGCGCGCCACGCTCCCCAGGCCGAGGCGATCGACCGCTCGCTGCGCGACGGAGCGCTGGCCCTCGCGGTCGCAGTCGTCGTCGTCCTCACCATCCGGCCGGCCGTTCCGGAGCCAGGCTACGACCCGCTGCTCCTAATCCCGTTCCAGGACGTCGTCGATGTGACCGTCGATCCGGACCTGCGCGCTCGGGCGGTGGTGGACGTCGTCGGCAACCTCGTGGTCTTCGTCCCGCTCGGCGCTGCACTGGCGGCGCGCTTTCCGCGCTGGTCGTGGCGTGGCGTGGTCGCGGCCACTGCGATACTCGCGGTCGCGGTCGAGGTCACGCAGCTCATCCTCGACATCGGCCGCACAGCCGATGTGACCGACGTCCTTGTCGATCCGATCGGCGCCCTGCTCGGATTCGTCGCGTGGCGGCGACTGACGTCCGCACCACGAGAGTCCATCGCGACAACCTGACACCGGCGTCGCGCTTGCATCGACCCGCCACATGACACCGACCGTTCGCCCTCCGCTGGCTCCCATGCTCGCGCGGCTCGCCCGCGAGCTGCCGCGCGGTCGCTATCTGTACGAGCCGAAGTGGGACGGCTTTCGCGCACTCGTCTTTCGCGACGAGGCGGAGGTCGACATCCGCAGCCGCCACGACCGGCCATTCGCGCGCTACTTTCCGGAGCTCGTCGCTGCCCTCCGCAAGCTGCCCTCGGAGGCGTGCGTCGTGGACGGCGAGATCGTGGTCATCGGTCCCGAAAGCTTCGACTTCGAGGCGCTGATGCTGCGGCTGCACCCCACGTCGTCACGCGTCGAGCGGCTCAGCGTCGAGACTCCCGCCTCGTTCGTCGCCTTCGACCTCATCGCGAGCGACGGTGTCGACCTGCGTGCCGAGCCGTTCGCCGACCGGCGCGAGCGACTCGAGCGGCTCTTCGCGGGAGCGTCCGGACCGCTCTTGCTGACGCCGGCGACGGATGACGCCGACGTCGCCGCGGAGTGGCTCGCGGGCGTAGAGGGTGGTGGCGTCGACGGGGTTGTCGCGAAGCACATAAGCCTGGCGTACGTCCCCGGTAAGCGGGCGATGGTAAAGGTGAAGAGCGAGCGGACGGCCGACTGCGTGGTGGCCGGGTTCCGCCTGGTGGTGGACGGGCACGGCGTCGCGTCGCTCCTGCTCGGCCTGTACGACGCGGCCGGAGAGCTGCGCCACGTCGGCGTCACCGCCTCGTTCACACAACAGCGTCGCCGCGAGCTGCTCGAGGAGCTCGCCCCGCTTGTCACGCCGCTGGCCGGACACCCGTGGGAGCGCGGGTTCGGGCTCGGCCGCAGCCCCACGGGACGGCTGGCGGGTTCGGCCGGCCGCTGGGATCCGGGGGAGATGCCGCTCGATTGGATCCCGCTCCGCCCGGAGCGCGTCTGCGAGGTGACCTACGACACGCCCGACGGAGAGCGGTTCCGTCATCCAGCGCACTTCCGTCGATGGCGGCCCGACCGCGAACCACGCTCGTGCACGTTCGAGCAATTCGAGACGCGGCCCTCGGCGTCGCTCCGAGACGTGATCTCGGGAGCCGTTCGTTGACCCGGGTAGGCGGCGGTGTCGACCCCGTCGACGCCGAGATTCAGGTCGACGGTCGCTCCGTGCGGCTCACCAATCTCGATCGCGTCCTGTGGCCGGCGACCGGCTTCACCAAGCGCGACATGCTCGACTACTACCTGCGCGTCGGTCCGACTCTCGTACCGCACCTGGCCGGGCGGCCGCTCATGCTCGGGCGCTTTCCCGAGGGCGTCGAGGGGCGCGGGTGGGGACAGTTCGAGTGCCGCGGCCGGCCGGACTGGATGGCCTCAGTGCCGCTGCGCCTGCGCACCGGCGTGGTTCGCGAGGTCTGCGTCGTCAACGACATGCCGTCACTGATGTGGGTCGTGAACCAGGGAGTCATAGAGCTGCATCCGTTCCTCGCTCGCGCCGACGCGTTCGAGCGCCCCACCAGCGTAGTGTTCGACCTGGACCCCGGACCGGCGGCCGGGCTCGCGGAGTGCGCCCGCGCTGCACTGCGATTGCGCGGCGTGCTCGACGAGGCCGGACTTCGCGCGTACGTCAAGACGTCGGGCTCGAGCGGGATCCACGTGTTCGTCCCGATCGACGCGACACACTCGTACGCCGAGACGAAGGCATTCGCGCGGCGCATCGCGGCACGGCTCGCATCGGAGAACCCCGAACTCGTGATCGACCGAATGACACGCTCGCTGCGCGCCGGAAGGGTGTTCGTCGACTGGGCGCAGAACGACGAACGCAAGCAGACGGTCGCGCCGTATTCGCTGCGAGCCACGGCGCGCCCGCTCGTCTCGACCCCGATCACGTGGGATGAGGTCGGCACCGCTGCGGCGGGCTCCGACCCGGCGATCCTGGCGTTCGGGCCCAGTCAGGTCACGGAGCGAACCCGGGACTGCGGCGACCTCTTCGCGCCGGTCGCGGCCGGCGGCCACCGACTCCCTGCCTGAGCGCGCCGGGGAAGGCCTCGCGAAGGGTCGAACGGGACGCTACATTCTCCCGCGATGCAGCTGTACGCATGGCTCGTCGTGATCCACGTCGCGTCGATCCTCGTCTTCTTCCTCGCTCACGGTGGCGCGGCGAGTGTCGCGCTTCGGCTGCGCCAGGAGCGCGACCTGGCGCGGGTTCGGACACTCCTCGAGCTCTCCCGCTCGAGCGTCGGTCTGGCCATGACTGTCTCGTTCCTGATCGCGCTGGCGTCCGGCGTGTGGCTCGGATTTCTGGGCGGCTGGTGGAATCGGGGCTGGATCTGGGCCTCGCTCGCGATCCTCATCCTGGTGGCAGTGCTCATGACGCCGATGGCGGCCATACCGCTCAATCGGTTGCGTCAGGCGGCCGGCATCGCACGCGGCAAGGCCGACGAGATCCCGCCCGCCGACGACGTCGAGCTGGCACGCCTCCTCGAGGCCTGGAACCCCTACCCCGTGGCGGCGCTGGGCATCGGCGCGATCCTCGTTATCACCTGGCTGATGTTCTTCAAGCCGTTCTGACGCGGCGTCAGGCGGGGATGCGGTCCTCGCGCATTGTGGGTTCGAGGACCGCCTCATCGAAAGTCACCTCGACGAGCGGACTGTAGCGCACCATCCGCTCCACGGATTGGCCGCGCCACACCTGTGCGATCAACGCGAACACCTCGCGCCGCTCGGCCTCGTCGGTGATCGGGCGTGCCACCGCCGGGAGATCGGCGCGGATCGGCCGCTTGAGGTGGAACGTGAACTCGGGTTTCGCGACGAGATTCGCGTACCAGTCACGGCGGCCGGGCATCCCGCTGATGTAGATCCGTCCACCGAAGTTATGGAAGACCAGCTCGACCCGGTGCCGCGTTCCGGTGCGCCGGCCGGTGGTCGTGATGTCGATGAGATGGCCGCGGCGCAGCGCCCGGCCGATTCGTTCGTCCATGCCAGAGATCGTCCTCGAAGGTTACAGCGTAAGGCCGATGGTGGCAGGTCAGCCTTACAGTGTCAACCTGGCGGCGTCGCCCAGCGCCGCGGGTAGACTCAGGCGACGCATGGAACGCTGGACGACGATCATCGAGCCGTTCCGGATCAAGAGCGTCGAACCGATCCGGCTCACGAGCGTCGAGGAGCGATCCCGGAAGCTCGAAGAGGCCGGGTACAACCTCTTCAACCTGCACGCCGACGATGTCCTGATCGACCTGCTCACCGACTCCGGGACGGGGGCCATGAGCAGCGACCAGTGGGCGGGCGTGATGCGCGGAGACGAGAGCTACGCGGGGTCACCTTCGTGGTTCCACTTCTTGGAGTCAGTCCGCGAGCTGTTCCCGTTCCGTCACATCATCCCGACGCACCAGGGGCGCGCGGCGGAGAAGATCCTGTTCAGCGTCATCGGCGCGCCAGGCAAGGTCGTTCCGAACAACACCCACTTCGACACCACCCGCGCCAACGTGGAGTTCACCGGTGCCGAGGCCGTCGACTGCGTGATTCCCGAGGGACGGCAGCCATCGGTCGTGCATCCGTTCAAGGGCAACGTCGACGTCGAGGCCCTCGACGCGCTGATCCGCGACCGGGGCGCGGGGAACGTGCCGGTGGTGTTCGTGACGATCACCAACAATGCCGGCGGCGGGCAACCCGTCTCACTCGAGAACCTGCGCGCGGTGCGCGCGGTCTGCGATCGATACGGCCTTCCGCTCTTCCTCGACGCATGCCGGTTCGCGGAGAACGCCTGGTTCATCCGCCAGCGCGAGCGTGGCTACACCGATGTGGCCATTCCGGACATCGTGCGCGAGATGGCGTCGCTCGCCGACGGGATGACGATGAGCGCGAAGAAGGACGGCCTGGTCAACATCGGCGGCTGGCTGGCCATGAACGACGACGCGTGGGCGGAGGAGTGCCGACGCGCGCTCATCCTGACCGAGGGCTTCCCGACCTACGGCGGCCTCGCGGGACGCGACCTCGAGGCCATCGCACAGGGACTGCGGGAGGCGGTCGACGAGGACTATCTGCGCTACCGGATCCGGTCCACCGAGTACCTGGGTGACGCGCTCTGCGTGTCTGGCATCCCGGTCGTGCAACCATCCGGCGGTCACGCCATCTATCTCGACGCAGGTGCGCTGCTGGCGCACATCCCTGCGCTCGAATTCCCAGGCCAGTCGCTCGCCGTGGCGCTCTACCGCCAGGGCGGCATCCGGGGCTGTGAGATCGGGTCCGTGATGTTCGGCGCTCGCCCGGACGGGACCGATGTCGCCGCTTCGATGGAGCTCGTCCGGCTCGCCATCCCGCGGCGGGTGTACACACAGAGCCACATCGACTACGTCATCGAGGTCATCCGCTGGGTATCGAGCGCGGCGCGGGCTCGCGAGCTGCGCGGCTACCGGATCGTCGAGGCTCCCCGGCAGCTTCGGCACTTCACCGCGCGCTTCGCGCCGCTCTGAAGAACGTGCCGCATCGTTATAGTCGGATCAGGCAATGACCGATCCTCGTCGTGCGCGTCACCTCGAGCCGGGCGCGGGACGCTCGGTCACCCTCTACAACGTCCGGTTCACCTCCAAGGTGGAGGCTGAGGACACCGGCGGCGCGGTCGCCGTCCTCGAGACCGTGATTCCGCCCAGGACGCTGGTGAAGCCGCATCAACACGAGCGCGAGGACGAGTTTTCGTTTGTCGTGAGCGGTACGCTCGGCGTGCGGTTGGGCAGCCAAGAGGACTTCGAAGCCCGCGCGGGCAGCTACCTCATCAAGCCGCGCGGCGTCCCCCACGCGGTCTGGAACAGGTCGGCGGAGCCGGTGACGATGCTCGAGATCCTCTCGCCGGCCGGGTTCGAGCGCTATTTCGAGGAGATGGCTCCGGTGCTCCGCGAGCACGGCCCGGAGTGGACGGCGAAATTCTACGAGCTCGCGGAGCGCTACGGCGTCACAGTCCTCGACGACTGGTCCGATGAGCTCCAGGAGCGCTACGGCGTCAAGCTCGATCCGCCGTCCGAGTAGCGCGCCACCGCTCACCGTCGCGTGGCGGATGGCTACGCTTGCGGACGGCGCCGCGTATCCAACTCGGTTAGACGCTGCCCGTCATCGTGGCGGCGGACAACCCGAACATGTTCATGTTCGACTGGGATCGCGTCTAGCAGAGCCGTCGGTCAAGGCTCGACAAGGGTGAGAGCCGCCTCACGGCCGAACAGGGCGCCGACCCGCCTCGCTTCCCGCTCGAGCTCTCGCCGCTCCGCGGCGTTCAGGCGCCGGAGCGACTCGACGCGGATCTTCATGTGGCGCGTTCCAAGGTCTCGCCTCTCCCAGAGGCCCGCGACGACGCCGCCGATCAGGACGACCGGATGCGGTCCGGCGCCGCGGTCGAAGACGCGGCGGCCCGCGGGGGCGGGGATGAGCCGCTCCCGTTGCGTCCCCACCGGCGCGGCGCCGATCACGTAGCAGTCGTAGTTCGGCAGCAGGCGCGGCGGTAGCGCGGCACGCGTCGCATCATCGGCGTCGGACGCGAGCATCCACGCCCGATAGCCCGCGACGTCGACCTCCTCGAGCTCCCCGGCCAGCGCCACGAAGGCTGACGCCGCGACGTCGTGCGGAACGTAGAACCAGTGCACGAAATCGGCGGTCGTTGCGGGGCCGTAGGCGCGCAGATAACGCCGCACGACTTCGGTGAGCGCCTCCATCGGCTCGAGGTCGTTCCATCCGGAGACCCACTGGTCGGCGCGCACGAACGTGACGTTGCGACCGCGGTTGGGGCCGTAGCAGAGCCGCCCGGTGTGCGCGGCGACGCCGATGAAGTCGGTCCACACCGGCGCCGCGTGTCCGAACTTGACCCATGGCAGCGAACGGCCGGCCCATCGTCCCGCGCGGCGAACGACCTCGTCTCCGAGCTCGGCGAACGTCAGGGCGCGCCCGTCGAGCGCATCGGCGATCGCGTCGAGGATGGTGCCCAGCTGCTCGCGCCGCATCCCGCGGCCCGCCAGCCATCGGTCGTCCTCCCATTCCGGACGCACTCGGCGCGCGGCCATCCACAGCGCAAGCTCGTGAGCGGGGTGGATGTGCAGCGTTCCACGCAGACTCGACGTTTTCACGAGGGTCCGATCCGTCCACAGCGCTGCCCGGATGTCGTCGCGCGTGACGCCGGGAACGCGTGCCGAGATCGAGAGCTCGGCCGCGGTCGCGACCTGGGCGTGGATCCCGCATACCGCGCCGACCACGTCGAGCAGGCGCTCGCGCGGCGCGGCCTCCGCGAGAAAACTCCGCTCCGCGCGGTGACGGTGGACGTCCTTCCACGCGAGCGACCTCATCGGCGCGAGTATGGCCCGCGCTCGGGACTCATCGCTCCGATCACCTACGCTTCACGGATCGTGAGGCTCGGGCTTCAGATCAACCAGTTCAACTGGCCGGGTGGCCCAGCCGCCATCGGTCCCACGCTGGCTCGTGTCGTCCGCCAGGCCGACGACGTCGGGTTCGACTCGATATGGGTGATGGACCACTTCTTCCAGATTCGGGGGCTCGGGCCTCCGGAGGATCCGATGCTGGAGGGCTGGACGGCGCTCGGGTTCATGGCCGCGCACAGCCAGCGTGCGCGACTCGGGCTCATGGTCGGCGGTGTCCACTATCGCCACCCGGGGCTCTGGATCAAGGCGGCGACGACGCTCGACGTGCTGTCGGGCGGACGCGCCTGGCTCGGCATCGGCGCCGGCTGGAACGAGCAGGAGTCACGCGCCCTGGGGTTCCCGTTCCCGGATCGACCGACGCGGTTCCAGATACTCGGCGACACGCTGCGCATGGCGAACGCGATGTTCACCGGTGAGCTCGGCAAGCAGGAGCGGTACGAAGGCCGGCACTACACCGCGACGCGGTTGCTGAACTCGCCGCAGTCGCTGAGCCGGCCACGGGTGCCGATCATGATCGGCGGCGGTGGCGAGCGCACGACGCTGCGCCTCGTCGCGCGCCACGCGGACGCCTGCAACGTCTTCGGAGGACCGGACACGATCGCCCGGAAGTACGCCATTCTGCGCGAGCATTGCGAAGACGTCGGCCGGCCGTTCGACCACATCGAGCGCTCGACCCTCCAATCGGCGAACTTGGCGCGTGAGGAGCCGGGGTCGGTCGTCGACCGCTTCGGTGCGCTCGCCGATGCCGGTGCGCAGCACGTCATCTTCTCCGTGCGCGGGCTCGACGACCCGCGCTGGCTGGACGCGATCGGGCGCGACGTCATCCCTCAGCTGCGGAACGTGACGGCCGGGGCCTGAGAGATGTGCGGCCGGTTCAGCCAGCGGGACTCGGCCGAGGAGATCGCCACCCGCTTCGCCGCCGCGGTGGCCACGCACCACCCCGGAGGTCAGTACAACGTCGCGCCAACGGACGAGGTGAGCGCCGTCCTCGACTACCACGAGGAGCGCGTCGTGGACACCTTCCGTTGGGGTCTCGTCCCGGTGTGGGCGGACAGCCCGAGGCAGGGCGCCCGGATGATCAACGCGCGCGCCGAGACGGTCGAGAGCAGCTCGACGTATCGCTCCGCGCTGCGAGAGCGCCGGTGCCTTATCCCGGCGGATGGCTTCTTCGAGTTCGTCCGGGCCGATGGCCGCGCACGGCCTGATCCGTGGTTCGTCCATCGCGCTGACGATGCGGTCATGGCGTTCGCGGGTCTCTGGTCGATCTGGCGGGATCCAGTGACGGCGGCACGTCTCTACAGCTGCACGATCCTGACGACCGTGCCGAACGAGCTCATGTCGCGGCTGCACCACCGCATGCCCGTCGTCGTCGAGCCGGAGGATTGGGACGCGTGGCTTGCTCCATCGGCCACGGCGGACAAACTCGGACCACTGCTCACACCGGCTGCCGACGACCTGCTCGAGGCGTATCCCGTGTCCCCGCTCGTCAACGACGTTCGCAACGAGGGCCCGGAGCTCATCAGACCCCTGGTCACCGATAGCGTCGCGGGATGACCGCGCGCGGGTGTAGTCGGCGAACCGGACGACGACGAGCCGGGGCGCGACGCCCCGGCTCGGTCGCCGCGGTCGTTTGATTCGCCGTTGGAGCCGGCGCGGATGCCGTGAACGATTCAACCGGCGGGCGATCGGGCGCCTGGGTCGGGGCCGGTTGCCCGCACGCCGCCGCGAGGAGCGTGGCGATCAGCGGCAGCCCGGCGGAGAAGCGGTGTGGCCTCATGCCAGAACCGTATGTCGTCGGCGCTCAGCTCGTGGTGCGACAATCCACGACCGATGACGGCGGAGGCCGCTGACGTTCTCCCCGCGACCGCCGAGGAACGCGACCGATCTGCCATCGACTGGCTGCTTCGGGCGGACGAGCCGGCCGTCCGATTCCTGACCCGGACGGACGTCCTCGGTCAGAAACGCCCGCGCGACGCCAGCGGCGTTCTCGACGGTCCGAAGGTGAGACGGCTCTTCGCCGACCAGCGCGCCGATGGCGGTTTTGGCGTCCACGCTTACCAGAAGTGGACGGGCGCTCACTGGCGGCTGGTCTCGTTGGTCGAGCTCGGCATCCCGCGCGGCGAGCCGCGTGCGCTTGCGGCCGCTGACACGGTGCTGGCGTGGCTCCTCAGCCCGCATCGCAGCTATCCGCGCATGATCAACGGGCTGCCGCGCACCGAGGCGTCGCAGGAGGGCAACGCTCTCGCCGTCTGCGTCCGGCTGGGCATGGCCGATGACGCCCGTGTTCGCCGCCTCGCCGAGTCGCTCATCGCCTGGCAGTGGCCGGATGGCGGCTGGAACTGCGACCCGCGCGCGAGCGGCCGGCGTTCTTCGTTCAACGAGACGCTGCCCGCGATGTGGGGCCTCCACGAGTTCGCCGTCGCGACGCGCGAGGCGCAGGCCGCCGAAGCGGCAGATCGCGCGGCGGAGCTTTTCCTGGAGCACCGAATCTTTCGCTCGCTGAAGACCGGCGAGCCGATTCACCCGAACGTCGTCCAGATCCACTACCCGCCGTACTGGCACTATGACTTCCTCCAGGCGCTCCTCATCCTGGGGCGCATGGACCGCCTGCGAGATCGGCGCACGGACGACGCCTTCGCACTGCTCGGAAGCCTCAGGCGGGCCGATGGGCGATGGGCGCCCAACCGCTCGTGGTGGCGGCCGCCGGGCAGCGGCGGCAGCAACGTCGAAGTCGTCGACTGGGGCCGGCTGGGCCCGAGCGAGATGCTGACCCTGAACGCGCTGCGGGTCCTGCGGATGCGACGGTGATCGCCGCGTACGTTCTCACGGGCCCTGGTCGTCATGCTGGATCCCCATGTGACGCTGATTCGAGGAGCGCGTAGCATCGGCCGGTGCAGACGGTGGGCGCGTCAGACCTCGATGTGCTGCGCGCCGATGACTTCTATCGGCTGACGGAGCGTGAGTTCGGGATGCCGGGCCTCGTCGCGATCGAGAGCGTCGGGCCCTTCGTCGCGCTGGCGAAGCTCGGCCCGTTCATCACCATTCACGACTCTTTCATGGAGCCGGGCCTCGGCATCGGCCACCACCCGCATCGGACCAACGAGCGGCTCTTCTACATCCTCGAGGGCCGCATCGAGCATGACGATGCGCTGAACGGCATTCGCGGCACGATGTACGAGGGCGACCTCGCCCGGCTCACCGAGGGCGTGCGCGGGATGCTGCACCAGGAATGGAACGGGCGCGACGACGTCACCACCCACGCCTTCATCCTGGTCTACACGCCGGACGTCGAACCGCCGATTCCGTTCGCATCGTTCGACGCGCTGCGTGCCGCGAACCGGCCGCGCGTCGTCGAGTCGCCCGGGGTGGAGACGCTCCAGCTCATCGGTGGCCGCTCGTCGTTCCGCGCCAACAACAGCGCGATCACGTCGTTCTTCGATACCTCGCTGACCGATGGCGGCCGACTCGGCGTGACGATGCCCCCGGGCGAGGGCCTCATCCTCTACCCCATCGACGGCGCAGTTACGCTCACGACCGATGGTGCCGGCGCGCACGTCCTGCCGGCGACCGACGCCGATCGAGCGGAGGGTCCCGGAGCTATCGCGGTCGCGTGGAGCGATGCGGCGGGACGCGAGCTCGAGATCCAGGCGGGCGGTCCGTCGCGAGTAATTCGCATCGGGTTCCGACGCATGGGCGCCGACGACGTCCTCCGCCACTCGCCTTCGCGAACGCGATGACCGCGACCGGTGGGACCCTTCGCGACGTCGTGCGACCGCTCCTGCGGGTCCGCCAGATCCGCGAGTTCACCGACGAACCGGTGAGCTCCGAGAAGATCTACGCCATCGTCGACGTGGCGCGGTGGTAGGGCAGCAGTCGCAACGCGCAGCCGTGGCGATTCATCCGGATCGAGACGGTCGAGACGCTGCGCGCGATCGCCGTGGCCGGCATGCCGCAGACTCGGTCGCTGCGCACCGCCATGGCGGCCGTGGCGATCGCCATGCCGACCGAGTCGGGAAGCGCGATCAGCTACGCCTACGACGAGGGTCGCGCCGCCGAGCGGATGCTGATCGCGGGATCGCTGCTCGGCCTGGGAGCCGCGATCGCCTGGGTTGTGCCGGCGGTGCGCCCGACGGTGTCGGCCATGCTCGAGCTACCCGACGACCGATTCGTTCGCACCATCGTCGCCATCGGCCATCCCTCCGACGCGGCTCGACGCCCGAAGTCGCCACCCGGCAGGGCGAGGCTTCCCCGAGAGGACATCGTGTTGAGCGAGCGCTGGCCGTCGTCGATGACGAGATGAGCGCGTCGGGGCGCCGAGCCCGGGCTCACGTCGAGGTCTACCTCGAACTGGGCCGCGACGGGAAGCGCACGTTCGCGGGTGCGATCGAGTGGCCGGGTTGGTGCCGCAGCGGCCGAGACAGCGATGCCGCACTCGCCGCACTGGTGGCGTACGGACCCCGCTACGCCACTGTACTCGGCAGCGACATCAGGTTCGTGCCGCCCGACGACGTCGAGCTGCTCGAGGTCGTCGAGCACGTCCAGGGCAACGCGACCACCGACTTTGGAGCGCCCGACGCCGGGCCTCGCAGCGACGCCGAGCCGCTTCGCGGCGCCGCGCTCGCTCGCCAACGCAAGATCCTGCGTGCCTGTTGGAAGGCATTCGACCGGTCGATGAAGAGGACCGCATCGGTGGAGCTGCGGAAGGGACCGCGCGGCGGAGGGCGCGACCACGCGCGAATCGCCTCGCACGTGCTCGACGCCGAGCGCAGCTACCTCGCCCGCCTCGGGAAGTACCCAGATGGCGACGCCGGCGACGCGACGAAACGGATGCCCGCGATGCGCGACGCGATCATCGAGGCGCTCGGCGAGCCGCCCGACGAGACGTCGAAGCGGAAGCTGTGGAGCCGTAGGTTCTTCGTCCGCCGAGCCGCGTGGCACGTGCTCGACCACACCTGGGAGGTCGAGGACCGCGCGGCGCCGGAGCGCTAGACGACTCGCGCTGCGTCGACCTCGGCGAGGAAGTCGAGCACGACCCGCGCGAAGCGCTCGGGCTGCTCGAGGTTAAGCATGTGCGCCGCGCCCTCGAAGACCTCGAGGCGCGCGCCCGATACGGACTCGGCGAGGTGGCGGCAGGCGGCCTGCGTCCCGCGCTCGTCGAGGTCGCCGACGAGCACGAGGGTCCGCGCCGTGATCTCGCCGAGCCGTCCCGCCGCGGGAGGCTCGAGCGGCTGCGGGGTTCCTTCCGGCTTCTGCGCCCGGTAATTGGACAGGATCCAGTCGTGGACCCGATCCCGGATCAACTGGTCCACGCGGTCGGACGGCTGCCCCGGCCCGTTGACCCAGAAGGCCGTCTCCATGTCAGAGAGGCGCTCCCAGTCGTGCGCCTCCCATCGCCGCTCCGCCTCTTCCCAGAACGCTCTGGCGTCGGGGTCGGAGCTCTCGCCGGACTCCCAACCACCGATCCCGCCGGCGGCGAAGATCAGCGCGTCGACACGCTGCGGGTGCTCCAGCGTGAAGTCGAGCGCGATGATGCCGCCTCGGGAGAGGCCGCAGACGTGTGCCGAGGGGGCATCCAGGTGGTCCATCAACGCGACCAGATCGGCCCGGTTCGAGAATGCGACGTCCTCGCTCTCGGTGAGGCCGAACCCGCGCGTGTCGTAACGGATGACGCGGTAGCGCTCGGCCAGCGCCGACGCCTGCCCGTTCCACATCCGGAGGTTCGCGACGCCGGCGTGGATGAGGACGATCGGGTGGCCTGTCCCTTCGGCCTCGTAGTAGATCCGGCCGCCCGGGACGTCCAGGAAGCCGGAGTCCGGCATCGGTCTCTCCATCAGCCCGCGTAGCGTACCCTCCGCCCAATCGTGCAATCCGACCTCCCGGCCGATGCGCTGATCGTTCTCGTCGGAGCGGCGGGGTCCGGCAAGTCGGCGTGGGCTCTCGACCATCTCCGCCCCACACAGATCCTTTCGTCGGACGCGTTTCGCGGCATGGTCGCGGACGACGACCGGGACCAATCGGCGACCGATGACGCCTTTGAGCTTCTCGAGCTCACCGCCGCCAAGCGCCTTGCGCGGGGGTTGTTGACGCTGATCGATGCCACCAACGTCGAGGCGTGGACGCGGTTTCGGTGGATCGACCTCGCGGCGCGCCATCGGCGACCGTCGGTGGCGGTGGCCTTCGACGTTCCTCTCGAGACGCTCCTCGAGCGGAATGCCCGTCGCGAAACCCGCGCCGTCAGCTCATCCGTGGTGAAGCAGCAGGCACGCCAGATGCGCACGGCACTCCGCGGGCTCGAGCAGGAAGGCTTCACCGTTGTGATTCGGGGCGCGTGAGCCTCGACCGATACGGAGACGTGACGTGACGCTGACTCGAATCGTGGGACCGGGCGCGGCGGTCGTCGCGCTGACCGTGGCCACGGCGTGCAGCGCGCTCTCCGGCGCGACGCCCGTCCCCGCGACACCCACGCCGCCGCCGGCAGCGGCCGTCGTGCGGGAGTTCCTCGAAGCGCTGAACGCGGGAGACGTCGACCGCGCCACCGAGCTGGTGAGTCCGGACGCCGAAACCGACACCGGGGTCGAGATCAGCCCAGCGCGGGCGCGTCGTTACATTGAGCGCGTGCCATGCGGCCTCGAGGTGGAGGACGTCGAGGAGAGCGGCACGTCGGTGACGGTCACGGCGACGCTCATTCCGCGCACGGGCGCGACGTGCCTCGAGAGCTTCATCGGCACCACTTTCGACCTGACGTTCGAGGTCGAGAACGGGCTAATCGTGACGCTGCCCACCCCGACCGGCTAATAGTCGAGCTTGGCCTCAGAATTCGGGCAGGTCCAGCAGGTTGTTCGAGAGGGGCGTATCGGCCTCGGTGGTGAGGTAGTCACGGAACCCGCAATGCGGGCAGCTTGTGGCGATGACGTTGGTGCGGACGACGTCGAGCCTGGTGAAGTAGCGGTCGCCCCCCGGAGTGCGGAGATCCATCAGCACGGTGCTGCGCGGAAGCGGGAAGCCCGCGCTCAGCCAGACCGCCTCCACGTGCTCATGCGTCCCGCTCCGCGCGGGCTCGCTGCGGACCTTGATGATCTCGAATGCGGCCACCGGTGCCCCCGGTTGTCGGCGAGTGACCCCTGCCGGTCAAGCCCGATCATACCCGTGGCCACGTGGTATTAATCTTCGTTTCGCCTGTCTGGACGCCGGGTCTAACCTGCCGTTAAGGCCACCGACGCCCACTCGGCGGCCAGCAGTGATCTGTCCGGAGGACGCCCATGACCTTCGATACGCTCGGTCAACTGAACTGGCTCGCGGTCCTCGTCGGGGCGGCGATGTATTTCGGCCTCGGCGCGCTCTGGTACAGCCGTCCGCTGTTCGCCCGGCCATGGATGCGCTCGATCGGCTGGGATGAATCGCGCCAGCAGCCTCAGGCGAGCCCGATCACCTACATCGCGCCGGCGCTGCTGTACGTCGTTGCGGCGATCGCCACCGCATGGCTCGCCGCGGCAACCGGATCCGACACCATCGGCGAGGGAGTGCTGCTCGGTCTCGTGGTGGGCATCGGCTATGCGCTGGTCATCAACGCCGTCGATGCGAGTTTCGATCCGAACAAGCCGCAGCCGTGGCTGTGGTTCGCGATCACGGGCTCGTACCACCTCATCGGCCTGATCATCGTGGCGGTTCTCGTCTCGATCTGGCGCTGACGCCCGCGCAAGTGGCCTTCGAGCCGCGTCAGCTCCCGCGGCAGCTTCTCCCGGAGCTGGACTGGCCGGTCGGATCGTGGTGGAACCCTCTCGGCTACCGATCGGCCCGGAGACGGGCGCGGTTGATGACGCTCTTCGTAAGCGCGCAGATCGTGATGACGCTCGTCATCGCGCTCTATCACACGCTGAACTTCGACGCCTTCGTGGCGGAGACCGTGCCGCAGTCTCTGGGGATCGTCGAGTTCGACCCGACCAGCCTGGCCCTCGGCGTCGTCGGCTTTGGCGTGTGGGTCGGAGCCGCCCTCACCGAACTGGCGTGGCTGTCGCGATCGGTCGACAACACGTGGTATCTGCTGGGAGGAACGCCGTACTGGTCGCCGTCCTGGTCGATCGGCTGGTGGTTCATCCCCGGCGCGAACCTCGTGATGCCGTTCATGGTGGTCCATGACCTGAACCGCCGAATGGCCAGGGGGATCCAGCCGGCCAAGACCTGGCTGCTGATCGTGTGGTGGGTCTCCGGGTTCGCGATCGGGATCGCGTTCCTCGCGGCGTTCTTCTTCATCGGCTTTCCGACGCTGTTGCCGCCGGGCCCCACGCTCGAGGAGGCCCGCCGGTTCGCGGCAATCAGCCTGCTCGTGCAGCCGCTCTCGATCCTGACGACGGTGCTGACGCTGGTCGTATACCTCCGCATCCAGCGCCTCGCCGAGCTTCGTGAGCCATACGCGCTCACGCCGCCAGCTCCGTGGTCGGACTTCCCTCCGGGGTGGCGACCGTCGCGACCGGCACCGCCTCCGCCGGCCCCCGTGCGCGGGGCGCGACTGAGGCGCTGCCCACGGCGTTGAGCCGGCGCAGCGCGAACGCCAGAATCAACCCCACCGTCGTCAGCCGCGCCCGGGAGACGCCCGGACGTGATCGGGCGTGATGACGAAGATCTCGCGCTCGTAGTTACGACGCCGATACGGCGCGCCGGTGTATCGCAGCGACATCTTGTCGATGAACGCGAGCCCATCGTCCGGGCGGAAGTCGGTCACCGTGCCGCGGACGATCACGAAGCGCCACGGGTCGTCGCGGTCGACTACGGTCACGGACACGGTCGGGTCGCGGCGCCAGTTGCGGCCCTTGCGCGACCCCACCGGCGAGCTGGTCAAGACGTGTTCGCCGTCGTAGTCCACCCACATCAGATACGCGGCGATCGTCCCGTCGGCGCGCTGGGCGGCCACGTGCGCGACACGATCGGTCGTCAGCAGGTAGCTGAGATCTTCCGGTATCTCGGTCTCCGACACCGCGTCAGAGTACGTCGATTGCTGGACGACGGTGGTCGGCGTCTAAGACCCGCTCCCGACGGCGTACAGGCGCCATTCCCCGGTGAGACCCTTGAGTGCCACGCCGCGGCGCTCGTTGAACTCGATTCCGGACCCGCGACCAGGCTTTCGGTGCTCGAGACGAGTCGAGTCAGGCGTCTCGATCCGCTGTCAATTCCGCGACCAGCCGGCGTGGCGCGGTCATCCGATAGCTCTCCTCGATCAGGCTGGCAACGAGGTCCCAGTCCTGCTCGACGGCGAGATCGATCCCGATCCAGCCGTGATGACCGACATACGGCGGCACGAAGAACCGCGTGGCATCCGAATCCACCAGCGCCGCCTGCGCACCCGGCGGTGCCTTGCACCACAGCGACCAGCGACCCTGATGGAGGTCGTGCCGCATCGCGAAGATCTTGGCACGCACCCGAAACGACGGCGCGCCGACGCCGGCGCCCTGGCTCGCCTCGGGGAGCGCAAGGCAGATCGACCGAATGCGGTCGAGGATCTCTTCCGAACCGCCGTCGGGCATGACGGGCATCCTAGCCCGCCTCGGGTCGGGAGCGCCTTGACACTCTGGCCGATGTCACCAGCTGCGAGAAAGTTACGGCCGCCCTCTCGGGCGGCCGTCTGTCCGTCGCGGGAGTCCCGCGGCGTGCGGCTAGTGGCGAGGACGGCCCCACGGGCCGCCGTGGTGCGGGCCGCCGAACGGGAAGTTCCCTTCCTCGAGGCCTTCTGTCAGATGCTCGATTATCTGGTCCGCCTGCTCCTGCGTGATATCACCGTCCGCGACCGCGTCGTCGAGCTCGGCGCGTGCGGCATCCACCATCGCCTGGGTGACGTCGGCGTAGTCGACGCCCGCCGCTGAAGCGATCTCTTCGAGGCTCTCACCGTCTCGCAGCTGTGCCCGCAGGTCGTCCTGCGACATGTCCAGCGCGGTCGCTGCCGCGCTCAGCAGATCGCCGCGCAAGATACGACCACCCGGGTGGCCGAACAGCCGGGCGATGCGCGCCGAGGAACGCGCAGTCGCCGTCCGCGTCGTCGATGCGCTCCTTGATGTCCGCTCCCTGCTCCTCGGTGAGATCTCCCGCGACGACCGCGGCGTCGACCGCCGTCGTCGCCGCGGAACGGGCGGCAGTGGTGACCTCATCGGCCGTCACGCCCAACTCTTCCGCGAAGGCGTCGAGGTACGTCTGGCAGTACTCGCCGGCGAGACCTGGCACATTGGCCCCGTTGCTCGTCGAGGTGGACGTCGCGCCCGGCGCTGCGAGTGCGGCGCTGATAAGCGTCCCGCCGGCGAACGCTGCCACGATCAGGACGCCGATGCCGGCGACCGGCTTGATGATCCGCATGGGTCCGTGAACCTCCATCTCGTGTCAGGGCGGGTTTTCGCCAACCATGGCGGCCAATCCTTGGAGCGTCATGAGAGCGCGCGGTGTTCGGTCGGGTGTCAGGGTCGGCTTGGCAGACGAACCTCGAAGCGTGCGCCGGCGCCGTCGCGGTTGGCCGCGGACACGCTGCCGCCGTGGCTCGCGGCGATCCAGGCGGCGATGGACAGCCCAAGGCCGGTCCCACCGGGCGGGGCGTCCGCGGCGCGCCAGAACCTGTCGAAGACGTGCGGCAGGTCGTCCGGCCGGATGCCGGCGCCATGGTCCTCGACGGACACGATCACCGCGCCGTTCCGGGCAACCGCCACGTCGACCGTGCCGTCATGCGGGCTGTGGCGGATCGCGTTGTCGACAAGGATCGTCACGAGTTGACGCAACCGATCAGGGTCGCCCTCCACCTCGGCCGGCGCGGCGTCGAGCCGCAGGGCGACGTGGCGCGACGAGGCGAGGTGACCGAGCGCCTGAAGTGCCTCCCCGGTCACGTCCGAGATGTCGACGCGCTCACGACGAAGCTGGACCTCACCCGAGTCACTCCGGGCGAGCAGCAGCAGGTCATCCACCAGATCGGTGAGGTGATCGACCTCCCCCTCGATGTCGTCGAGCGCCTGACCGACACCGGCCGATGGCTTCGACAGACGCTTCCTGATCAGCTCGACACTGCCACGCACGATGGTGAGCGGCGTCCGCAGCTCGTGGCTCGCATCGGCCGCGAACTCGCGCTGGCGGCGTAGCGAGTCACGGATCGGGACGAGCGCCCGACCGGCGTAGAGGAAGCCGACGCCGCCGGCGGCGGCGAGAACAGCCAATCCTCCAACGACGAGCACGACCAGCAGCACGGTGAGCGCCCGCTGTTCCGCCGTCCGGTCCTGGAGGATCTGGATGACATAGCGTTCGCCCGCCACGCTGACGGGCTCGCTCAGAACGCGGGCCGGCGTCCCATTGACCCTGACGAGACGGACATCTCGCGACCCGGCGAGAGCGGCCTGGACGCCGTCGCGGACCGGTAGATCGGCGGACCCGGGCGGAAGCGGCCCGATGCTCTCGCCGCTCTCATCGACCACGAGCGCAACCGTGCCGGACGCCGGACCGCCGAAGACCGGCCTGCCGAACTCGGAGTCGCCGCGACGCGAGGGCCGGCCGACGCGCCGCGGCAGGTTCTCACCCGGGTGGTGCGTCACAAGGTTCACCAGCGACTGGGCACGCTGCTCGAGCTGCGCGGTGCCGGTTCTGTCGAAGGAGGCGCGGACGGCGCCGTACAGCGCGGTCCCCAGCAGGAGGAGGACGACGAGCGTCGACCCGGCGCTCCACGCCACCAGGCGCCAGCGGACGCGCGCCACCAGACGCGCGTCGCCCGGGACACGCACGGAGGAATCGGCCATCAGGAGTCGGCCGTTACGAATCCGCCATCCGATAGCCCACGCCGCGCACGGTGATGATGCGGGCTCCAGCCTGCGGGCCGAGCTTGTCCCGGAGGTAGTGGACGTACGTGTCGACCGTGTTCGGCGTCAGCACGTCGCCGTACGGCCACGCATAGTCGAGAAGCTGATCTCGGCTCAGGACCTGACCCGGATGGCGCAGGAAGCACTCCAGCAGGCTGAACTCCCGAGGGCTGAGCTCGACGGGTTGCCCTGCCACGGTCACGAGGCGCCGAACCTCGTCGAGGTGGATCGGTCCGTTCGTCACGCCGTTCGTCGGCTCGGCCGGACGGGAGGCGCGCCGGTAGAGGGCACGGAGCCGCGCTGAGAGCTCGGCGTAGGCGAACGGCTTCATGAGGTAGTCGTCCGCCCCGGCGTCGAGACCGAGGACGCGATCGTTCACGGTATCGCGCGCGGTGAGCATCAGGATGGGAAGGCTCGAGCCGGATGCTCGGAGGCGGCGCGCGACCTCGAGCCCCGAGATGTCCGGCAGACCGATGTCGAGGATCATGGCCTCGATCCCGCTGCCGGCTTCCGCGATCTCGACGGCCTCCTCGCCGCGTGCGGTCAGCTCGACGAGGTGGCGATCGTCCTGGAGCAGGCGCTGGAGCAGCCGGCCCAGGCGCGGATCGTCCTCGACGACGAGCAGGTGCATCGCAACCGCGATCTTCTCTCAGATTTCTGAGAGGCCGATGGGAACGGCTTCCCATGACGATCCAATCCGTCGCGCACCTGCGCGGGTGCCCGGCGGGTCGGGTGGCGCTGTCAGCGCGACGGCGTCACCGGGGCGACTCGCCCACTCGCGGACCGCACGGCGGACTTTGAGCGCGAGGACGCGCACTACTGTCGCGGCGGCGGCGGCAGTCCCAGGACGTTGCGGAGTGCCGTCGCGGCGGTCAGCGACTCGCGAAGCGCCGCATTGAAGTCAGCCTTGACCTCGTTGAACGCGTCGACGGTCTGAGCGTCCGCGAACCTCTCGCCAACCTCGATCACATTCCGTCGAGCCGCGCGCGCGGCCTCGGCTGCGTCCGCGATCTCCGCACGGAAGTTGATGGCGTTCAGGCCCGCCAGGAAGCACTCGCGCTCCACGGATACGAGCGCCGCGTACGCGTTACGCGCCGCCGGCAGATCGCTCTGGTCGGACACGTCGAGCAGTGCGGCGTATGCCTCGTCGCGCTCGGCAGTGCACTCGTCGGTCAGCGCGACGTAGGCATCCGCGGCTTCGGCGAACCCAAGGGGCGTCCCCGCCGGTGTCGCATTGTCGGCGCCCGTCGCAGGCGCCGCCGGTCCCGAGCTCGGACTGCCGATGCCGCTCGTGCAGGCGGCGAGCAGCGCAGTAGCCGGCAGCGCGCCGAACTGCGACCAGCGTTTCAGGTGCATGGCGTCCTCGTCGTCGATCGCGCACCAACCGGCGCGGCCGGCATCATCGGTCTCGGCTGGTGCGCGTGTCCAGCCGAAGGCGACGCGCGCGACACTGTGCCGGCGTTCGCGATACCCTTCCGCTCTCCCCGCAAGATCGCGCCCACCATGCCCACGCGACCGATGATCGAGGCCGAGGGCCTCCACAAGCACTTCGGCAAGACCCACGCGCTCCGCGGCCTGGACCTGTCGGCCGAGGAAGGCGAGGTTTTGTGCGTCCTCGGCCCGAACGGCGCGGGAAAGACGACTGCCGTCCGGATCCTGACCACCCTGACGCGAGCCGACTCGGGACGAGGGGTCGTGGCCGGGGTCGACGTGATACGCCAGCCGGCGAGGGTGCGCGGCAAGATCGGCGTCGCGGGCCAGTACGCCGCCCTCGACGAGCTGCTGACGGGGCGCGAGAACCTTCAGATGGTCGGGAGGCTGTGCCGAATGCCGGCGCGGGCCACCCGCGAGCGCGCCGCCAAGCTGCTCGACGACTTCGAGCTCGCCGACGACGCAGAC
This sequence comes from Candidatus Limnocylindria bacterium, assembly GCA_046262115.1. Lineage (GTDB taxonomy): Bacteria > Chloroflexota > Limnocylindria > QHBO01 > QHBO01 > JBHENJ01. Next base: position 3,820 of record JBHENJ010000066.1, on the reverse strand, counting down.
CGGATCGCGAAGGGTTATTCCGGCGGCATGCGGCGGCGTCTCGACCTGGCGGCGGCGCTGATGGCCGAGCCGCCGGTCCTCTTCCTCGACGAGCCGACGACCGGGCTCGACCCGCGCGGCCGGCTCCAGATGTGGGACCTGATCGAGCAGCTGGCGAAGGGCGGGACGACGCTGCTGATGACGACGCAATACCTCGAGGAGGCCGATCGGCTGGCGGACGACATCGCCGTCATCGACCACGGACGCGTGATCGCCCGCGGGACGGCGCTCGAGCTGAAGCGCCGCATCGGCGGGGAGCGACTCGAGGTCACGCTTCCGGAAGGGCAGCCGCTCGACGGCGCGAGCTCGGTTCTCGCCGCGCTGGGGGAGGGCGCGGTCCACGCCGAACCCGAGCAGCGCCGGGTCAGTGTCCCCGTCAGCTCCCACGACGGCGTCCTGATCCGCGCCATCCGCGAGCTCGACACCGCGGGCATCGCCATCGACGACGTCGGGTTCCGACGCCCGACGCTGGACGAGGTGTTCCTGTCACTCACCGGGCGCGGCATCGACGAGGTCGACAGGGAAGCGGCCGAGGAGGAGAGGTCGGTCCGCGAGACATCGGGCTCCAGCGAGGACCGGTCGTGAGCTCCAGCATCCGGTGGTGGCTGGCCGACTCGTGGGAGATGGTGAAGCGCAACCTGCGCCACATCCGCCGCAATCCCGAGCTCCTGATCGACGTGACGCTCTCGCCGATCATGTTCGTGCTGCTCTTCCGCTTCGTCTTCGGCGGCGCAATCCCCATCGAGGGCACGAGCTACGTCAACTACCTGATGGCCGGCATCTTCGTCCAGACCATCGCGTTCACCGGCGTCTATACCGGCTACCTGCTGGCGAACGACCTGACCAAGGGCATGATCGACCGATTCCGATCGCTGCCGATGTCGCAGTCATCGGTCATCACCGGCCGCACGCTGACCGATCTGTTCCGGGGCACGATCGCCATCACGATCATGTGGATCGTCGGCCTGATCGTCGGCTTCCGGCCGGAGGGCGGGGTTGGCGGCGCGCTGGCCGCGGTCGGCATGATCCTGCTTTTCGGGTTCGCGCTTTCGTGGGTCGGGATCACGCTGGGCGTGCTGGTCCGAGCGCCCGAGGCGCTCCAGGGCATCATGTTCATGACCGTCTTCCCGCTGACCTTCGCCAGCAGCGCCTTCGTCCCGACCGACACGATGCCGGATTGGTTGCAGGCCTTCGCGGAGGCGCAGCCGATGACGCTCGTCACCAACAGCGTCCGTGACTTCACCCTCGGCGGCTCGGGCGGCCCGGACCTCGTGGCGGCCCTGATCTGGTCGGCGGGGATCCTCGCCATCTGTTTCCCGCTCGGGGCCTGGCTGTACCAGCGCCGTACCACGCAATAGAGGAGGCGTCATGACCCGCATCGGCGACTATTCCCACCTCGAGATCCCGGCCGACGACCCGGCGCGCGCACGGCGCTTCTACGAGGAGATGTTCGGCTGGAAGACGTCGGAGATGGACGGGTTCCCGCATTACTACCTGTTCCGAACGCCGTCCGAGGGACTCGGCGGCGCGATCGGTAAGCGCGGCGTGAACACGCGCAACGGCGTCGTGCAGTACGTCGAGGTGCACTCGATCGACGACGCGCTGCGCAAGACCATCGACCTCGGCGGCCAGGCCCTCACTGATAAGAGCGAGGTCCAGGGGCAGGGCTGGTACGCCATCGTGGCGGACAGCGAGGGCAACGAGATCGGCCTCTGGGAGACGCCCGCCGCCGCGAGCTGACCGTCGCGCATTCAGCACATACCATTGGGAGTTGGCTGTGGCGCACCACCCGGCCAACGAGGGACGGATTGAGGCCCGCTAGCCGGTCGTCGACGGCGCCTGACCTCACATCCCGCCATCGGCGGGGCGATCCGCGTCGCGGTGGTGCGCTCGGGCCAACTCACCTAGGACTCCACGCCCATCACCAGCCCCTCGATATCGTGGCGCTGTGATATCGGCGTCAGCTCGGCAACCACGCGACACAGCAGGTGGTCGCGGACCGACAGCGGCAGCGCCTCGTAATACGACCGCGTGATCTCGAGGTCGTGCTCCTCCGGCTTGGCGTCCTCGGCTCGCACCACGCCCAGGATCAGCACCGGCCGCGCGACCCGGGACGCGTGGTCGGTCCCGCGGTGCAGAGTAAGCGCCGTCCGCGCCGATACGTCCCCCATCTGCGGGAACTTGCGCACCGCGCGCTCGTCGAACCGCGGCCAGATGTCGCGCGGCGGGAACATCTCGTGCTTCCACTCTCGCCCGTCGTCCCACTGCGTGCCAATCGCGATCTCGAATGGGCCCATGTCCGGCGTGACGTCGACCCCGGTCAGGTTGAAGGCAAGTGACGTGATGGCGCGGTCCTGCCATGTCTCGCGGGGCGAGGGGAAGTCCCGGTGCCATGGCTGGTTCTTCGCGCCTTGGAACGGCACGTCGAAGCCGATCTCGACGAACCGGTAGTCCGGGCCCAGGACCGCCTCGGAAACTGCCGTCACCCACGGGTGGGTCACGAGCTCGGGGAAGCCACGCACGTCCTCGGGGTGGATCTCCACGTACCAGCGCTTCGGGCCGCGGCTGACGGCACCGTGCTCCCGCGTCCGTGCCTCGTCGAACGCGGCCATGATGTCGTCGCGCAGCCGCTCCACGAAGTCGCGCTCGAACGCGCCCTTGCGTCCCACGATCCCGTCGCGGTAGAGCGTCTCGACGTCTCGGCTGACGTCCTCTGAGACCGATGGCTGTGCGGTCGTCGTCACGATCCCCTCCTTCAAGGTCACCTGTCCCGAAAGCGTACCGCGGCCGACCACGCCAGGAGCGAAGCGCGGCTGGCGCACAATCGCGCGATGGCGACACGCGTGCCGGTGCTCGCCTGGCTCACCGGCGACGGACGCAGGCTCCTCGCCGCGCGGATGTTGCGCACCTTCGCGTATGGCTACCTCGGGGTCGTGCTGGCGCTCTACCTGCGCGCGTTGTCGATCGACGAGGCGCTCATCGGCCTGATCCTCACGGCCGCGATCGCCGGATCGACGCTGATGACGGTCGCGTGGTCGCTGGTCGCCGACCGATACGGGCGGCGCCGAACCGCAGTGACGATGGCGGCGCTGATGGCCGTCGGCGGCCTCATCTTCGCCGTGAGCGGGCACCCGTTGCTGCTGATCCTCGGCGCCATGACCGGCACGATCAGCGCGACGAGCTCCGAAGTCGGCATCTTCAACACCATCGACCAGGCCGTGCTGCCGCAGACCACGGACGAGCGCCACCGCACGTGGGCATTCACCGTCTACAACCTGGTCGGCAACCTGAGCGGCGCCATCGGATCGCTCGCCGCGGCACTCGTTGGCGTCTTCGCCGCCGCCGGGCTGTCCGGCGCCGATGCCTATCGGCCGCTGTTCGTCCTGTACGGCATCATCGGACTTGCCAACCTGGCGATCTTCGCCAGCCTCTCCGAGCGCGTCGAGCGCGCGCGGATCGAGGGCGAGCGACGGTTCGCCGGCATCCATCGCTCCGGTGGCACGGTCGCGCGCCTCTCGGCGCTGTTCGCGCTCGACGCTTTCGCCGGCGGCTTCGTGGTCAACAGCCTGGTGGCGTACTGGTTCAGCGTGCGGTGGGGGCTCGATGCGGCGTCCCTCGGGTTGCTCTTCTTCTGGGTCGGGGTCGTGACGAGCGTTTCGTTCCTCGCCGCCGGGTGGCTGGCGGCCCGCATCGGCCTGCTGAACACGATGGTCTTCACCCACCTGCCGTCGAACGTGCTGCTGCTGCTCGTTCCGCTCGCGCCGACCGCGTGGCTGGCGGT
>JBHENJ010000065.1:0-12431 GCA_046262115.1 Candidatus Limnocylindria bacterium | reverse complement strand
GCCCATCGCTCAGCCTGGCCGGCGGAGACGTCGAGCTTGACCTCGCCCGGCGCCGCGTTACCACGCCGCGCGGCGAGCAGCCGCTCACGCCCGTCGAGGCGCGGTTTCTTCAGGCGTTGGCGGCGTCACTCGACCGGACGGTCGCGACCGACACGCTCCTCGATCGGGTGTGGTCGGAGGCCGATGGTGCCGACCCGTCGTACGTCTGGGTGACCGTGCGCCGCCTGCGGCGCAAGCTCGAGGACGACCCCGATCGGCCGCGTCTGCTGTTGACCGATCGCGGCACCGGCTACCGGCTGTCGTCGGCTTCAGGAGGCTGACCGTGCTCGATCGGCTCAGCTTCCGCGTGCGCATGCTGCTGCTGGTGCTCGTGGTGGCGCTGCCGCCGCTGGTCGCCTTCGCGCTCGTCGCGCTGGGGACGACCGGGACCGTGACCGCCTCGGCGCGGCGCGGTGCGGCGGAGCAGGGCATCGATCGCGCGCTCGGACTACTGGCGCGGGCGCTCAGCCATGCCGAACGGCGTCTCGAGGCCCTCGGTGCGGAACGCGAGCTCACCGAAGCGGTCGAGCATGGCGACGCGGCGGCGGTGCGCGACGCCTACGACGCGAGCGCTCTGCCGGGCTGGTCGGTGGGGGTGATCGGGACCGAGGTGCCGACTGCGTTGTCCGCCGCGGGGACGTCGCCGCGCGCGGACCCGCCTGACCTGGACACTCTCGACCGCATGGCAGCAGACGGACGCGCGGTCCGCGGCCCGCTGGTCGTCGAATCGCGGCTCTATCTCGTGGTCAGCTCGCCGCTGGCGGGCGGCAGCGACGCAGCGACCCTCGTCGCCTGGCGCGACGAGACCGATGAGCTCTGGCAGGAAATGCAGCTCGCCGCCGGGGGCGGCATCGGCATCGGCGGCGCTGGCGGCTGGCTGGCCGCCTCCGGCGAGAGCGGCAGCGAGCTGCCCCGCGACGGCGTAGCTTCCGATGCCGCGGCCGAGGCGAGCACGCAGTTGACGATGGCGGACGGCTCCGCGGGCCGCCTGGCGCTCAAGGCCGACCCACCGTCGCTCGATTTCGTGTCGGTCGGCCTCGCGCCGATGCTGCTCATGGTCGGCGCAATCGCCGCGCTGTGGGCCGTGATGCTGGCTATGGCCTTCGCGCGGTCCGTTGGGCGTCAGATGACGGCGCTGGCGGACGCCGCCGACCTCGTGCGGCGCGGCGAGTACGCTTCCACGGCGGCCACCAGATCGACAGGCTCGCGCGACGAGCTGACGCGGCTGGCCGAGGCGCACGCCGAACTCGCACGCTCGCTCGACGAGCGCAACCGGCAGATCGCCGAGGTCGCGAGCCAGGTCGCGCAGCTGCCCATGGGAGCGGATGCGGGCGAAGTGGCCCGCGCGGTCAGCCGCGCCGCCGGCCGCGTGACGGGCAATCGGTCGTGGACGCTGGCGGTACTTCGCAGCCCGGTCGAGGACCTGCTCCCGGCTGGTCGCTATACGGACGAAGGAGATCCGCGGCCGCGTCTGGTCGAGGAGATCGACCGACGAGCGAGGCAGGCCCTCTCGGATGATGCGGCCGCGGGCCGACGCGCCGCGTACGTGGATGACGCGGCGGGCGAGTGGGTCGCCGCGCTGGTGGCCCCCGATGACGATCTCGATGCCGTCCTGCTCACGCCGTGGAGCGGACGCCAGGCGCCCTCTGCGGCAGAGCTCGACCTGTTCGCCCTCCTGGGCCAGCACGCAGGAACGGCGATTGGCCAGGCGCTCTTGTATGCCCGCCTTCGCGCGCAGACGGTCGAGCTCGAGCGACTCGCCGCGCTGCAGGGGGACTTCCTGCGCAGCGTGACGCACGACCTTCAGACGCCACTCACCAGCATCGCCGCGCTTTCCGCAGAGGCGCGCGCGCTGGACGGCCTGCCCGAGCCCGCCGCGAACGACCTCCGCGCGATCGCAGAGCAGGCGGAACGGCTGCGCCGGATGGTGGGACAGCTGCTCACGGTGTCCCGCCTCGGCGCGCGGGCCATCCAGCCCCGCCAGGAGATCGTGCGCGCCGCGCCGCTCATCGTCCGGACGTGGCAGGCGCTCCGGCCGCGTGGCCGCTCGCTCGAGCTGGAGCCTTCGACCAACGACCACCTCCTCATCGCGGACGCGGACCGGCTCGAGCAGGTGCTGTGGGCGATCCTCGACAACGCTGTGAAGTACTCGCCACCGGGATCCCCGGTGGCGGTCCGGCTACACAGTGAGCGACGCGACGATGGGACGCGGCCACTCCAGGCGCACGCCACCCCGTCGGAGATGGTCGGCATCATCGAGGTCGTCGATCGGGGACCCGGCATGGATCGCCAGACGGCTGCGCGGGCATTCGACCAGTTCTATCGGTCGGTGGACGCGAGGTCGCTCGCCCCCGACGGCAGCGGGATCGGGCTGTACGCCGCTCGGGGCCTGGTGGTCGCGATGGGTGGCACGATCGACATCGGCGGTGGCGACGGAGCCGGCACGACCATCACCATCCGGCTCCCGGCCGAGGCCGTGGGTCCGACCGATACGGAACGCGGCGACGGAGACGCCAGCACGGACGCCGACGCGGAGCGGTCAACTGAGCCGCCGGTCTCCGTATCGGCCTCCGCGGCGGAGGCCGTCGACTAGCGGACCAGGCCCAGGAAGAAGACGCCGGCGCCCGGAACCGGCGGACCCCCGTAACCGGCCTCGATGCTCGGCAGCGGGTAGTACTCCACGAACCGCGCGGTGATCGAGTCGATGCCGGGCTGACCGTGGCCGGTGATGACCACCGCCACCATGCCGGTGATGCGGAACTCGAAGTTGTTGCCCTGTGCCTCGGCCAGATCCCAGGTCGGGATCAGCACTGTGGTGCCCTCCTGGACCCACGTGTCCAGACAATCGCGGACGCGCGTCGAGTTCGACTTTCCGGGATCGCCCACCACCCACGTGGGCGGCTGGAAGCTGATGTACGGGTTGTTCGGGTTGCAGATGCTGTCGGCGAGGGACCCGGCATCGTTGGAGCCATCCCACGAGAGCCAGGAGAAGTTGCCGGGTCCATCCATGCCGGCGGTGAGCCGGTAGACCTCGCCGGGCTGGAAGTTCGCGTTCGGCGGGTCGACCGCGATCGGCAGCACGCCGCCCGGCGGGAGGCCGCTGAGACTCGCGGTCAGCGCCGTGGCCTGGGTCTCGACCTGCCACCTATCACGTCCGGCGAGTCGGACGAAGAAGGTGCTCGGCTGTCGGGTGACGCTCATCCGGACGCCCTGCGCGCCGCCGGGGATGTCGCCACCGTTCACCACCGGACCCATCGTCTGCTCGACATGCGGAGCGGTGGGTCGGACGTATTCCGCGCTCCACGTGCAGTCCTCGCCCGCGGTGCATCCATTGCTGACCGCGGTGGACAGGACCGATTGATAGACATCGGCGCCCGACCGTCCGCCGTTGAGGTAGTGGTCTGCGATCGTCTTTGTCCCGGCCATTGCCGCGAGGTCGGCCGCGTTCTGCGCCTCGCGGCGGCTGAGGAACGCAATCCCGCCGTCCAGCACGAGCCCCGTGGCGAGGAGCAGCGTCACCAGGCCGCCGGCGAAGATGACGGCCACCTGGCCGCGCTCGGATCGTCCACGCAGAAAGGTCATCACTGGTTCACCACCACTCTCGAAGTCGCTGAGACGTTGACCGAGCCGAAGACCCTCTCGACGAGGGGCGTGACGATCGACACGGGGCTCTGGACCGTGACGATCAGAATGTCGTTCGTGCGGCAGCGACTGATCGCCGCGCCGCTGCGCTCGCAGCTCACCGTGACCGATGGGTTCGGGACCGCGTTCATCGTCCTCAGCGTGTAGTCGCGGATGCCGGCTCGCCCGGTGGCGTCGACGGATCGTCCCTGCACGGAGCCCCAGCGAGCGCCTTCGCGTGCCGCCTGCGCCGCGGCGTTATTGATGTAGACCACGCGACCGACGTCGAGCAGACCGAAGAGGAGGAGCACGAAGATCGGCAGCACGAGCGCGAACTCGGCCAGCGCCTGGCCACGCGAGGCGTCGCGCGTCGCGTGCCGGCGGGCCACGCCGCTGCGTCTCACGGGTCTCGGTCCGGCCGTGGCGGCTCTCACGGCCCGACCGTGATGCTTGCCGAACAGGCCTGGCCGCTGCCCGACTGGAGCGATTGGGTGTTGATGACGTAGTTGCCGCTTCCGCTGGCGAACTGGACCCGGGTGGTGAAGCCGGCGTTGCTCCACTTCGCCTGGGCGTCGTTCTTCCGGACTCCGGCGAAGGTCGGCACCGTACACGGGGACGGGGTCGCGCTCGGCGCGGCGGAGGGGCTGGCCGAGGGGCTGGCCGTGGCCGATGGCGCGGCCGTCGGCTCGGGCGTGGGCGTGGGCAGGATGATCGGCGTCGCGTTCGGGTCGAACGCCTCGTTGACCACCAGCGAGACGGCGCGGGAGGTGAGCTGGAGACTGTTTCCGAGGATCGGCGTGAGGATCGGCGTGAGCAGAGCGAACGAATGCGACACGGTGACGCGGTACGCGTCTCCCTCGTCGCAGACGTCCATCGGGACCGGGGTGCCTCCCCGCAGGCACTCGGCGGTGTGCGTCGCGCTCGGAACGCCAGTGAGCTCCTGCTGGATGTGCCAGCTGACCGTGCCGGGATCGACGCACCCCTGGCGAACGCGATCACAGCGCGGATTGGTCGAGCCGTACATGGCACCTTCCTTGGCCGCGTTCTCCGTCGCGACGTACGCAAAGAAGAGGCGACCGAGGTCAATCGCCGCGCCAACGACGAGCAGAAAAACGGGAAGGATGATCGCGAACTCGACCAGGCTCTGGCCACGCCTCGAGCGGCGCGCGCGCGACGGCACGACGGGACGAGCCGAGTGACGCACCTGCTCAGGGAGACCTGTCGTGGCCATGGCGCAATGCTCGGTGCACGACCTTGCGTCGAACCTTGCGGTCCCTGCGACGTGTGGTGCAGGGCCGATGGGAAATTCGTACCGCCGCTACGATGCGGCCGATGCCCGGCTACGTCCGCGTCGAGAACGTCACCCGCTCGTCGGTCCTCGCCGAACGCTGCCGGGTGGCACGAAGCTTCGGCGAGCGAATGGTCGGCCTGCTGCGATCGCCCGAGCCGCTGCCGGGGAGCGGGCTGCTGATCGAGCGCACGCAGTCGATCCACACGTGGCTGATGCGCTACCCGATCGACGTGGTCTTCATCGATCGCGAGCGTCGTGTGAGGCGCACCGTGGAGCGGCTCAAGGCGTGGCGGGTCGTGCTCTGGGCGCGCGGCGCGCGTGACTGCCTGGAGCTGCGGGTCGGGTCGATCGACGGCAGCGGCACGAGGGCCGGCGACCAGCTGACCGTCACCGCGCTCGACTGACCGCACGCTGCCGTGCGGCCGCTGTCGAGCAATCGTGACGCGTCACCGGCCGGAGTGGTAAGCCACCGGTAAGCCGGCGCTGACCGACCGCGCCCATGCTCCGGGCGTGGCGCTCCTGGACGTCGTGCTGCCGCCGTCGTGCGGTGGGTGTGGCCGCTTCGGCGCGCTCCTTTGCCCAGCGTGCCGAGCGACCTTCCGGCCGCCGGTCCCGGCGGTGGACCGCTTCTTCGCGGCCGATGCCGGCGTGGTCATCGGCGACGCCGTCGAGGTCGCGGTGTCCGCGTTTGCGTACGAAGGCGCGCTCCGCCGGGCGCTGCAGCGCCTCAAGTACGGACGCGTGGCACGCCTGGCACGGCCGCTGGCCGAGACTGCCGCGCCGGCATTCGCGAGCATCCGCTCGCGCGCCGAGCCCGCCCCCACCGCCGTGCCGATACCGCTGCATCCGCTTCGCGAGCGCCAACGGGGATACAACCAGGCGGCCCTGCTGGCCGTCGAGCTCGGTCGCATCGCGCGGATCCCGGTGCGTGACGTGCTCGTGCGTCGCCGCTTGACGACGAAGCAGCACACGCTCGATCGCGCGGCGCGGATCCGCAATCTGGCGGGCGCATTCGTCGCCAGGCCAGGCACCGCGGTGCCTGCGTCGGTCGTCCTGATCGACGACATCCTCACGACCTCCGCCACGCTCGAGAGCTGCGCCGCGGTCCTGCGCGCCGCAGGCGTCGGCCGGGTGTACGGCTTCACGATCGCGCGGGAGGTCTAGAGCGCCGTGCTAGAGTCGGCGCGGGGACCGCCGGAGTTCCGTTCTCGTGAAGACGCTCGTCAAGGGCCGGAACGTCGCGGTGAGCGACGAGCTCCGGAGCTACATCGAACGCAAGCTGCGCCGGCTCGACCGCCTGGCCCACCGCGGAGCCCAGGCGGGGGTCGAAGTCATCTCGCAGGCATCGCACAGCACCGACCAGGCGAACGTGGTCGAGGTGACGCTGCGGCTGAACGGCGACGTGCTGCGCTCAACGTCGAGTGGCGCCACGCCCGAGGCGGCGCTCGACGTCGTCCTCGACAAGCTGGAGCGCCAGATGGTCCGCCACAACGAGCGGCCCCGGGCGCGTGACCACGCCGACGGGGCCGTGCCGGTGGCGGGAGCCAGCGCGCTCACCGCCGCCGAGCGTGCCGCCGACGACGCCGCGAGCGTGGTCGTCAAGGTCAAACGGTTCGACATGGAGCCGCTGTTCGAAGAGGACGCCCTCGCGCGGATGGACGAGCTCGGCCATTCGTTCTTCGTGTTCCTCAACGCCGAGAGCGATCGGATCTGCGTCCTGTATCGACGTCGCGACGGGAGGTACGGCCTGATCGAGCCCGTGGTCGGGCGCTAGCGGAGGATCGACGGCGCGACCAGGAGCGCGATCGTGACTCCCGCCAGCGTGATGAAGAACACGACCAGCGCGAGCTCCACCAGCGTGCGCCCGTCGAGCGGCTCCATCCGCGGCACCGTACCAGAGTGCCTTGCTAGGATGCCGCGGGACATGCCCGTACGCGCGGGCGATCGCTCACGCCCCATCCGCCGTGTCACCTGGCCGCCCGACGCGCCGCGCGTCGGACTGCACCTCGGCGTGGCGACGGGTCTGCTCAAGGCGGCAACTCGCGCGCGTCAGATCGGCTGCCGCGCCCTCCAGATCTTCAGCGACAATCCCACCGCATGGCGCCGGCGCGCCTCGCTTCCACGCGACGTGGAAGCCTTCATCGCATATCGGGAGCGCGCGCGGATCGACCCGCTCGTCGTCCACGCCAGCTACCTCATCAATCTCGCGGGGCGCGCGGAGCCATTCGCCCGCCAATCGCTGGCCGCCCTGATCCACGAGCTGCGGCGTGCCCCGCTGTACGGCGCGAGCATCGTCAATGTGCACATCGGCTCGCATCGGCACGAGGGTGAGGAAGCGGGGCTGGCACAGATCGCTACGAACGTGCGCGCGGCGGTGGCGGAGGCTCCCGACGGCGTCCGGCTCACGTTGGAGAACTCGACCGGAGGCGGTGACGAGCTGGGAGCGTCGCTCGAGAGCATCGCGCGCATCGTGGACCTCCTGGGTGACGCCGCGGATCGCGTCGCCTTCTGCCTTGACACGGCTCACCTGTGGGGCGCCGGCTATGACCTCAGCTCGGCGGAGGACGCGACGGCGATCATCGAGCGCTTCTCGGCACTCATCGGCCTCGATCGCCTCGCCCTCATCCACCTCAACGACTCCAAGGCGCCGCTCGGGTCCCGCTGGGACCGCCACGAGCACGTCGGAGCGGGACGTATCGGGCCCGCCGGATTGGGCGCGCTGCTGCGACATCCGGCGCTGCGCGAGACGACGTTCATCCTCGAGACCCCTGGTGTCGACGAGGGGTACGACGCGACCAACATGCGACGGGCGCGGGCGCTGTTCATGGGGGCCACCGCGTTGCCGAAGCTGCCGGCCGCCGCGTTCCGCCTGAAACGGCGATCGACGCGAACGTTCGGACGGCGGCGACCTGCGACGGTCGCCGCAGCGGATCAGGCGGTCGTGCGCTCCATCGTGGTCGAGCGTTGACGTCGGCTGCGGACCTGGATGTACGCCTGCATCAGCTGGCGGACGTCGACCTCTTCAAGCAGGTCGTCTCCGCGAAGCGCGTACTCGACCCGTACGGTCGGCAGGACATGGCGGTTCGCGACCATGTCGAAATACGCCGGCGTCTCTTCCTCGTTGCGGATCTCGCGCAGCCCACGCGCGAGTTTGGTGGCGGTTCCGAGCGACGGAGTCCGCTCACCCTTGATGAGCCGCGAGATCGTCGAGTGATCGACCCCGGACTGCAGCGCCAGTTGGCGCTGGCTCATCCTCTTCTCCTTCAACTGCCTGCGGAGCCAGGAGTTGAACGACTTTGGAGGCTGCTGGATCACGATAGGCGCATCCCACCGGCCGATGCCGACCGGCGGACGCCGGGGCTCGCGGCACTGCGGCCAGTCTCCGTAGACGGGCGGGGCGCCTCAATAGAACTTAAGTAACCGCGTCAGCCGACCGTTGGGCGCGGCCGAGGCGCCATGCCGTGCGCTCGTCGCACCATGTCGCTCAGCGCGAACAGCGCTCCGCCGAGGATGAGCACCGTGACGACGCTGATCGCGCGGTCGGTGAGCGCGACCGCCGTCGCCGAATCGGTGTCGACGCCATAGATCGCGAGCGCCACCACGATCCCCGCCTCCACGAATCCCACGCCGGCGGGCGTGAGCGGAATGGCCGTGAGAAGTGACGCGGCCAGCGCCACGAAGGCGGCGGCCGAGATGCCGAGCCCGACCGTGGGCAGGTCGAGAGCGCGGACCACGAAGAAGAGGCGCAGCGCCTCGCACATCCAGATCACGCCGGTGAGGCCGATGATGACGACCACGCTGCCGGGCGTCAGCGCGCGCACGGTCCCCTCGCGGAACCGGTCGTACAGCTGCCGGATGCGGGCGGGGAGACGCCGCGTAACCCGACCGCCGAACATGCGGAGGCCGAGCAGCAGGGCGACGAGCACGGCCGCAAACGCGAAGCCCGCCAGAAAGAGCACGTCGACCTCCGGGCGGGATCGGCCGCGGAAACTCCAGTAACCGGCGGCGAGCGCGAGCAGGAAGATGACGACGATGTCGGCGATGCGCTCGACGAAGATCGTGCCCACCGTCCGCGCGACGGACGCGGCGTAGTTCGCGCGCAACAGATAGGCGCGGTACAGGTCCCCGAGCTTGGCCGGCACGACGCAGTTGACGAACCATGACACGAAGAGGATCTCTATCGCGGCAGCCAGCGGGACCTCTCCTCCGGAGCGGCGCAGGATGAAGTGCCAGCGCAGCCCACGCAACGGAAAGGTGGCGTAGTACACGAGCAACGCCACGACGAGCAGCAGCGGGTCGGCCTGGACGATGCGCTGCCACGTGAGCGCGAATTCGATCTTGAAGACGAAGCGGAACACGAAGACGAGCAGCACGATCGCGAAAACGATCGAGCCGATGGTGCGCACGTTGGCGAAACGCCGCCACAGCGCGACCTCCTGGTCGGCGACCTGCTCCTCCGCCGGGGCGTCGAGGTACTCGCCGGCCTCGTAGATCGAGCGGCCGTGCGGCCGCTCGTGGTCGTGCACCGGAGGGCCGGCCTCGGAGGCGTCCGTGCGGCCGGTGTCCCTGGTCCGCCCCACCTCAGCCCCGGTCGCTGGCGGCTTCGGGGGCGTTCGGGTCGGGCAGCTCCGCCGGCACCGGCACCTCGACGGGCTGCGAGGCGGCCTGCTGCGGCGCCGCCGGCCCGAGGACCGGCGCGGCGGCGGTCTCGCGCCCGAGCCGGCGACGGATGACGTTGCTCCACACGGCGTAGCGCGTGGTCAGGTGGATGAGCGTCGTCGAGCGGCTGCCGCTCCACTCGTTGTGCGGGAGCGCCGCCTTGAGCGCGGCCGCGTCGTCGAACGCCGGGAGGGCGTTCACGCTCATCGCGATCTCGAAGCTCGAGTGCGTGTCACTGCACGCGATTCCCGGGATGCCGTAGCGAGCCGCGAACTCGGCCGCCTCGAGGTTGTGCCGGCCGAGCGTGACGCGTGAGTTGAAGATCTCGATCACGTCGATACGACCTGCTTCGGCAAGGCGCTCCAGCGCGACCCTCGTGATGTGGGAGGGGCGAAACGGGTCGAACGGATGAGGCACCGACACGAGGCCGCCCTGCGCGTGGATCTCGTCGCAGGTCTCGTCCGCCGAAAGGCCGCGCGGGATGGTGCGCCACAGGAAGAGGCCCACCACCTCGCCGTCGGCCGTGGAGACCTCCTCGCCCAGGATGACGGTCAGCCGATCGGCCACGCCGAGCGCATCGACGCGCTCGCGGACGGCGACGGCGCCCTCCACGTTGTTGTGGTTCGTGATCGCGACGTGGGTCAGGCCGCGCTCCATCGCGATCCGGATGAACTTGTCCTCGGCCAGGATCGAGTCACGGCTAAAGCGGGTGTGGATGTGGAAATCCGCGAATGCACGCCGCTCCGACGGAGGACCGCCGGTGGCCTCACGCGCTCGCGGGCCGAGCCGGATTGCGGGTGCGATCGAGCTCATGAGGCGCTTACCAGGCTCTTGCGGAACAGGTTGAGGTGCTCAAGGGCCAGCCCCGTTCCGACGGCCACCGAGTCCAGCGCATTCTCGGCCACGTGGCACGGGATGCCCGTGACCTGGGTCAGCAGCCGATCGAGGTTGCGGAGGAGCGACCCGCCGCCGGTCATGACCATGCCGCGATCGATGATGTCGCTCGAGAGCTCGGGCGGCGTCTCCTCCAGGACGTAGCGGACGGCGGAGATGATCTGCTGGAGCGGCGCCTCGATCGCCTCGTTGATCTCGTTGCTGCTGATCGGGATCGTGCGCGGGAGGCCGGCGATCATGTCGCGTCCCTTGACCTCCATGGTCAGCGTCGGGTCGAGCGGCAGCGCCGTCCCGATGGTGATCTTGACCTCTTCGGCTGTGCGGTCGCCGACCATGAGGTTGTACTTGCGGCGCACGTAGTTCGTGATCGCCTCGTCGAACTTGTTACCACCCACCCGGAGCGAGGTCGAGACCACGATCCCGCCCAGCGCGATGACCGCGATCTCGCTCGTCCCGCCGCCGATGTCGATGATCATGTTTCCGCTCGGCCCGGAGATGGGGACGTTGGCGCCGATCGCGGCCGCAAGCGGCTCGTCGATCAGGAAGGCCTCCCGTGCGCCGGCCTTGATGGCGGCGTCACGCACGGCGCGCTTCTCCACCGAGGTGACGCCCGACGGGACGCTGATCATGACGTCCGGCTTGAAGATGCGGACGCGGGCGACCTTGTTGATCACGTACTTCAGCATCGCTTCGGTGATGACGTAGTCGGCGATGACGCCGTCACGCATCGGTTTGATGGCGCGGACGTTGCCGGGCGTGCGCCCGATCATCTGGCGCGCCTCCTCGCCCACCGCCACCAATCGGTTGTCGTCCTCGCTGATGGCGACGACGCTGGGCTCGTTCAGGACGACCCCCTTGCCCTTGATGTAGACGAGGATGTTGGCGGTCCCGAGATCGATGCCGATCTTCACCGGCCGATCATACCGGCCGCCAGCGGACGGCCGGCTTGCGGTCGGGGCACGTAGTATCCGGCGCATGCCAGAGGGCGACACGATCTTCCGCACCGCCGAGGTGCTCCGGAGCGCGCTCGCCGGCAAGCGGATCACGGAGGCGGTCGCCGTGCCGGGACCACGCGTCGCGAGACCGCCGGCGCTCGAGCGGCTGGTCGGCGACACGGTGACGGCGGTGGAGCCCCGGGGCAAGCATCTCCTCATCTCATTCGGGAGCGGCCCAACCCTGCACACCCACCTGGGCGTCACCGGCTCCTGGCACCGATACGCCCGCGGCGAACGCTGGCGCCGCTCCAGGCGCTCGGCGAGCGTGGTGCTCGGCACGGCCGACCACGTCGTGGCGTGCTTCTCTCCCGCGCGGGTGGAGCTGCTTCGCGGAGCCGAGCTGGCGCGCAACGCTGCGTTGCGCGCGCTGGGGCCGGATCTGCTCGCCGACGAGTTCGACGAGGACGAGGCGACCCGCCGGCTGCGCGCACGGCCCGACACGGCGGTCGCCGACGCGCTGCTCGACCAGCGGGCAGTAGCAGGGATCGGCAACATGTACAAGTCTGAGCTGCTCTTTCGGCGTGGCATCAATCCGTGGCGCCGGGTCCGCGATGTCACCGATGAGGACCTGCGAGCGGTGCTCGGCGACGCACGCGGGCTGCTCGCGGCGAACGTTCGCGGCGGAGCGAGGCGGACCACAGGAAATGACCCCGCTGCGGCCGGCGAGCGACTGTGGGTGTCTCGCCGCACCGGGCGCCCGTGCCGTCGCTGCGGAACGCCGATTCGTTCGGGCCGCCAGGGCGAGCTGGCCCGGTCGACGTACTGGTGCCCGGGTTGTCAGAGCGCCTAGGTGTGTTGCTTCAGGACGTTGTTGACAGCCGCCAGCGGGACGAGGCCTCGGATGGCGGTGTGAGGACGACGTCGATTGTAGAAGTCGAGGTAGCGGGGTAGCGCTCCCAGGCGCTCGGCGTTAGACCGATAGAGACGGACGT
>JBHENJ010000064.1:0-8600 GCA_046262115.1 Candidatus Limnocylindria bacterium | reverse complement strand
ATGCTCGAGGGGCAGCGCCTGTTCATGGAGCGCGGACCGTCGCGTACCAGCCCGTTCCTGCTCTCCAACATGATCCCCGACGCGGCCTCCGGCCACGTCGCGATCCAGTTCGGGATCCGCGGACCGAACATGGCCGTGGTCAGTGCGTGCGCGACCGGCGGCCACGCCATCGGCGAGGCGATGGAGTCGATCGTGCGCGGGCAAACGGACCTGATGCTCGCGGCCGGCACCGAGGCGCCGCTCGTCCCCCTGGTGATGTCAGCGTTCATCAACATGAAGGCGCTCGCCACGGGGACCGATCCCGACAGCGGCGAGCACGACCCCACCATCGCGTCGCGGCCGTTCGACGCCACGCGCGAGGGGTTCGTGGTCAGCGAGGGCTGCGCGGTCCTCGTCCTCGAGGAGTTGGCGCACGCCCGAGCTCGCGGCGCTCGCATCCACGCGGAGGTGGTCGGATACGGGAGCAGCGCCGACGCGTTCCACATGGCCGCGCCAGCCGAGCGCGGTGAGGGGAATCAGCGTGCCATGCGCAGCGCGCTCGCCCGCGGGAGGCTGGACCCCGAGAGCGTCGACTACATCAACGCGCACGGCACGAGCACGCCGCTCAACGACCGCTACGAGACAATGGCGATCGAGTCGGTGTTCGGCGACCACGCACGGCGCCTGGCGGTCAGCTCGACCAAGAGTATGACCGGGCACATGATGGGCGCCGCCGGCGCGTTCGAGGGCTTCGTCTGCACCAAGGTCGTCGAGAGCGGCTGCATCCCACCCACGATCAACCTGCGCCATCCCGACCCGGACCTGACGCTCGACTACGTCCCGGATGCTGCGCGCGCGGCGGACGTCCGGGTCGCGCTCTCGAACTCGATGGGGCTGGGAGGGCACAACTCGACTGTCATCGTGCGCGGGTACGAAGCGTGACCGCCGAGGATCGCCGCCGGACCGCGGTGGTGACCGGGATCGGCGCCGTATCGCCGATCGGCAACGACGCGGAGACGTTCTGGCGCAACCTGACCGGCGGCTGCAGCGGGGTCGCGCGGATCGCGTCCTTCGACGCGTCCGGCGAGGAGGTGCGCAT
The DNA here is from genome assembly GCA_046262115.1 of Candidatus Limnocylindria bacterium. Lineage (GTDB taxonomy): Bacteria > Chloroflexota > Limnocylindria > QHBO01 > QHBO01 > JBHENJ01. Next base: position 7,522 of record JBHENJ010000064.1, on the reverse strand, counting down.
CGCCGCGGAGGTCACAGGCTTCGACCCCGCCGCGTACCTCGAGCCGAAGAGCGCGCGTCGCATGAGCCGCTTCAGCCAACTCGCGGTTGCGGCGGCCGCGCAGGCCGTCGAGAGCTCTGGGCTCGAGGTCGCCGACGCCAACCGCGCCGACATCGCCGTGATCGTGAACACCGGTGGCGGCGGCATCGCCGAGGTCGAGGCGGCCGCTCGCATCCATGCCACTGCGGGGCCCAAGCGCGTCAGCCCGTTCACCGTCCCGATGTTCTCCCCGAGCATGGCCGCCTGCCAGGTGTCGATCGCGAACCGGCTCCACGGACCGGTCATCGCGAGCGTCGCCGCCTGTGCCTCCGGCGTGCAGGCCTACGTCGACGCGCTGCGCTTGATCCAGCACGGGGACGTTGAGGTCGTGATCGCAGGTGGCGCGGAGAGCGCGATCACGGCGCCGTCGATCAGTGCCCTGGCGAACATGGGAGCGCTCTCGAAGCGGAACGACGAGCCGGAGCGCGCATCGCGGCCGTTCGACGCGGAGCGCGACGGATTCGTCTTTGGCGAGGGCGCCGCCATCATGGTCGTGGAGTCGGAGGAGCACGCCGCGCGGCGAAGCGCAACGCCGCTCGCGCGCCTGCTCGGCGGCGCGCTCACCGCGGATGCTTTCCACATCTCGGCGCCAGAGCCGTCCGGTTCCGGCGCCGCGCTGGCGATGCAGCGCGCGGTCCGCGACGCGCAGATCGAGACCGACGCGGTCGACTACGTCGCGGCGCACGGCACCAGCACGCCGCTCAACGACGCCACGGAGACGCGCGCGCTGAAGGCGGTCTTCGGCAGCCACGCACATCGGCTCATGGTGAGCAGCAACAAGAGCATGATCGGCCACACCCTGGGGGCGGCGGGCGCGTTCAGCGCGCTGGCCGCCGTGCTCGCAATCCGCGACGGCGTGGTGCCACCGACAATCAACCAGGAGACGCCCGATCCGGAATGCGATCTCGACTACGTGCCGAACGTCGCGCGGCGCGCGCGCGTCGACACCGCCATCGTCAACGGCTTCGGGTTCGGCGGCCAGAATGCGGTCGCCGTCCTGGCGCGACCGGCATGACCACCGTCACGGCGTGACCCGCGGCCGATGATCACCGGCGTGCACGCCATGCTGTACGCACAGGACGCGGAGCGGGCGCGCGCCTTCTTCCGCGACGTCATCGGCTGGCGCTGGATCGATTCGGGCGGAGGGTGGCTGATCTTCGATCTTCCGCCGGGAGAGCTCGGCGTGCATCCGGGCACGGACACCACGCATGCCATCTCGTTCATCTGCGACGACATCGACGCGACCGTCCGCGACCTGACCGCACGCGGCGTGGAGTTCACCCAGCCGATCACCGAGCGTGAGTACGGCCGCGTCACGGCGTTCCGGGTCCCTGGCGCCGGGGAAGTGGAGCTGTACCAGGCGAGTTACGCGCGGCCATCCGGCGTGTGACCCGACTGCGGTGCGCCGTCAGGCTCGCCGTTACTCGTCGGGGGCCTCGATCACCAGCTCCGGCTCGAATCGCGGCTCGTGGCCTGGCTGTGATCGGACCCAGTCCTTCAGCGCGCTCTCGGTGGTCGTGAAGGCGAGCTCGCCCCACGGGATCTCGCCCGGGGCGAAGTCCAGCACCTCGCTCGTCTCGACCCCGGGGAGCGTCTCGCCACCGACGACCGCCGCCTCGTAGATCAGCGTCACGACACCGGCGTGCGGGCGTGAGTACGCTCCGATGAGGCGGCCGATCTCGACGAGGAGCTGCGTCTCCTCCTCCGTCTCCCGCCGGGCGCCCTCCTGCGCGGCCTCGCCGAACTCGAGGAAGCCACCCGGATAGGTCCACTTCCCCGCACCCGGCTCGATGGCGCGGCGGGCGAGGAAGACTCTCCCCGCCCGCGTCGGCAGCGTTCCGACCACGAGCCGCGGGTTCCGCCAGGTGACGTGTCCATTCGCGCAGACGAGGCGCGGCCGCTGATCTGCCTCGAGCTGCCTGGGCATCACGGCCAGCCCGCACGCCGGGCAGAACTCCGGGTCCTCCCCGAGCGTTAGCGGATAGGTGAGGCTGACATCCAGCTCCGGCATCGGGCGTCGATTCTAGGCGCCGATGTCGGCGCCCGCGTCACGCTGCGCTCGGTCGAGCGGCAGCCCGGCGTCGGGGAAGCGGCGTCTCGGCGGAGCGCGACCGGCGACGCTGGCGCGCCCGCCGCACGGACGTCTGACCTGACTGCGGCATCGGGGCGGGGACGTGGTGCTCGAGGCCCGCGGCGATCTCCTCTCCCGCCAGCGGCGCCGCGAAGAAGTAGCCCTGTCCGTAGCGGCAGCCGAGCGACCGCATGCGGTCGGCGTGCGCCTGCGTCTCGATCCCCTCGGCGATCGTCTCGATCTCGAGCGACTCGCTGAGCGCGACGATCGCGCTGGCGAGCACCGACGACCGTGAGTCGGATTCCGCGATCTGGACGAACTCGCTCGCGATCTTGAGCGCGTCCACCGGGAACTGCCGCAGGTGGCTGAGTGAGAAGTAGCCCGTGCCGAAGTCGTCGATCACGATGCGGACACCGAGATCGCGAAGGGACTCGAGCGTTGCGACCGTCGAGGGCGTCGCCTTGAGCAGTGCCGTCTCGGAGATCTCGAGGATGAGGCGAGCCGGGTCGACGCCGGCCTCCTTGAGCGTGTTGTGGACGTCGGGCACGAAACCGGGCTGCTGGATCTCGCGCGCCGAGACGTTGACGCACAGGAAGATGTCCTTGTCAGTGACGCCGCTGCGCTGCCAGCGCCCCGCGTCCTCGCATGCTTCGCGAAGGACCCATCGGCCGATGGGGACGATGGCGCCGTTCTCCTCCGCGATCGAGATGAACTGGTCGGGCGGTACGAGCCCGCGATCCGGATGCTCCCAGCGGAGGAGCGCTTCGAGCCCCGCCACCTTCCCGGTATCGAGGGCCATGATCGGCTGGTACACCAGCCGCAGCTGGGCCAGGTCCACCGCGCGCTGGAGCTGGACGCCCAGTTCGTGTCGTTCGCGGATCGCGGCGTGCATGCCGGGATCGAAGATCGCGAATCCCGCCTTGCCGTTGGCCTTGGCCATGTACATCGCCACGTCGGCGTTGCGGACGACCTCGGAGGCGGTGTCGCTCTCGTCGCGCGCGGCGGCGATGCCGATGCTGGCGCTGACGGTGACGTGGTGACGACCGATCAGATACGGGGCGCGGAGATCGCGCACGAGTCGCTCGGCCATCGCGCGCGACCGCTTCAGGTCCGGACCGTCATCGGTCAGGATGGCGAACTCGTCACCGCCCAGTCGCGCGACGAGGTCGTTCTCGCGCACGAGCGCCGAGATCCGCTCGGTCACTCCGACCAGGAGCGCGTCGCCCGCGCCGTGCCCGAGGTTGTCGTTGACCATCTTGAAGTCGTCGAGGTCGATGAACAGCACGGCCGTCACGTCCTCCGCCGGCGCACGATTGGGCGGCGGCGAGGTCAGCACGCGCTCGAGCGCGAGCTGGAACATCCGCCGGTTCGCCGCTCCGGTAAGCGAATCCCGCTCGGCGAGATCCTGGACGTGCCGCAGCAGGGCGGCGTTGCGGAGGTTGAGCGCGGCGACGGCCGCGAACTGGGCGAGCACCGAGGTGACGCGCCGCTCGACCCCCACGACGCTCCGCACGCGCTGCTCGACGACGATCGCGCCCACCGGCCGGGCGTCGGCGATCATCGGGATGACCAGCAGGTTGTGCGCCGAAGGGAGGGCGGCCGCCAGCAGCGGGTTGCGGCGCGGACCGACGCGCGAGACCGCGACCGGCTCCTTCATGTTCCACGCTTTCATCACGACGGCGTCGACGTCGGTGGGCGCCGAGCTCTGCGGCGCCGCTCCGTGTGCAGCGAGAAGGACGAGCTTGTCCTCGGACGCACCCACCACGATGCCGCGCTCGAAGGCAAAGCGGCCGACGATCGCGTCGAGGACGATCCGTGCCTGCTCGACCGGATCGCCGACGTCGTCGAGGCGTGCGCCGACGTCGACCAGTGCCTCGAGGTCGGCCCGGCGCTGACGCAGCTCGCGCTCGTTCATGGCGGAGAAGACTGAGGTCGCGAAGGCGAACAGCCAGAACGACGTCACGTTCAGGACAGGGAGCGAGTCGAAGGCGACTTCACGTCCCGCCTGCACGTCGATCGCAGGCAGCAGCTGGGCGGCCTGCGCGTATAGGACGACGAAGAGCAGCAGTGAGTGCCAGAGCGCGATCTTCAGCCCGGTCCGATACGACGCCAGCAGCGACACCGCGACGAGGTGCAGGTAGGTCAGGAACCGCATCGGGCTCTGCGTCCCACCCGTCGCGTACATCGCGTATGCGAGGTACAGGCCGTCGAGGAGCAGCAGCACGCTGAGGATCGCGAAGCCGACACGTCCGGCGCGCCGGCGCGCCCACTCGAAGAAGACCGATGCGACGACGTAACCACCCGTGACGCCCACGAGCGTCGCGAACGGTGCGCCGAGCGCACGCGGCCCGATGGCGCTCCAGGCGATCACAATCAGCGCGAGCGAGATCCGAAGGGCGAGCAGACGGGTCATCCGCTCGCTGAGCGCGGTGTAGTCCGCGCGCTCGTGGCGCTGCATCAGAGCTCTTCCTCAGGAACGAACGAGATCACGGTGTCGATCGCTGTCAGCGGGGCGACCCGGAATTTCGGATCGCGGTGATCGACCCGCCCCTGGACGATGAGGAACAGTCCGACGATGACCATGAGCACGAGCGGGAAGCTGAACGTCGCGGCGACGGCGGCGGCAGCCTCGGGCTGCACCACGCGCGAAACCTGATCGACTGCGCCGAAGACCAAGGCGGTGACGGCGTTGCCGTGGTCGGTGGGCGCCGAGTCAGGCAACGGCATCGCGAGGGGCTCGGCCGCGGGCGACGGTAGCTGCGCGATCGGCCGCAGCGCGAAAGCCTCCTGCGATTCGCGGGGCCGCGGCGTGGGGTCCGGCTCGGGCGCCGGCTCCGGCGTCGCGGCCGTGGGCGGGACTGCGGGCTCGGCCGCGGCGCTGGGTGGGACCGGCGGCGTGCCCGGATCCGGCGCGAGCATCAGCTCGGGTGTCGACTCCGGCGTCGGAGTGGTCGGCGACGTCGTCGGGTCTGGCGTCGGAAGCGCGGTCGGGAGCGGCGGCAGCGTCGCGAGCAGCGTTGGTGTCGGAGTCGGGGTTGGTGTCGGAGTCGGACTCGGCGTCGCGGTGGGCGTGGCGCTCGGCGTCGACGTGGGCGTCGACGGCGGCGTCGGAGTTGGCGCGGGCGTGGGCGTGGGCGCATTGGGATCCACGACGACGCGCTGAATGACATCGGCGCTGTTCGTCCCATCGGGTGCATCCACCGGCTCGGCGCACTGCGAGGTATTCCCGGCGGAGAGGACGCACACCGTGTCGGTTCCGGGGTTCGTCGCAACATACGCGACCGAACATGCCCCGCTCGCGCCGGTCACGCAGGCCATGTCCGCCAGGTTGCTGGGGCCGGCCGGGCCGTTCGGGCTCGAGAGTTCGAAGAAGAAGCGGACCGTGACCGGCGCGTTGGTGTTCGTCACCTGCGCCGTCAGCATCACCATGTCACCCATCAGAACCGAGGCGACGTCCGGGCTCACGTCCACCACTGGAGGCCCGGCGGCACGCGCTCCTGAACCCACCAGCACGGGACCAGCGACGAGGATCAGAAAGAGTCCGGCGCACGGGGCCGCAATCGCCCTGCGGGTGCCGGAAACGGTCATTCGGGTCGTGACGGGGACACTGAGCACGGCGAGACAATCGGCGGGGTGGCGCTACGTCGCTATGGGCCGATGGTCCTGCTGCGTGCGGGCAACAGCGCGGGAAACGGGAATCGCCGACGGCGCGACTGGTACCCGGCAGGACTTTCGTACCGGTGGGTCCACTGCCCCCGCGAGTGCGCCAAATACAAGGGCGAGCGAGCCGCGGATACTATCGGTAGCTATGACGATGGCGTCTGACTCCCGGGTGCGCGATCGACAGGCGGCGCGCTTCTACAACAGCTTGACCCGACGCGTCGACGACTTCAGGCCGATCGACCCCGAGCGGGTCACGATCTACACCTGCGGCAGCACGGTGTATCGGTATGCCCACATCGGCAACCTGCGGACTTACCTCGCTGCCGACCTGCTGCGCCGCGCGTTGGAGTACCTCGGGTATGGCGTCCTGCATGTCAAGAACATCACCGATGTCGGCCACATGCGAAACGAGGTGACCGATTCCGGCGAAGACCGCATCGAGGCGGCGGCGGAGCACGAGGGCAAGACCCCGCAGGACATCGCGGAGTTCTACACCGAGGCGTGGTTCGAGGATGAGCGTGCGCTCAACCTGCTCCCCGCGCATTTCTTCCCCAAGGCGACCGACCACATCACCGAGATGATCGACCTCACACACCGGCTGCTCGACCGCGGACTGGCGTACGAGGTCGACGGCACCGTCTACTACGACGTCAGCGAGTTTCCCGCTTACGGAAAGCTGTCCGGCCAGCGCCTCGATCAGATGCGGGCAGGCCACCGCGTGGAGGTCGAGACCGACAAGCGCGAGCCCGAGGACTTCGCGCTGTGGAAGCGCGCCGAGCCGGGCCGGAAGATGAAGTGGCCGTCTCCATGGGGCGAGGGGTTCCCCGGCTGGCACATCGAGTGTTCCGCGATGTCGATGAAGTACCTCGGGGAGCGGTTCGACATCCACACCGGCGGGATCGACCTGAAGTTCCCGCACCACGAGGACGAGATCGCGCAATCGGAGGGTGCGGTCGGCCATGGCGTGGTCGGCACGTGGATTCATGGCGAGTTCCTGACGCTCGGCGACAAGAAGATGGCCAAGAGCGCCGGCAACATCATCCGCGTCACCGAGCTCCCCGACGTCGGCTTCGAGCCGCTCGACTTCCGGTATCTCGCGCTGACGGCGCACTACCGCAGCAAGCTCGACTTCACGCACGGCGCCATGCAGGCCGCGGCGGCGGGCCTCCGACGCCTCCGTCGCGCGGCGGTCGACGGCGGGCGACCGAGCGGGACCGATACCGGCAGTTCAAGGGACGTGCACCTCACCGCGCCTCCGATGGTGGCGTATCGTTCGCGGTTCGCTGAGGCCGTGGCGAACGACCTCGACATGCCGCAGGCGCTGGCAGCCGCCCACGCCGTCGCGCGAGCCGACGACCTGACGCCCGCCCAGCGCCGAGCTCTCCTCCTCGAGTTCGATGCCGTGCTTGGCCTCGAGCTCGGCCGCGCAGCGACGCTCGAGCCGCTCTCGGCCGAAGTCCAGGACCTCCTACGCCGTCGCGACGACGCTCGGAGGAACCGTGACTATGCAGCGTCGGATGCGCTGCGCGACGAGCTCGCGGCGCGCGGCGTCGAGGTCAGGGACACGCCGGAAGGGCAGGTCGCCGAGCTGCGCCGCTAGGTCCGCTCGCCAACCCGTCATCGGTCCGCCGCCTGCCGAGCGACGACCCGAACGGCGAGGCAGGCCGTCCAGGCACCTGTCGCGAGCAGCTCACCGCCGACGAGGAGCGC
>JBHENJ010000063.1:0-4091 GCA_046262115.1 Candidatus Limnocylindria bacterium | reverse complement strand
CGAGCGCTACCGCCACCCGTTGCCGACGGCGACGGCGGTGCGCCGGCGGCTGATGCTGGTGGTCGTCGGCGAGCGCTGGGGCCTGCACGTCGCCGCTACCCGCTTCGCCGAGCTCGAGCCGCGCGAGCCGAACGTGGCGCGACGGTTCGAGGCGGTCGCCGAGGTCGAGCGCGCGATGCACGACGCCACGCTGCCGGGCGCATCGCTCGGAGACGTGGTCACCGCGGCGCAGGCCGCCTACGGACGAGCGGGATTCCGGGACGAGTGGCGGCTCCACCACCAGGGCGGTGCCATCGCATACCGCGGCCGGGAGACGATCGCGGTGCCCCGAGATCCGACGCGGATCGAGCCCGGCATGGCGTTCGCGTGGAACCCATCCATCACAGGGACCAAGGTCGAGGAGACATTCCTCCTCCGCCCTGACGGATCGCGCACGGTGGTGACGGCATGATCGAGTCGCTCGGGCTCGCCGCCCTCTTCGCGGTGCTCCTCGTCAAGGAGGCGGGAGTCCCGATACCCGTGCCCGGCGATCTCCTCGTGCTCGCGGCCGGTGTGGCGGCTGCCCGTGGGGACGTCGATCCGATCGCGGCGCTGGCCGTGATCCTCGCCGCCGGTCTGCTCGGTGGTTGGATCCAGTACGTGCTCGCACGGAGCGCGTTCCGACGGCCGCTGATGGCGACACTCGACCGCTTCGGCGTGCGACGCGAGCGCATCGAAGCGTTCGCCGAGCGGCTGCGCCGACAGGGCGGCCGCGGCGTGGCGGTGGCGCGCATGACGCCTGGGATCCGCGTCGTCGCCGTCGCGGCGAGCGGCATGGCCGACGTGCCGATCGCCAGCTTCCTCGGTGGCCTCGCGGTCGGCAATGCCGTCTTCGCCGGCGCGCACTTCGGTCTCGGGCTGGTGGTAGGGGAGCCCGGCCTCCGTCTCGTCAGCGCCGCGGCCGCGCCGCTCGCCGTCGCCGGCGTCGCGCTCGCGGCAGTGGGCGGAGTCGTGTGGTGGCTTCTGCACCGCCGCCGCGCGACATCAGACAGCGAGCGCGTCGCCGGTTTCGCCGCATGGGTGGACGCCGCGTGCCCCGCCTGTATCGGCTTCGCCGCGGTCGAGGCGGCGAGGGGCGTGACGGGAAGCCCGGGTCGGAAGCGGGGCTGATCAGCCGGGCCGCCCGGCTCGGACCTCCTCGTCAAGGCCGCGCTGCAGCTCGTCGACGAGTTGCTCGCCCTCAGCCAGGCGTGCCGCGGCGCCGTCACGGGCGGCGGCAGACGCGTGCTGCCGGAGGCGCTCGCGCACCCACGCGATCATCCCGGCCATGAGGTCGCGGCGCTCGGCCGCCGAATAGCGTCCATCGGAGATGTCACGCAGTGCGTCGCGCAGCGTCACCACGAGAGTGCGGATGGCAAGCTCGTCACGGCTCGTGCGCGCGCTGGTCTGTCGGGTGGTGCTCCCCGGGCCCATCGTCACTCGTTCCCATCGGCCAGCCGTGCCGGGCGGAGCAGCCGAAATGGTCACGCCGGGGGAGCGGTCGGACTGCTGTGCGGCTCGCTCGCAATCGCCGTGCCAACGGGTATGCTGCGCGGCTCACACAGCGACGCGTGACCGTACCCCTTGACGTGGTCGGCCACGCGATGGCACACGGTTTGCCATTGGGGCTCGCACATCGTGGGGACGACGCTTGAGCTCTCGGGACCTCGTCTGCTTCTCGCAGCTGCGCTGGGACTTCGTGTACCAGCGGCCGCATCACCTGATGCGCCGAGCTGCCCGGACGCGTCGCGTCTTCTATGTCGAGGAGCCACGCCTGACCGCCCGCGAGCCCTATCTGCGTGAGCGCTCGACGCCCGAGGGCGTCGAGGTCCTGACGCCGTATCTGCCGCGCATCACGCACGAGTCGACTGCCGGGCCGATCACGGCGCTCCTCGGCGCGGCGCTGCGCGGCCACGGCGTCCGGCGGCCGGTGGTCTGGGCCTCGACTCCGATGTCGCAGCCGATTGTGGCTGCGTTCGACGCCGCGTGCGTGGTCTACGACTGCATGGACGACCTGGCCAGCTTCAAGTTCGCGCCGCGCCCGATTCGCGATCGCGAGGCGCGACTGCTCGCGGCCGCGGACCTCGTCTTCACGGGTGGCATCGGCATCTACGAAGCGAAGCGTGCGCTGCATCCGAAGGTGTTCCCATTCCCGAGCTCGGTCGACGCGGCGCACTTCGGCCGTGCGCGAGGGTCGGCGCCCGAGCCCCGCGATCTTGCGGACATCGCGCACCCACGCCTGGGGTTCGTGGGCGTTGTCGACGAGCGCATGGACATGCGGCTGCTGGCCGGCGTGGCGGCCGCGCGGCCGGAATGGTCGTGGGTGATCATCGGCCCGGTCGCGAAGATCCCGTATCGGCTGCTCGCACGCGCAGCCAACATCCACTACCTCGGCCGTCGCGACTACGCGGTGCTCCCCGATTACCTCGGGCACGTCGACGTCGCGATCATGCCGTTCGCGATCAACGCCGCCACTCGCTACATTTCGCCGACCAAGACACCCGAGTACCTCGCCGCCGGGCTCGGCGTGGTGAGTACGCGGATAGCGGACGTCGTCCGGACCTACGGAGGCGGTCGCGCCGTCGAAATCGCGGATGACGTCGAAGGGTTCGTCGCCGCGTGCGAGCGGCTGCTCGGGACGGATCGCGCCGTCGTTCGCGCCGAGGCTGACTGGCATCTGGAAGGGATGTCGTGGGATGAGACGTGGCGTCGGATGGATGGGCTCATTTCGCAGGCCGTCGCGGCCCGCACGCTCGCCTCACGCCCGATGACGGCCCGACCGCGCCGCACGTCGCAGGAGGCACCGAACGCTCCCGCAGCCGCTGTTGGGGCCACGTCATGAGCGCGTTCGATTACCTGGTCGTCGGAGCCGGGTTCGCCGGCGCGGTGCTCGCAGAGCGGCTGGCGAGCATCGGGATGCGGGTCGCGATCGCGGAGCGGCGCCCGCACGTCGGCGGGAACGCTTATGACCACTACGACGATGCCGGAATCCTGGTCCACCGCTACGGGCCGCACATCTTCCACACCAACTCGCAGGCGGTCTTCGAGTACCTGTCACGCTTTACCGGATGGCGGCCGTACGAGCACCGCGTGCTCGCCAGCGTCGACGGTCGGCTCGTGCCGATTCCGATCAATCTCGACACGATCAACCAGCTGTACGGGGTCGACTTCACGCCGTCCGAGCTCGAGCGCTTCTTCGACTCGGTCGCCGAGCGGCCGGAGCGGATCGAGACGTCAGAGGACGTCGTCGTCGCCCGGGTCGGGCGGGCGCTGTACGAGAAGTTCTTCCGCGGCTACACGCGCAAGCAGTGGGGGCTCGACCCGTCGGAGCTGGACGCGTCGGTCACGGCGCGCATTCCCGTGCGGACGGACCGCGACGACCGATACTTCAGCGACACCTATCAGGCGATGCCGCTCGGCGGGTACACCCGCATGTTTGAGGCGATGCTCGGCCACCCGAACATCACGATCCTGCTGAACTCACCGTACCGGGAGGTCGCCTCGCTCATCCCGCACGAGCGGGTGATCTACACCGGACCGATCGACGAGTTCTTCGACTACCGATACGGCAGACTGCCGTATCGGTCGCTCGACTTTCGGTTCGAGACGCACGACCGGGAGTGGGTCCAGCGGGTCGCGACCATCAACTACCCGAACGACAACGCCTTTACGCGCGTCACGGAGATGAAACATCTCACCGGGCAGACGCACCCACGCACGACGACCGTGACGGAGTACCCCACCGCCGTCGGCGACCCGTATTACCCCATCCCGCGTCGCGAGAACCAGGCGATCTACAAGCGCTACGCCGCGCTGGCCGACGAGACGCCGAACGTCCACTTCGTCGGGCGGCTGGCGACGTACAAGTACTACAACATGGACCAGGTCGTCGCGCAGGCGCTGACGGTCTTCGGCCGCCTGCACCCCGACCGTTCTCCGATCGAGCAACCGCGCCGCCCGACCCGCGTGGCTGCCACTGCGGTGGCCAACCGCAACTGACGCCGGCCGCACCAAGCGGCGCGCAACGTCGTTCTTTCCACCCCGCTCGCTTGCCCGTACACTACCGGCGCCGT
>JBHENJ010000062.1:0-4988 GCA_046262115.1 Candidatus Limnocylindria bacterium | reverse complement strand
GCCAGCTACTTCCTGTGGGCGGTCATCGTGGGGCCGATCATCCACGCCATCGTCATCCCCGGTTGGCTCGACTTCACCCACGTGCTGCCGCCGGCAGTGTCGTGGGGCGGCGTCACGCCGGCCATCCTCCTCAACCACGGGGTCATGGGCGCCATCGTCGGAGCGATCCTGGTGCCGATCCTGTACCCGGTGGTGAAGGCTCGCGGGCTGTACTGGAAGGACCGATACCTCCCGGACGGCATGGAGCGCGACGAGGAAGAGGACGAGCCCATGCCGCGGACCGCTCCGCGGCCGGCCTGACGTCCGAGGGCCGGTCATGGAACCGCAAGCTGATCCCGGCGACGTCCTGATCGAGGTGCGCGACCTGCGCTTCCGCTACGCGAGCGGACGGGTCGACGCGCTGGACGGTATCGATCTGACGGTTCGCCGCGGTGAGTTCGTGGGCCTGACCGGCCCGTCCGGGGCGGGGAAGAGCACCCTGTGCCTCTGTCTCAAGGGACTCGTCCCCGCCGGCAAGCTCAAGGGGAGCATCCGCGTGGGCGGACGTGAGATCGTGCAGAACGCCCCCTACATCGAGGGCAGCGCGATCGTGTTCCAGGACCCGGAGACCCAGATCATCGGTCTCACGGTCGAAGAGGACGTCGCGTTCGGGCCCGAGAACCTTCAGCGCGACCCGGCGACGGTCCGCGCTGCCATCCCGCGCTGGCTCGAGCAGGTCCGGCTCGGCGACTATGCGCAGGCCGAGACGTTCACCCTGTCGGGCGGCCAGAAGCAGCGCCTGGCCATCGCGGACGCGCTGATCCTGGAGCCGGACCTCCTGATCCTCGACGAGCCGACCTCCGAGCTCGACCCGATCGGCAAGGACGAGGTGTTCGAGGTCGTGGCGCGCCTCAGGGAAGAGCGCTCGGTGACGGTGATCATGGTCGAGCATGCGGCCGAGCAGCTCGCCGAGATGGCCGATCGCATCATCCTCATGAACGACGGTCGCATCGTGGCCCAGGCTGCGCCCGAGGAGCTGTACCACCACGAGGACTTCTTCCACCGTGCCGACGGCGAGCGCTCACCGCAGGTGGCGCAGCTGCTGTTCGAGCTCGAGCGAGAAGGCCTCATCCGGCCCGACCAGTTCACGTGTCGCGAGGACGAGGCCGTCGGCGTGCTGGCCGCGGCACTCCGCGAGCGTCAGGCGGTGGTGCAGCGTGGGTGACGGTCAGCGCCCGATGCCGGCCATCGAGGTGGAGGAGGTCCGCTTCCGCTACTCGTCCAAGGGTCCGGAGGTCCTCCACGGCGTCAGCCTGCGCATCGAGCAGGGCGAGTTCGTGGCGCTCATCGGCCAGAACGGGGCGGGCAAGACAACGCTGGCCAAGCACTTCAACGGCCTGCTCAAGCCGACCTCCGGCCGCGTGCTGGCCATGGGCATCAACACCCGGACGGCGAGCGTGGCGACCCTGGCGCGCACGGTCGGCTACGTGTACCAGAACCCCGACCACCAGATCTTCGCCCAGAAGGTGCACACCGAGGTCGCCTTCGGCCCCAAGAACCTGGGCCTTGCGGCAGCGGAGGTGGAGACCCGGGTCACAGAGGCGCTGGAGCTCGTCGAGCTGTCGGACCACTCGGAGGACTACGCGTTCTCGCTCGGACGCGGGCAGCGGCAGAAGCTCGCGGTCGCATCGGTCCTCGCCATGCGTCCGCCGTCCCTGGTCGTCGACGAACCGACCACCGGCCTCGACCTCCAGGGCTCCCGCAGCATCCTCGACCTGCTGTCGAGGTGGAACTCTGAGGGGCGCACGATCGTGGTCATCACCCACGACATGACGATCGTGGCCGAGCGCGTGCCGCGCACCGTCGTCGTGGGCGGCGGCCGGATCATCGCCGATGGGCCGACGCGCGACGTCCTGTCGGATGCGGAGGTGCTCGCAAAGGCGTTCCTGCGTCCGCCGCAGATCACGCGCGTCGCGCAGCGGCTGGCGGAGTTCGGGGTCTCGCCCACCGCGCTGACCGTCGCGGAGCTCCGGAACGAAGTGAAGGGCCTGTTGCGGAAGGAGACTGCCTATGCCGGTCGGCTATAGCATCTACACGGATCGGCCCTCGTACATCCACCGCCGGCTCGATCCGCGCACCAAGCTCGCGGCGCTGGGCGCGACGTTCGTGCTGGCGCTGGCCTTCAACCACCCACTCATCCTGGGCGTGCTGGTCGTGCTGGTGCTGCTGGTGGGGCGGATCGCGCAACTCGAGCCGCGCCGCCTGGCGCCGTTCCTGATCGGCAGCCTGTGGTTCCTGATCCTGGGCATCGTGATCTGGCCGGTGTACGTCAAGGGCGGCCCGGTGCTGTTCCGGCCGCTCGGCATCGAGGTCACGGTGAACGGCCTGCTGTTCGGACTGGCGATGGGCCTGCGCGTGGCGCTCATGGTCATCGCCGCCGGCGTGTGGATGATGACGACCTCCCCGCAGAAGCTCACCGTGGGGCTGCTGCGGATGGGGCTGCCGTTCAAGGCCGGCGTGGCCATGACGGCGGCGATTCGCTTCGTGCCTCTGCTCAACGCCGAGCGGATTACCATCCAGGAGGCTCGCCAGGCGCGGGCGCTCGACCTCAAGAAGGGCAACCCGTTCTCGAGAGCGGTCCGATCGATCGCGATCATCGGCCCGCTGTTCATCCGCGCCATCGACGTCGCGCAGTCGCTGGCGCTCGCCATGGACGCGCGCGGCTTCGGAGCGCGCGACGGTCGCAGTTCGATCATCGAGGTGCGCGCCACGCAGGTCGACCGCTGGATCATGATCGGCCTCCTGGCGATGTGCGTCGCGGCCATCGTGCTCCGCCTGCTGGGGATCGGCGTCATCACCAAGGACTACCTGTAGTCGGGCCGCGGACGTGACACCGGCCGTCTGGGTGCTGGGCAACCTCACGATCGACGACGTCGTGCTCCCCGACGGCACGACCGCCATGGGGCTGTGCGGCGGCAACGCGATGTACGCCTCGCTCGGCGCTCGGCTCTGGGACGAGCGGGTCGGTCTCGCGGCGCGGATCGGGCCGGACTATCCCGTGGAGCACGTGTCGGCCGTGCGCGAGGCCGGGGTCGAGTTCGCGCTGGTCCGCGTCCCGTCGCCGAGCATCCATGACTGGGCGCTCTACGAGTCCGAGAACGTCCGTCGCTTCATCAACTGGGTCGGTTCCGGCACGCACCTGGAGCAGTCCATCCGGGCCGATGAGCTGCCGGCCGCGATCTCGCAGGCGAGCGCATGTCACGTGGCGCCCATGCCGCTGAGCGTGCAGACCGAGCTCGTCGACAAGCTCGCCAGAGAGGGGGTCGGCATCGTCGCGCTCGATCCGCACGACGAGTACATCCCCGGCCACGAGCAGGAGCTGCTCGACCTTCTCCGGCTCGTGACGCTCTTCCTTCCCAGCCACCGCGAGGCCGAGTTGCTCTTCGGCGGCCGGGATCCCGACGCCGCAGCCAGGGCGTTCGCCGCCGCAGGCCCCAAAGCGGTGGCGATCAAGCTCGGCGCCGATGGGAGCGTGGTCTGCGTCCCCGGCGGAGACCCGGTGTTCGTCCCTGCGGTGCGCGTTCGCGCCATCGATCCGACGGGCTGCGGCGACGCGTACTGCGGCGGCTTCGTCGCGGCGTACCAGCGCGGCGCCGACCCGCTGATGGCGGCCTGCCATGGCACGGTGTCCGCATCGTTTGTGATCGAGGCGCGCGGTGCCTCGTCGCTGCTTCCGTTCGATCACGCGACCGCGCGAGGCCGTCTGGAAGAGCTGCAGTCAGGTCTGTCGACACCGGCCGGGGTCGCCGGCGCCGCTGGAGGATCCGCATATGCGCATGGATGAGCTCGAGCTGAAGTGGGAGGCCATGGAGGCGGGGATCGACGCCCAGCCGGCGTACCTCCGCGAGAATGCGGCGCGTCACCTGTTCGCCGCCGCGAACGACCTCCCGCTCGAGGCGCCGTCGCGCATCTACCTGGTGGGTTGCGGTGACTCGCACTACGCCGGGCTTGCGGCGCGCTTCGCCTTCGAGCGCTGGAGCGGCATCCCGACCGAGGCGCTCGAGAGCCTCGAGTTCTCGCGTTACGCCATCGAGGCCGCGCCGACGGACTCGCTGGTGATCGCGGTCTCGAATTCGGGGCGCGTGGCGCGCACGGTGGAGTGCGCCGTCTTCGCCTCGCGACGCGGCATTCCGTCACTCGCGCTCACCTACGATCCCGAGAGCCGCCTGGCCGCGAGCGCCAGCATGAAGCTCAGCTGGACGTACGAGGACGTCGGGTTCGGGCCGGGGACGCTGTCGTACCTCGGGTCGCTGGTGGCGCTGTACGCGGTGGCGCTGCGCCTCGGCCGGCTCTCGGGCCGGCTCGACGAGGACGCGGTGGCGACCACGCTCGACGAGATCGCGGCGACCGGGGACCGCATCGAATCCACCATCGCCGACGCGAGCGCGACGGCCACGTCGCTCGCGCAGCAGATCTCGCCGACCGGCCTGCTGACCATCCTGGGCGGCGGCCCGAACTACGGGACGGCGCTGTTCGGCATGGCGAAGTTCATCGAGTCCGCGCGACACCCCGCCGTCGGGCAGGAGCTCGAGGAGTGGGCGCACGAGCAGTACTTCTGCACCGGCGCCGGGACGCACACCATGGTGATCGCGCCGCCGGGGCTCAGCGTCGATCGGGCCCGCGAGCAGCTCGCCGCCGTCCGGGACGTGGGCGGCGCCGCGGTCGCGCTGTGCGCACCGGACGACGGAACGACCGCGGCGCTCGCGGACGTGGTCCTCCGCGTCCACGCGCCGGAGGACGAGCTGCTCAGCCCGCTGGTGACCCCGGTGCCGCTGGAACGCGCGGCGCTCGAGTTCGCCCGGCACCTGGGGCGGGTGATGCTCGGCTTCGACGACGAGAACCGGCGCACGGTGAACTTCCGCCAGATCTTCGACAGCGCCATTCCGGAGAGCTAGGGCGTCGCGCGTGACGGCTGACCTGTTCGCCCGCGGTCGCGGGACGCTGGTGGG
>JBHENJ010000061.1:0-34671 GCA_046262115.1 Candidatus Limnocylindria bacterium | reverse complement strand
GTCTTCGGGACGACGTTCCGGGAGGAGATCCCCTCGCAGCTGGTGGCGCACGGCGTGCCGCAGCAGTTCGTCGACCGCTTCGCCGGCTCGGGCTTCCGGACCGATGAGGTCGCCACCGTGGGGAATCTCGGCCAGACCATCCTCGCGTCGGTACCCGCCCAATTCCGAGATCTGGTAGAGCCGGCGATCCCGGCAGTCGTGGCCGGGATCCACGACGCCTTCTCGGTGGCGACAGCGCAGACCTTTCTGATCGGCGTCGGCGCCGCGATCGTCGCGGCCGCGCTCTGCGCCCTCCTGCGGGAGCTGCCACTGCGCACCTCGGTCCGCGAGACGGTGCCCTCCGCAGACTCACCGGCGCGGTCCGCGGAGGTAGCGGCTCCCTGAGCTGATCGCGGTCAGTGGCACACTGCTTGCCCGCTGTGTGGGCGAGAGGAGGCAGGCCATGGATGCCATCGACAGGATCGGGCCCGGGAGAACGGGTGGCGGCGGACTCGACAAGGAGTTCGGCGAGGAAGACCCGGCGGCCGAGGGCCAGGCCGGCTACGTGAGCCCAGCGCAGGGAACGGCGGATCCGGCGGCCTCGGAGAGCTACGAGGCGGAGGTGGAGGCCGAACGCAGCGCAACGACCGCCGACAGTTCGAGCGGCGCCGACACCCGTGACGACGTACTGACGGACGCGCTCGACGAGGGTCGCAACCCCGATCCGACCGAACGACGATGATCGTGCCCGCCCTACCACGGAGGGTCGCGCCGGGGCCGTAGACTCAGCGCATGGTCGCGCTGCCGGACGTCGACCTGCCGACCGGCACAGTCACGTTCCTGTTCACCGATGTCGAGGGCTCGACCCGTCTGCTCCAGGCGCTCGGGCGCGCCTTCCCGTCCGTCCTCGAGCGACACCACCGGATCCTGCGTGACGCGATAGCGCGCCACCGAGGCCGGGAGGTCAGCACGGAGGGCGACGCCTTCTTCGTCGTCTTCCGCAGCGCGCCGGACGCCGTTGCCGCTGCAACCGATGCGCAGCGAGCCCTTACCGCGGAGGCCTGGCCCGAAGGCACGGCGCTGCGTGTTCGCATGGGGATCCACACCGGCGAGGCGGTGATCGGCGCCGACAACTACGTCGGGCTCGACGTGCACCGTGCGGCTCGCATCAATGCCGCGGGGCACGGCGGGCAGGTTCTGCTCTCCGACTCGACCCGCGCGCTCGTGGATGCCGCCCTGCCCGACGGCGTGCGGATGCGCGATCTCGGCGAGCATCGTCTGAAGGACCTGGCGCGGCCCGAGCGACTGCATCAGCTCGTCATCGAGGGGCTCGAGGGTGAGTTCGGAACGCTGCGCTCCCTGGATGCCGTGCCGAACAACCTGCCCACGCAGCTGACCTCCTTCCTCGGCCGGCGCGCCGAGCTCGCCGAGATCGCCGACCTGCTCGCGGGCGCCCGCCTCCTCACGCTGACCGGACCGGGCGGCACCGGGAAGACGCGTCTGAGCCTTCAGGCGGCCGCCGAAGCGGCCCACACCTTCCCGGGAGGCGTCTTCTTCGTGCCGCTGGCGCCGATCACCGACCCCGAGCTCGTCGCGCCGACGATCCTGCGCTCGATGGGCGTTCGCGAGTTCGCCGGGGCGCCGCCCGAGGAGCGCCTGATCGAGGAGCTCGGCGACCGCCTGGTCCTGCTCGTCCTGGACAACCTCGAGCAGGTCCTCGGCGCCGGGCCGCTCATCGGTCGCATCCTCCAGGCCGCGCCGAACCTCAAGGCGCTCGCGAGCAGTCGCGCACCGCTGCGGGTCTACGGTGAGCGGGAATACCCGGTCCCGCCACTCGGGCTTCCGGACCCCGACGATGAGGCCACCGTCGCCTCGCTGTCGCACTACGAGGCCGTCACGTTGTTCGTCGAGCGCGCCGTCGCGATCAAGCCGGACTTCGCGCTGACGGACGCGAACGCCCCGGCCGTCGCCGAGATCGTACGGCGCCTGGACGGACTGCCGCTCGCCATCGAGCTCGCGGCGGCGCGGATCAAGCTGCTCCCGCCCAAGGCGATGCTTGCCCGCCTCGAGACGCGCCTCAGCCTGCTGGAGAGCGGCGCGCGCGACCTGCCGCCGCGCCAGCGCACGCTGCGTGGGGCGATCGCGTGGAGCCACGACCTGCTCGACGCAGCCGGCCGGCGCCTGCTGGCGCGCCTGTCCGCGTTCCTGGGCGGCGCCACGCTCGACGCAGCTGACGCGGTCTGCGGCCCTGTCGACGAGCTCGGCACCGACGTGCTGGATGGTCTCGGGACGCTCGTCGACCAGAGCCTGGTACGCCAGGACGAGATCGAAGACGAGCCGCGCTTCGCGATGCTCGAGACGATCCGTGAATTCGCGCACGAGCGCCTTGTCGAATCGGGTGAGGCCGAGCGCGTTTTGAAGCGTCACGCCGAGCACTTCCTCGCCCTCGCAGAACAGGCCGAGCCATTCCTGACGCGTCGTGACCAGAAACCATGGCTCGACCGCCTCGAGCGTGAGCACGACAATCTGCGCGCCGCGCTGTCGTTTCTGATCGAACGGCACGATGCGCCCGCGGCGCGCCGGCTCGCGGCCTCGCTGTGGCGCTTCTGGCAGATCCGCGGACACCTCCGCGAGGGCCGCGAACGCCTGACGGCCGTGCTGGCCGTGGGCACCGATGACGAGGACCCGCGATCGCTGTCGCGTGCCCTCGAGGCTGCGGGTGGGATCGCATACTGGCAGGGCGACTTCGACGCCGCCCGGGCGTGGTACGAGCGCAGCCTCGCCCTGGAGCGCGAGCACGGCGAACGCCGTGGCATGGCGAACGCCCTCTACAACCTCTCGTTCGTGTATTCGATCCCCGGCACCAACACGCCCGCCGGACGAGAGCTGATCGAGGAGAGCGTCGCGATCTACCGCGAGCTCGGCGAGACCGCGGGTATGGCAAAGGCCATCTGGGGCCTTGGCAACTCGCTGCTCGCCGAGCAGGAGTACCGGCCTGCCCTCGATGCGTTCAAGGAATCTCTCGCATTGGCGCGTGCCGGAGACGATCGGTTCGCGCTCGGCTGGTCGCTGTTCATGGTCGGCGGAACCAGCTACCAGCTCGACGACGTTCTCGGCGCGCGAGAGCACTTTCGTCAGGCCCTGGAGCTCTTCGCCGAGTCGGGCGACATGTCGGGCGTGGTCCTGCTTCTTGGCGCGTTCTCCGAGCTGGCCTACTTCGCCGGGGACCTGGAGCGTGCGGGCCGGCTCGCCGGCGCGTCACTCGCCCTCGAGGCCCGCACCGGTACGACGCTGGCGGGGATATCGGGACTCCGAATCGGGATGAAGCCGCGCGAGGAGGTGCGTCGCGAAGAGCCTGAGGCATTCGCCGCCGGAGAGGCGATGACCGTCGACGAGGCCGTGGCGTACGCCCTCGCCACGCCGCCGCCGCCCGGAGCGCCAGTGCCCGCCTGAGCGATCAGCTGGGCGCGGGGATGTCCCGGCGCGGGAAGACGATCAGCGCGTAGATTGCCGGCACAACGACCAGCGCCGCGAGCAGTGCGAAATCGAACGGATCCGCGTTGCCGTTCAGGATCTCCTTCGGCTGGAAGTGATGGAAGAGCGAGTAGTCCTGGTATGGCTGCGCTTCCTCCCACAGCGACCCGAGGATCTCGACGAAATACATGACGAGCACGTACGCGAGTGTCAGCCCCAGGGCGGGCCCCGAACGGGCGAAGGTGACGGACGCCGCCAGGCCGAACGAGGCGAACGCGCCCCACAGCAGGAAAGCGTTCAGCCAGACGAGTGGCAGCTGCGCAAGGTCCAACTCGTCTCCGACGCCGTTCGCCTGCGCGCCCACGATCATGCCCGCCACGGTCGCCGCGATGGGGATCGCGATGAGCATCGCCAGCCCCACGCCGATGGTGGCGTATACGCCCCGGCGGGAGATCGGTCGCGCGAGCAGCACCTCCAGCGTGCCGCGCTGGCGCTCACCTGAGACCGCCGTCGCGGACAGGCCGACCGCGAAGATGCCGACAAGTGCGAGGAAGATGGGGTGCACCATGCCCAGCGCGATTGCGCCGGGCAGGCTGAACAGGTCCCCCGCGCCGAACTCCACGAACTGATTGGGAATCACTCCCGAGCCGATGAGATCACGGAACGCGTCCGAAAACGTGACGTACAGGAACGGGAAGAGATAGCCCCAGCCGGCGAGTGCGAGCGTGACGATGACGAGCTTCACGCCCTGCCAGCGCCACGTCTGCAGGAGCAGCACGCCGCTCACGCCCGAGCTCCATCCCCGTCGCGATCGATGCGGCCGCCCTCGGCGTAGTACTCGAGGAAGGCTTCCTCCAGTCGCGCGGCCTCGATGGTCAGGTCCGACACGGCAACGTCGCGGATCGCGTGCAGGAATGGCGCGACATCGCCCTGCAGCGTGCAGGTCAGGACGTCTCCGCGCTGCACGACGTCCCCGATCCCCGCGACGCCCGCGAGATCAGGTGGCGCGGCACCGTCCGCGAGACGCATCTGCACATGGCGGCGTCGCCGCGCGAGGAGCGCCTTGACGTCCTCGACTGTCATCAGCACGCCGCCGCGGATGATCGCCACGCGGTCGCAGACCCGTTCCACCTCGGAGAGCACGTGCGACGAGAAGAAGATCGTTCGGCCCGCCGTGCGCAGGTCGTCGAGCAACGCATAGAAGGCGTGCTGCATCAGCGGGTCGAGTCCCTCGGTCGGCTCGTCGAGGATCGCCAGCTCGGGGTCGTGCTGCAGCGCCTGCACCACCCCTATCTTCTGGCGCATGCCGCGCGAGTAATCGCGCACGCGCCGCCGCAGCACGGACTCCGGGAGCTCCATCCGCTCGCAGAGCGTCGCGCGCTGGACCGGCGCTCGTCCCTGGAGGCGCGACAGATAGTCGAGCAACTCCTCGCCGCGCATCGAGTCGTAGAGGGCGATCCCACCCGGCAGGTACCCGACGCGGCGGCGGATCTCGACGCTGCTCTTCCTCACGTCGAGACCCAGGACCGTCGCCGTGCCCGCGCTGGGATGCAGGAATCCGAGCAGGGTGCGGATCATGGTCGACTTGCCGGCTCCATTCGGTCCCAGGAAGCCGAAGATCTCGCCGGGGCGGACGTCGATGGTGAGATCGCTCAGCGCTCGGACGGAGCCGTAACGCTTGGAGAGCGCGACCGTCCGGATCGCCGGCTCGGGCGGGAGCGACGCCGCGATGCTCGGGTTGGTCCCGACGACGAGCGCGTGCGGCGATCTCGGCGCCGCACTCGCCGAGCCAGCCGAGCCAGCCGAGCCAGCCGAGCCCGCTGCGTCCGACGCGGTCGGATCTGCGGTCATCTCGAGAGCGTAGCCGAAGGCACTACCATCGGGCCATGAGCGTGCCGGGCCGCGTGGTCGTCATCGGCGCAGGCGTCATGGGGGCGTGGACGGCGCATTGGCTTCAACGCCGCGGGGCCGATGTTCTCCTCCTCGACCTCTACGGCGCCGGCAATTCGCTCGCCTCGTCGGGCGACGAGTCGCGGGTGATCCGGAGCGCCCACGGTCCCGACGAGTTCTACGCGCGCTGGGTGATCGCGGCCTGGGACGAGTGGCGGGCGCTGGAGCGCGACGCTGGAATCCCGCTGGTGCACGAGATCGGGACGCTATGGATGGCACACGACCCACAGGGCTTCGAAGCGGCGTCGATGCGCGTGCTCGATCGCCTGGGCGTCGCGTACGAACGCCTGGAGCGCGATCAGATCGCACGACGCTGGCCGATCCTGAACGCGGACGAGATCGAGTTCGGCATGTTCGAGCCCAGGGCGGGCGCCCTGATGGCCCGCAGGGCCGTGGCCGCGGCGGTCGACCGCTTCGTCGCCAACGGCGGCGAGTTCCGCATCACCCGCGCACTTCCGCCGCGGACCGATGGTGCCCAAGGCCTCGCCGCGATCGATCTGGCCGACGGGTCGTCCGAGCGCGGCGATGAGTTCGTCTTCGCCTGTGGGCCATGGCTGCCGTTCGTCTTCCCTGGGCTGCTCTCGGAGGTGATCCGCGTCACGCGGCAGGAGGTGATTTACTTCGCGCCCCCACCCGGAGACGCGCGCTTTCTCGCGGGACCCATGCCGGTGTGGGTCGACTACGACGCCGCGTTCTACGGCATCCCGTCCATCGAGGCACGAGGGGTCAAAGTCGCGCCCGACTGGCTCGGGCCGGACGTCGATCCGGACCGCCACGAGCGCCGCCTGAGTGACGAGCGCATCGAGGCATCACGCCGCTTCCTTCGCGGCCGCTTCCCGCTGCTGGCCGACGCGCCGGTGATCGAGGGCCGAATCTGCCAGTACGAGAGCACCGCGGACGGGCACTTCCTGATCGTCCGCCACCCCGAGCTCAGCAACGCCTGGATCTTGGGCGGGGGATCGGGACATGCGTACAAGCACGGACCGATGATCGGCGAGTACGTCGCCGCGCTGGTGTGCGACGACGCCGCCCGGGCGGGGGAGCTGGCGCCGCCCGACGATCGGTTCGCACTTCGCCAACGTGAGCCGAAGGCGGTCCTACGCACCAGCGGCCGCCCGCCCGTCGAGACGCGACCCACGGCCGTCGTGCACTAGACCCCGGCGCGGGTCGCTGATAGATTCGCCGCGCGGGACCGGTGACGGCGGAGGTCTCCTGATGGTCGATCGCTTCATCTCGCGTGGCTTCGTCGGCAGGCCCCGCCAGGCCGATGCCGCCGGCCGCGTCCCACCCGGCCAGTACGTCACCGGCGACTTCCCCGTGCTGTCCGCCGGTCCGACACCGCGCACACCGCTCGAGCAGTGGAGCTTCCGCATCGAGGGGCTGGTCCGGGAACCCGTGCAGTGGAGCTGGGACCAGTTTCGCGCCCTGCCGTCTCGCGACTGGACCGTCGACATCAGCTGCGTCACGAAGTGGACCAAGCTCGACACGCGCTGGGAGGGAGTCAGCGTCGACACGCTGCTCGAGCACGTCGAGCTCGCCCCGCGCGCCGCGTTCGTGGTCGCCTACTCGGACGGCGGCTACACCACCAACCTGCCGCTGCCGGACGTGCTCAACGACCAGGCCTTCGTGGCGTACGGCTATGACAGCAAGCCGCTCGCCCCCGAGCACGGCGGCCCGGCGCGCCTCGTCGTTCCGCATCTCTACTTCTGGAAGAGCGCCAAGTGGGTGCGCGGCCTGCGCATCGTCGAGCGCGACGCCGCCGGCTTCTGGGAGTCGCTCGGCTACCACAACCGCGGCGATCCCTGGAAGGAAGAGCGCTACAGCGGTGACTGAAGGCCGATGACGCTCGCGGCGCCCGTCCGCACCCGCATGCCCATCGAGTGGCAGATCGCACGGGTACGCGCGATCCGCGACGAGACGCCGCGCGTCAAGTCGCTCACGCTCGAGCTGCCGGGCTGGGTGCCGCATCGGCCCGGACAGCACTACGACATCCGCCTGACCGCGGCCGATGGCTATCAGGCCCAGCGCAGCTACTCCATCGCCTCGGAGCCGGATCGGACGGGAGAGATCGACCTCACCGTCGAGCTGGTCGACGACGGGGAGGTATCGCCGTACCTGCACCGGGTCGTGGTGGTCGGCGACGAGATCGAGGTGCGCGGACCGATCGGCGGGTACTTCGTTTGGGAGGCGGCGCTCGGCGGGCCGTTGCTGCTCGTCGGCGGAGGCTCCGGCGTCGTGCCCCTGATGTCGATGATCCGCCACCGCGCAGCCGCTCGATCCGAGGTCTCCGCGCGCCTCCTGTACAGCGCGCGCAGTCCCGACGAGATCATCTACGCCGATGAGTTGCGCCGCCTGGGAGGCGACGCCTCCGGGCTCGACGTCCGCTACACCCTGACGCGCCAGCAGCCGCCCGGCTGGACGGGCTACAGCCGTCGCATCG
Organism: Candidatus Limnocylindria bacterium; assembly: GCA_046262115.1. Taxonomy (GTDB): domain Bacteria; phylum Chloroflexota; class Limnocylindria; order QHBO01; family QHBO01; genus JBHENJ01. The sequence goes on along the minus strand of JBHENJ010000061.1, from coordinate 26,828 downwards.
ATGGCGAGATGCTCGCCGAGGTGCTCGACCCGTTCGGCGCTGGAGCGCGCGTCTACATCTGCGGGCCGACGCGATTCGTGGAAGTCGCTGCCGACGAGCTGTCCACGCTCGGCGTGCCGTCGGCGCAGCTCCGCACCGAGCGCTTCGGACCGAGTGGCAACTGACGTGGAGACGCAACCCGGAAGGGAGATGACCGTGCAGAAGCTCGAGGGCATGGACGCCGATCTGACGCTCGACGCCAACGCGGTCGCGGGCCTCCTTCAACAGGTCTTCGCGATCGAGGTCACCGCCACGCCCGCGGAGTGCGCGCACTGCGGCACCGTCGGCGAGATCGGTACGCTGCGCGCGTTCGTGCGCGCGCCGGGCGCCGTGCTGCGGTGCGCGACCTGTGGCGGCGTCGTGCTCCGCATCGTCGAGACGGAACGCGACATCTATGTCGACGCGCGGGGCGCCGCGCGCCTTCGCTTCGCGCGCGACCGATAGCCGGCGTCCGCCGTCGGGCGGGCTTGCTAAACTCGCCCCGCACGAGCCGCCCCACCGGGCGGTTCCGTTCTGACCGGCCCACCTCCCCACCATGAAGAGACCGATGAAGATCGCCGTGCCGCGCGAGACCGCCGAGGGCGAGCGCCGGGTCGCACTGAACCCGGCCGCCGTTCAGCAGCTGATCGCGGACGGCAACGAGGTGCTCGTCCAGGCCGGCGCGGGCGAGGGCTCGTTCATCTCGGACGACGAGTATCGAGACGCCGGGGCGCGCGTCGTCCCGGATGCCGCAGCGCTGTACGGCGAGGGCGATCTCGTCCTGCGAGTCGGCCGCCCGACCGACGAGGAGATCGAGATGCTGCGCGACGGCACGACGCTGATCGGGACGCTTGGCACGCTCTCCAGCCCCGAGCTCGCGCGGCGCCTCGCGGAACGGGGCGTGACGGCGATCAGCATGGACGCCATCCCGCGCATCACACGGGCGCAGAGCATGGACTCGCTGAGCTCTCAGAGCACGGTGGGCGGCTACAAAGCCGTCCTGATCGCGGCCGATCGGCTTCCGAAGTTCCTCCCGTTGCTCACGACTGCTGCCGGCACGGTGCGCCCGGCGCGAGTCCTGGTCTTCGGCGCGGGTGTGGCGGGTCTGATGGCGATCGGCACGGCCCGCCGGCTCGGCGCGGTCGTGGAGGCGACCGATGTCCGCCCCGTCGTCAAGGAGCAGGTTCAGAGCCTGGGCGCGACCTTCCTGGAGGTCGAGATGACCGAGGACGAGAAGGCGAATGCACAGACCGCCGGCGGCTACGCGCAGGAGATGAGCGAGGACTACAAGCGCCGCCAGGCCGAGCTGATCGCGTCGCGCGTCGGCGACGCGGACATCGTGATCACGACCGCGCTCGTCCCCGGGCGTCCGGCGCCGCGGCTGATCACCGCAGGGATGGTCGAGCGCATGCGGCCGGGAAGCGTGATCGTCGACATGGCGGCCGAGGCTGGCGGCAACTGCGAGCTGACAGAGCCAGGCCGCGAGGTCGTGAAGCACGGGGTGACGATCATCGGCTTCACCAACCTGCCGTCGCTGATGCCGCTCCACGCCACGCAGATGTACGCGCGCAACGTCCAGACGCTCGTCCGCAGCCTGGTCAAGGACGGGCAGCTCAACCTCGACTTCGGCGACGAAATCGTCAAAGGCGCCACGATCACGCACGGCGGGCGCGTGGTCCACGAAGCGACGGCGAAGGCGCTCGGAATCGAGCCGCAACCCGCAACGGTGGGAGTGGCCACATGACGGAGACCGGCGCTCTCGACCCCCGCGCCCTCCTCGACGCACTGTTCATCCTCGTCTTGGCCGCGTTCGTCGGCTACGAGGTGGTGAGCAAGGTCCCGACGATGCTCCACACCCCGCTCATGTCGGGCGCGAACGCGGTCCACGGCGTGATCGTCGTCGGCGCCATGCTGGTCGCGGCGAGGGCGAATGACCCGATCACCGTCGCGCTGGCCTTCGTCGCCGTCGTCCTCGGCACGATCAACGTCGTCGGCGGCTTCGTCGTGACCGACCGGATGCTCGAGATGTTCCGCCGGCTCGGGCCGGGAGGCCGATGACCGAGCTCGGCTGGCTGACCTTCCTGGTCTACCTGGTCGCGTCCGCCGGCTTCATCCTGGCGCTGAAGTTCCTGGCCTCGCCGCGCACTGCGCGACTCGGCAACCTGCTGGGCGCGGCCGGGATGGCGCTGGTCATCGGCTGGACCTTCTTCACGACGCCCGGGATGTTCGACCGATTGTGGCTCGTCCTCGTGGCTGGCCTCGTCGGTGCCGTGATCGGGGTCGTCGGGGCGCGTCGTGTGGCGATGACGGCCATGCCCCAGATGGTTGCCATCTTCAACGGCGCCGGTGGCGGATCGGCGGCGGCCGTGGCGCTGAACGAGTACCTCGGCTTCAGCGGCGGCCGCGGCGACGTCTCGCTTCCCGTGACGATCGCGACGCTGCTGGGCGCGGTCATCGGCGCCGTCTCGCTGACGGGTTCGATCGTGGCGTTCGGGAAGCTGCAGGGCCTGATCCCCGCGCGGCCGGTGACGTATCCGGCGCAGCGGCTGATCGCGGCGCTTCTTCTCGGCGCGCTGATCCTGATCGGCGTCTTCCTCGCCGTCGTGACCGACAGCGTCCCGCTGTTCGTGCTCTTCGTCCTGATCGCGCTCGTCACCGGCGTCGCGCTCGTGATGCCGATCGGTGGCGCGGACATGCCGGTCGTGATCAGCCTGCTGAACAGCTACACCGGCATCGCGGTCGCCGCCACAGGCTTCGTGCTCGGCAATTACGCGCTGCTGATCGCCGGCACGCTGGTCGGCGCGTCGGGCGCGATCCTCACCCAGCTGATGACGCGTGCCATGAATCGGTCGCTCGTGAACGTCCTCTTCGGTGCGTTCGGTACGGGTGGCGGCGTCGTGGCGGCCGGCACGGAGGGCGACCAGACGGTCCGCGAGATCACCGCCGAGGACGCGGCCACGCTGATGGCCTACGGGCGGCGGGTCATCATCGTCCCGGGCTACGGGATGGCTGTCGCGCAGGCCCAGCAGCCCGTGCGCGAGCTGATGGATCTGCTCGTGGCGCGCGGCGTCGACGTCGAGTTCGCAATCCATCCGGTCGCGGGGCGCATGCCGGGCCATATGAACGTGCTCCTCGCTGAGGCGAACGTCCCGTACGAGCGCCTGAAGGAGATGGACGAGATCAACGACGACTTCCCTGAGGCGACCGTGGCGCTCGTCATCGGCGCCAACGACGTCACCAATCCCGCGGCGCGCACCGATTCGGGCTCACCGATCTACGGCATGCCGATCCTCAACGTCGACCAGGCGGAGAACGTCATCGTCCTCAAGCGCAGCATGGCGGCAGGGTTCGCCGGGATCCCGAACCCGCTGTACGGCGAGCCCAAGACGGCGATGCTGTTCGGCGATGCGAAGCGCACCGTCGAGGCGCTGGTGGCAGGGGTGAAGGCAGCCTGAGCGATCGCTGGGTGGCCCTGGACGTGGGCGAGACGCTCATCGACGAGACGCGCATCTGGCAGTTGTGGGCCGATGCCTACGGCATCCCGCGCCTCACGCTGTTCTCGGTCATCGGCGCCGCGATCGTGGAGGGCGCTCAGCACCAGTCGATCTTCGATCGGCTTGGTCTGACCGACTGGCGCGACCGCGGCGCCGACGTCGAGGCCGCATACGGCGGCTTTCGCGAGGAGGACCTCTATCCCGACGCCCGGCGCGCCGTGCCGCAGCTGGCCGACGCCGGCTACCGCGTTGCGATCCTCGCCAACCAGCCGGCGTCGAGGACCGAGGAGCTCCATGCGCTGGGGATCCGTCCGGAGGTAATGGCCATGAGCGAGGAGCTCGGCGCCTACAAGCCGCAACCGGAGTTCTACGCACGCGGACTCGAGCTGCTCGGCAGCCCCGATCCCGGGGACGTGGTCTACGTCGGCGACCGGGTCGACAACGACGTCGTGGCCGCCGCCGCGGCCGGCCTGCGGCCGGTCTGGATCCGTCGCGGTCCGTGGGGATATCTCCAGCGCGACGTCGACGGCGTTGCGAGAGCTGAGATCAGGTCGCTGGACGAGCTGGTCGAGTGCCTACCCGGGGTCTTCGAATCGTGATCCGGCTGCTGCGCAACCTCGCGCGCCGCAAGCTGCGGACGTCGCTCACCATCCTGGGCATCACCATCGGCATCTGGGCGCTGGTCGTCTTCAGCTCGATGGCAAACAAGATCAACGCGCTCGTCGCCGGCGGCAGCGAGTACTACGCGAACAAGATCATCGTGACCGATGCCTCCGGCGGTCCGTTCGGCAACGCGCCGATGGAGATCGCGCTGGCCGATGACGTCGCGGCGATCGACGGCGTCGACGTCGTGGTGCCGCAGATCCAGATGCTGCTCGATGCCGAGGGCGGCGGCGGCGGATTCGGCGTGCCGGACCTGATCATCGGCGACGTGCCGGGCTCCGACGAGGGACGCGAGGAGTTCGAGATCACGTACACCCAGGGCCGCGCGCTCAGCGCCGACGACGAGGGGCAGAGAGTCACCGCACTCGGCGCAGATCTCGCCAACCGACTCGCCGCATCGCCGGGCGACACCGTCGAGCTGCGGGGTCGCGACTTCGAGGTGGTGGGGGTCATCGCGCCGACGCTGACCGGTCCGGACACCACCGCGCAGGTTCCCCTCGCCGCAGCGCAGGAGCTGTACGCCGACGACCTGCCGCCGGTCGTGGCCGAGGCCCTCGCGCCGGACGAGATCGTTTCGCAGGTCGTGGTCTATCCCGACGAGGGCGCGGACATCGCCGCTGTCGCCGAGCGGATCGAGGACGAGGTGACGAATGTCTCAACGCTCACCGGCGAGGAGTTCGACGCGCAGGTCGGGACCACGACCGCGATCTTCAACGCCATCATCATCGGCGTCGCGGTCATCAGCCTCGTGGTCGGCGGCCTCTCGGTGATCAACACCATGGCCATGTCCGTCGCCGAGCGCACGCGCGAGATCGGCATCAAGCGCGCCATCGGCGGCTCACGCGGCCGCATCGTGCGCGAGCTGCTGCTCGAGGCAGGCGCGATCGGGCTCATCGGCGGACTGCTCGGGCTCGGGCTGGGTGCGCTGGTGGTGGTGCTCGCCAACGAGGCCGGCCGCGAGAGCGGGACGATCCTGTTCGACCTCACTCCGGGCACCGCCGTGTTCTCGGTTGCCTTTTCCACGGTCCTCGGGATGCTTGCCGGCGTCGTACCGGCCTGGAGCGCGTCGCGGCTGGACCCGGTCCAGGCGCTTCGCTACGAGTAGCGCCCGATGCCGACGCCGCTGCTGGAGGCCCATGCTCTGCGCAAGACGTATCGGCTCAGCCGCCGGAACGTCGTCGAGGCGCTACGGGGGGTCGAGATCCGCGTCGAGCGCGGCGAGATGATCGCGATCATGGGGCCGTCGGGTTCGGGAAAGAGCACGTTGATGCACCTCATCGGCCTGCTGCACTCGCCCGACCGCGACTATGGCCCGGCGCCCTCGATGGTGATCGACGGCCGCGACGTGCTGCGCCTCTCCGACCGCGAACGGACGCAGATGCGCGCGCGCTCGATGGGCTTCGTGTTCCAGGCGTTCAACCTGGTTCCGACGCTGACCGCCGCTGAGAACGTCGCGCTGGCCGGTGAGTACGCAGGACGCCCCCGTGGTGAGTCTTCACGAGCCGCGCGCGAGGCGCTGGGATGGGTCGGGCTCGCCGACCGCGCCGGGCATCGGCCCATGGAGCTCTCGGGCGGGGAGCAGCAGCGGGCTGCGATCGCCCGCGCCCTCGTCAACCGGCCGGCGCTCATCCTCGCCGACGAGCCGACCGGGAACCTCGACTCGCAGCACAGCGCCGAGGTGATCGCGTTGTTGCGCCGGTTCAATCGCGAGCGGGGTCAGACGGTGGTGGTCGTGACCCACGACGAGCAGATCGGCGCCAGCTGCGACCGTATCGTCGCCATGCGCGACGGTGTGGTGGTGTCGAGCGACCAGCAGCCCGGCGCGCGTCCGGCGGCGTCGGGCGGTGGCCTGCGCTCTTGGCTCCAACGTCGGTCCCGGAGTCGCCCCGCGACTCGCTGATCCCAGTGTCTCAGCCGTTACGGCGCACCGCGACGGAGAGGAGACCCCGTCGGCGAGGCCTCCTCGCGTGAGCGATCTGCTGCGACCGGCTTACTCGCCGCCCGGCGTCACCTCGATCTCCGCCTTCTCGAAGTCCTCGCCGGTCGTGTCGAACTCGGCGAGCGTGTCGACCGCCTGCTGGGCCAGATCGGTCCGGAAGGCGCCCTCGGCGACCGCCTCCGTGACCGCCGGATCGGCGCAGAACTGCATGCAGATGTCGAGCGTCTGCTGGAACGCCGCCTCGTCCAGGATCCCGATCCCGTTCGGGGACGGCCAGATCAGCGCGTTGATCTCGTTCATCATCCAGGCCTGGTGGCCGGCGGGCAGCTGCGACCCGCTCGCCGTGGTGATCTCCACGCACTGCTCGGGATCCTCGCGGCAGATCATCCAGCCCTTGAACGAGGCCGTCAGGAAGCGAACGGCAATCTCCTCGTTCGGGACGCCGTTCGTCTCGCCGGCGAGCCAGCTCTCGCGGGCGATTATGTGGTCCTGGAGCATGGCGACGCCCACGTCGTTGAAGTCGATGATGTTCAGGTCGTCGGGCTGGTACAGATCGCCGGTCTCCTCGTTGGCCGTCTCGAGGAGCTGCGCGTACTCGTTGTAGATCATCGCCTCGGCCGAGTCGATCTCGTCGTTGATCAGCTCGGTCATGTCGAAGTCCTGGGCGACCCGCTCGTAGTCGACGCCCGGCTCCAGCCCGGCCTGGCGCGCGGCGGCGAAGACCTCGAGCTCGTTCCCGAAGCCCCAGTCACCGATGCGCATGCCCGCCCAGTCCTCGGGCGACGTGATGTTCTTCTCCTTGAAGGAGACGTGGAGCGTCCCCGACCGCTGGAAGATCTGCGCGATGTTGACGAGGTCGGCGCCCTGGGCGCGGGCCTGAAGCACCTTGGGCACCCACGCCTCGCCGAACTCGGGGCCGTCCTCCGCGGCCACCACGACCTGCGGCGCGATGTCGACGGCGCCGGCCAGGATCTCGACCTCGAGACCCACGTCGCTGTAGCAGCCGAGCTCGTTCGCGGCGAAGTAGCCGGCGAACTGCGCCTGCGGGAACCACTGCAGCTGGAACTGGATCGGGACCGTCTCGCCCTCGAACGTCTCGTTGCCGCACGCGCTCTCCAGGCGGGGACCCTCGGACTCCACGGGCGAGGCCTCGGTCGCAGCCGTCTCGGTCGCGTCGGCGGTCTGCTCACCGGCCGGGCTGGTGGTCGCCTGTCCTCCGGTGCCGCACGCGGTGACCGCGAGGATCACGCCCGCCAGTGCCGCCGTCATACGCCATGGGGTTTTCATCCGCTGGTGACCTCCGTCTCTTCGAGTGAGTGGCCGTCGCCTCGCCTCGTGCGACCGGCCGGCGTCCTCAGCCGCCTGCCGCTCCGCGGACCGATACGTGCCACGGCATGATGACGCGCTCGAGCGCCAGGATCAGCAGATAGAACCCGATGCCCAGCGCCGCGGCGATGAGCACCGCCGCCCAGGCGGTCTCGAACCGCAGCGACGACGCGCTCTGGACGATCAGGTACCCGAGGGTGTTCGCCGAGCCGCCGAAGTACTCCCCAACGATCGCTCCGATGAGGCTCAGTGTGGCGCTCACCTTGAGCGCCGTAAAGAAGTAGGGCAGTGCGGCTGCGACTCGAACCTTGCGCAGCACCGTGACGTCGCTGGCAGCGTACGAGCGCATCAACTCGAGCGCCGAGGCGTCGACGCTCGTGAGGCCGCGGAGGGTGTTGATCATGACCGGAAAGAAGACCAGCACCGCGACGATCATCATCTTGCTCAGGGGGCTGACCGTGCCGAACCAGTTGTTCATGATCGGCGCGAAGGCGATGATCGGAACCGCGTTGGCGCCGATGGCGAAGGGCATCAGCATGTCGCGCGCGAGACGGGAGCGCGCTGCGCCGAACGCGACCACCAGCCCCCAGAAGAGGCCGATGCCGAAGCCGCCGATTGCCTCGACGAACGTGTTGAGGCCGGCGGGCGCGAGGCGGCTCCATCCGGCGCCCAGTGCCTCGCCGATGGCCGTCAGCGGCGGCAGCAGGAAGCGCCGGATCTCCAGGGCGCGGACGGCGATCTCCCACGCCACGATCGCGGCGAGGAAGACGAGCACGGCGGGAAGGTAGTAGCGGATCCGGCGGGTCACGGCCGTGGCCGTCCCCGGAGGCTCTCGCGGACCTCGGTCACCAGCTCGTAATAGCGCGGCGACTCGCGGGTGACCTCGTTCCGCGGCCGCTCGAGGTCGACGTCGATGACGTCGACGATGCGCCCCGGACGCGCGCTCATGACCACGACCCGGGTCGACAGGAAGACGGCCTCGGGGATCGAGTGGGTCACGAAGATGACCGTCGTGCGGGTCCGCTCATAGATCCGCAGCAGCTCGTCGTTCATGCGTTCGCGCGTCATCTCGTCGAGCGCGCCGAACGGCTCGTCCATGAGGAGCAGCTGCGGCTCGAAGGACAGGGCACGGGCGATAGCGGCGCGCTGCTGCATGCCGCCGGAGAGTTGCCACGGCCGGTGTCGGGCGAACTCGGTGAGCTCCACCAGCTCGAGCATCTCCCGGCCGCGCCGCTCTCGCTCGGCGCGCGCGATGCCCATCACCTCGAGCGGCAGCTGGACGTTCTGCTCGATGGTCCGCCAGTCGAACAGAACGGGCGCCTGGAAGACCATGCCGTAGTCGCGGTCCTCGCGCGCGCGCGCCGCCGGCTTGCCGTTGACCTCGACCGTCCCCTCGGTTGGCCGGATCAGGTCGGCGACGATTCTCAGCAGCGTGCTCTTCCCGCAGCCCGAAGGACCGATGAGGCTTATGAACTCTCCGAGCCGGATGGTGAGGTCGATGCCCTGGAGCGCGACTGTCTTGCGGTCGCGCTGGACGAAGGTCTGACCGATACCGTCGAGCGCCACGATCGGGTGATCGGTGCGCGCCGCGTCGGCGCTGCGAGGCGCCATCGGTTCTGCTGCTGGAGCGTGCGCCCGAGCCTCGATGCCCGCCGTCACGTCGCTCACCCCTCCACCGCGGTCGGCTGACCCGACAGGACGACCAACTCTGCGATCCGGACCAGCGAGAAGAACACGATGCCGAGCACCGCCGTGACCAGTATCGCCGCCCAGAGCTTCTCGGGACCGGTCAGGTAGTACTGGTTGAAGGTCACCAGCGTGCGGCCCAGCCCTCCCGCCAGCCCGGTCGGCGCCTCGCCAACGATCGCGCCGACCACGCTCGCCGTCGCACCGATCTTCAGCGCGGTGAACAGGTAGGGCAGCGATGCCGGAACGCGAACCTTCCAGAGCACCTTCCACCGCGACGCCGCGTATGTCCGCATCAGCTCGAGCGCCCGGGGGTCCGGTGACGACAGGCCGCGAATGGCGCCGATCGTGACCGGGAAGAACGTGAGGTACGCGCTGATCAGCGCGACCGCGAGCCAGTCACGCCCGAACCACAGGACGATCATCGGCGCCAGGGCGATGATCGGGATCGTCTGGCTGGCGATGACGTACGGCACGAGCGCACGCTCCAGCAGCCGGCTGTGGACGAAGACCACGGCGAGGACGAATCCGAAGAGAGCGCCGAAGACGAAACCGATCACGGCCCCCCGCCACGTGAAGATCGCGGCGTCGACGAGGACGGCGACCAGGGGGAACGGGCTGCCGCGGGACGAGGGCTCAAAGAGCGCTCCGAGCACGTTCCACACGTGTGGCAGGTTGAGATCGCTGAGCTGCTTGACGCGGAACGGCGGGTCGTATGGCGGATCGAGCGGGATGCCCATGAACTCGCGCCACGGCGTGCCTGCAGCGAGCTTGGCCACCTCCCAGGCGAGGACGAGCAGGATGACGACGGCGACGAACGAGGCCACGGCCCGGAGCGTTCCGCGCGCCCGATCGACGCCACGGGAGGGCACGCGCAGCCGGCGGAGCGCCGGGACGGCGACCGTCAACGCGGAAGGTTCAGCGAGGCGCCGTCAGCCGGACACCGCGGCATCGGTGACCTCGAGGGCGGCGTCGATCATGGCGAAGCCCTCGCGGAGCTGCTCCTCGGTGATGCAGAGCGGCGGGTTTGTGAACAGCCCGTCCCAATGGGTCATGGTGTAGAGACCGTCGAGACGCAGGCGCTGCTCGAGCGCAGTCATCTGCGGCGATGTCGTGTTGAAGGCCGACATCCGCTCCATCGTCTCGCGGTTCCTCACGAGCTCGATGATCCCGAAAAGGCCGATGTTGCGAACCGCGCCGACGCTCGGATGGCGCTCCTTCAGCTCGGCGTGGAGCTGGGCCATCACGCGGCCCATGCGCTCGGCGTTGCCGATCAGGTCGTCCTCGCGGTACACCTCGATAGTCGCCAGCGCGGCCGCGCAGGCGACGGGGTGCGAGCTGTATGTCAGGCCGCCGTAGTAGACCTTGTCGTCCCAGTAGGCGGCGAACTCGGGTGTCATCGCCACCGCGCCAAGCGGGAGGTAGGAGCTGGTCAGCCCCTTGGCCATCGTCATCAGGTCGGGCACGACGTCCCAGTGGTCGATCGCGAACCAGCGTCCGGTGCGCCCGAAGCCCGCCATGATCTCGTCGCAGATCATCACGATCCCGTATCGGTCGCAGAGCTCGCGGACGCCCTGGAGGTAGCCGTCCGGCGGGATCAGGATCCCGTTGGTCCCGACCACCGTCTCCAGGATGAATGCGGCGATCGTCTGCGGGCCCTCGTAGGTGATCACCTCGTCGAGATAACGCAGGCTCTCCTCGACCGGCTCGGGCTCGTGCCGGTCCAGACGCCATGGGTCGAGCACGCGGATCACGCCCGGCACGCCGGGCTCGTTCGCCCAGCGGCGCGGGTCGCCGGTCAGGCTGATGGCGCCCGCGGTCGCCCCGTGGTAGCTACGGTGCCGCGCCATCACCTTCTGCCGGCCGGTGTAGATGCGCGCCATGCGCACGGCGTTCTCGTTTGCCTCGGCGCCGCCCAGCGTGAGGAAGAACTTGTCGAGGTTGCCCGGAGTGATGGTCGCCAGCTCGGCGCCCAGGCGCGCGCGAGGCTCGGTGGCGAACTGCGGCGCGGCGAACGCGAGCGTGCGCGTCTGTTCCGCGATGGCGTCGATCACGCGCCGATCGCCGTGGCCGATGTTGACGCTCATCAGCTGGCTGTTGAAGTCGAGGTAGCGCTTCCCGTCGGGGTCCCAGAAGTAGACGCCCTCGGCCCGCTCGATCGGGATCGGGTTGACGCGACCCTGCGCGGACCAGCTGAACACGGTGTAGCGGCGCGAGAGGTCGACGATCTCGTCTGCAGTCAGGCGCCCGGACGCGGTAATCGCCATGTCAGCCCTCGATAAGCGTGGACAGCGATGCTGCCGGACGGTGTCGATTGAACCACACGGGCCCAAAGCGCACCGGACGCGTGGCATGTCAATTGCTTGTGGCCGCTCCGCCGCCTTGCTGTTGTGTACGGGAGCTTAGGATTGCGGTTGAGAGGACCGATCGCGCCGGCCGCGATCGTGGGGCTGGCGGCGCTCCTCGCGCTCCCGACGCTGGTGGCCGGCGCCGAGCCGGAAACGCCCAAGGTCGCGATCATCGTCGGGCCAGTCGGTGACCTCACGCCGACGTATCTGGAGCTTGCCGAACAGGCCGCCGATGCCGCCTTTGAGTCCGGTGCGCTCGTCGCCAGGGCCTATTCGCCGGACGCGACGGCCGAGAACGTCCTCGAGGCGGTGCGCGACGCAAACATCGTCGTCTATCTCGGTCACGGGTCAGGCTACCGCGATGATTTTGCCGGCGTGAATCCGGCGGTCGCGAACGGTTGGGGCCTCCAGGGGCCGCGCGCACACGGGACGCACGAGGACAGCTGGGTCAACGGCACGCTCGGGTACTACGGCGAGAAGTGGATAGCCGAGCACGCGCGTCCCGCGCCCGGTTTCGTGATGATCTACTCGAACGCGTGCTACGCCCCAGGGGCTGGCGAGGGGATCCCTGGCCCGGCCGCGCCGCGCGACGCCGCTCGACGGGCTGGTTACTACAGCCGCGGGATGCTCGAGATGGGCGCGTCCGCGTACTACGCAACCGACTTCTACGCCGGCGCCGCTCGACTCATCGAGACGATCCTCACCAACCCGACGACGAGCTACGGTGACATCTTCCGCGCCGACCCATATTTCCCGTTCGGGAGCCTGCAGGTCGAGCGCCATCCGTTCGTGGCCGACCGTCAGCTGTGGTTGCACCGGTCGCGGTATTTCGACGGGCAGCTCAACTACTGGTACGCCTTCGCCGGCGACCCCGACGCGACCCCGGCTGGCAGCGGCGTCGACAGCCGGCGACTGGAGTTCGACCCGCAGCGCGCCTTGAGCTTCAGCGGAGGGACCTACACGGGATACCAGTTCGACTCCAGTGGCAACGTCGTGCGGACACGAACCGCTCACGTCTCCAGCGACTCCCAGGCGCCTACCGTGATCCGGACCCGCATCCCTGGCCGGGACGGCTATTGGTTCGGCGTCACCCGCGGGATCTGGGCCGGGTACTACGTGCGGGAGTCGGCGGACATCCACCTGCCGGGCATAGCGCTCGAGACGACGTTGCGACCCATGCGGCCGGTCACCTTCTCGCCCGGCGAGCACATAGGCTACCGGTTCACCCGCGGCGGCACCGTCGCCGACGCGAAGCCATACGAGCTCGGCGCCCGCTCGACCGCGCACGCGACTGCACGCGCCGTGATCAACGGCGAGCGGTACCTGTTCATCACGGACGGCGTCTGGGAGGGCTACTGGATTCGCGAGTCCGACGACGTCCGGCTTCAGCCGCTACCGGCGCCATCGTTGCCGCCGGCAAGCGCGATACAGGCGATGCGTGAAGCGATCGACAGCCTGCCAGAAGAGATCGCCGACGAGATCGCGGCTGGACTGAAGGCGGATCTGGCTGCGGGCGACATCACGACTTACACCGTCGCCGGCGTCTCGCGTATGACGAACGACGCGGCGACCGCCGTTGGTGCCACGACTTCGCCGTCTTCGGATGCGACATCGACGCGCTCGTCGAGCGCCGACCCGAGTCCGACTCCGACGCCCACGGCAGCCGACGGGGCGACCGCAGAGCCGACACCGACGACGGCGGCCAGCCCGGAACCGACTCCGACACCGAGTACCGAACCGACTCCGACACCGAGTACGGAACCGACTCCGACACCGAATACGGAACCGAGTCCGACAACGCCGACACCCACGCCGACACCCACGCCCGGCGTGTAGCGCCGCCTAGCCGCGCGCCCCGGCGGAAGCTGCCTCGGCCACGCGCAGGATGGCGTCCACCGACGCGTCGGCGTCGGCCTCCGTGGTGGACCAGTTCGAGACGGATATCCGCATCGCGGCGACGCCGTGCCACGTCGTTCCGCTGAGCCAGCATGTCCCGTCGTCCTGCACGCGGCGCAGGATCTCCCGCGTCAGCTGATCCGCATCGCGACCGTCTCCGGCCGTGAATCGGACGAGGGCCTGGTTGAGGACGACGTCGTTCAGGATCTCGGCGCCCGGAGCGGCCGCAAGCCGCCGGGCCATCCGGCTCGCCAACGCCGAGCAGCGCTCGACGAGGTCCGCAACGCCGCTGCGCCCGAGTGACCGGAGCGCCGCGTACACGGTGAACCCGCGTGCGCGCCGCGAGTACTCCGGCACCCAGTCGACCGGATCGCGCTCACGATGCTCGGCGTACTCGAGATACGCGGCGGTCGGCGGCGCCATGGCGGCGCGGTGCGCCGCTTCATCCGCGACGAACACGATGCCGCAGTCGTACGGCACGTTGAGCCACTTGTGCGCGTCGGTGGCCCAGGAATCAGCCTTCTCGAGCCCGCGCGTGAGGTGCCGCAGCTTTGGGCTTGCGGCTGCCCACATCCCGAATGCGGCATCGACGTGGAGCCAGCTGTTGCTGGACCGACCGAGGGCGGCCGCGATCTCCTCGATCGGATCGAAGGCGCCGGTATTCACGTTCCCTGCCTGCGCACAGACGATGAGCGGCGCATCGCCGGCCCGTCCGTCGAGCGCGGCGCGCAGCGCGTCGGGTTTCATCCGCCCCTGCTCGTCCGCCGCCACGCGGATAACCCTCTCGCGTCCCAGGCCGAGGTACTGCAGCGCCGCTCCGACGGTCGCATGCGCCTCCTCGCCGAGGATGACGTCAACCTCCGGCGCCCCGTACAGCCCGTCTCGTTCCACGTCCCATCCCGCACGAGCGAGCACTGCGTGGCGCGCCGCCGCCAGGGCAGTGAAGTTCGCCATCATGCAGCCCGTCGTCAGTCCGAACGACGCGCCTGAGGGGAGCCCGAACAGCTCGCGCAGCCACTCACCCGCGACCTCCTCGACGACCGAGTTGGCGGGGCCTGCGACGTAGAGCCCGGCGTTCTGATCCCACGCGGACGTGAGCCAGTCGGCCGCGAGGGCGGCGGGCAGACTGCCGCCGATGACAAAACCGAAGTAGCGCGGGCCCGGCATCCCGACTATGCCGCCGTCGGCGCGACGGACCAGGTCATCGATTACCACCTCGGGCGCCTCGCCGTGCTCGGGGATCGGCCCGCCCAGCTCGCGGCGCAGCGTCCCCAGGTCGGCGGACGCCTTGACCGGCCGATCCGGGAGGCTCCGCAGGAACTCGACCGCCAGCTCCGTGGTGCGTTCAAGGAGGGCCGGTTCGATGGCTGAACGGGTCACGAGGCGTTCCATGGAGCCCTCCTGCGGGGCAGCTTCCCCGGATGGGAGCATCGGCGCCGCCGATGTAATGTATCGGCTTTCCCATCCCGGCTACCCGGTTGCGCGAGGAGGGACATAGGACACCGATGCCGCGAATCGTGCGCGCCGCGCTTCTCCAGGCGGAGTGGACCGGCGACAAGGGAACGATGATCGAGAAGCACGAGAAGTTCGCCCGCGACGCGGCCGCGCAGGGCGCGAAGGTGATGTGCTTCCAGGAGCTCTTCTACGGGCCGTACTTCTGCCAGGTTCAGGACCCTCAGTACTTCAGCTACACCGAGCACATCCCCGAGGGGCCGACCACCAAGCGCATGCAGGAGCTCGCGAAAGAGACCGGCATGGTGCTCGTGGTGCCGATGTACGAGGAGGACGAGAAGGCCAAGGGCATCTACTACAACACGGCGGCCGTGATCGACGCCGACGGCACGTACCTCGGGAAGTACCGCAAGACGCACATCCCGCAGGTGAAGGGCTTCTGGGAGAAGTTCTACTTCCGCCCAGGCAACCTCGGGTATCCGGTCTTCGACACTGCCGTCGGCAAGGTCGGCGTCTACATCTGCTATGACCGCCACTTCCCGGAGGGCGCACGCGCGCTCGGCCTCAACGGCGCCGAGCTGGTGTTCATCCCGTCCGCCACGTCGCGCGGACTCTCGCAGTACCTCTGGAAGCTGGAGCAGACCAGTCACGCCGTCGCCAATGGCTATTTCGTAGGCACGATCAACCGGGTCGGCGTCGAGCCGCTGGGCGAGAACGACTTCTACGGGCAGTCCTACTTCGCCGATCCGCGCGGGCAGTTCGTCGGCGAGCTGGGCGACGACCACAAGGAAGAACTGATCGTCCGCGACCTCGACATGGATAAGGTCGAGGAGGTCCGCCAGCTCTGGCAGTTCTTCCGCGACCGGCGACCGGAGGCGTACGCCGACCTCGTCCGCCCGTGAGCGTGGAGATCCCACCCGAGCACGTGGTCCGCGCCAACGTCGAGCGCTGGGAGCGGATGGTCGCCAGCGGCGAGGTGGTGATGTTCGGGACGCCGAGCGGCCAGGCAGTGACGCTGTCGGACCCGGATCGCTCATGGGCCACCCACTTCGAGGAGGTGCGCGACAAGCTCGTCGGCGCGCTGGGTGACGTGGCCGTTCGGATCGACCACGTCGGCTCGACGTCGATCCCCGGGATCGTCGCCAAGCCGATCATCGACGTCCAGGTGAGCGTGCCCGACATCGAGGACGAGGACGCCTACCGTCCGGCCATCGAGTCGCTCGGCTGGCCGATGCGCTCGCGCGAGCCGGGGCATCGCTACTTCCGCGACCCGAGCGACCAGCCGCGCCGTGTTCAGATCCACGTCTGCGAGGCGGGTGGTGAGTGGGAGCGCGACCACCTCCTGTTCCGCGACTACCTTTGCGCGCATCCGTCGCGGGCCGCCGAATACGGGGAGCTCAAGCGAGCCCTTGCCGCTCTCTACGGCACGTCCGACCGGGTCGCGTACACCGAGGCCAAGACGCCGTTCATCCGCGAGACCGTTCGTTTCGCCGAGGAATGGGCCGCACGCATCAACTGGCAAACCGCAGGGCGGTGAACAGCGATGAAGTTCGGGATCACGATCAAGCCGGATCATCGATTCGACCGCACCATCGAGCTGGCGAAGCGGGCCGAGGCGAACGGCTTCGAGTACGGATGGATCTTCGACTCGCACGTCCTGTGGCGCGAGCCCTACCCGCTGCTGACGCTGATGGCCGTCAACACCGAGCGCATGCGGCTCGGCACGTGTGTCACGAATCCGGGGACGCGCGACATCACGGTCACCGCCTCCGTCCTCGCCACGCTCAACGAGATCAGCGGCGGCCGCATGGACCTCGGCATCGGCCGGGGCGACTCGGCCCGGCGCGTGATGGGCAAGCGGCCGCTCACCGTGGAGCATATGGAGGAGGCGTGCCGGCTGATCCGCGCGCTTACGGCGGGCGAGCCTGTCGACTTCGACGGCAAGGAGATCCGCATGCCCTGGGCGGAGCACGGTCCGGTGCCCATCTGGATCGCGGGATATGGTCCGAAGGCGCTCTCGGCGGCGGGGCGCGTGGCGGACGGGATCATCATCCAGCTCGCCGACCCGGCGCTCGTCCGCTGGTGTGTGAGCTTCGCGCGACGGGCTGCCGAGGAGGCGGGACGCGACCCGAAGATGATCAAGGTGATGGCAGCGGCCCCGGCCTACGTCTCCGACGACGTCGAGATCGCCCGCGAGAAGGTGCGCTGGTTCCCGGCGCTGGTCAGCAACCACGTGGTCGACCTTATCGATCGCTATCCGGCGGACCAGCTGCCCGCCGAGCTCACCGGCTACGTCCGCGACCGCGAGGGGTACGACTACCTGCACCACGCCGAGGTCGGCTCGACCAACGCGCGCTTCGTCCCCGACGAGATCGCGGACCGGTTCGCCATCGTCGGTTCCACAGACGCGCACCGCGAGCGCCTCGCGGAACTGGCGGACGCCGGCGTCACGCAGCTCAACATCTACCTCATGAACGGCGAGGAAGAAGATCAGCTGGACATCTACGGGCGCGACGTGATCCCGACCGTCGCGGTGCGGGCCGGCGCATGAAGATCGCGTTCATGGCCGGGTTCGGGCCGATCGTCCGGGACATGCACGCCAGCACGCGCTTCTACACCGACGCGCTTGGCATCGCGTTCGAGGGTGACGAGAGCTACCGCCACACGGACAAGCTCGACGGCGTCCGGACGTTCTCCCTCTGGCCGCTCAGCGAAGCCGCGAAATCATGCTTCGGGACTGACGAGTGGCCGTCCGACCTCCACGTGCCGCAGGCCTGGGTGGAATTCGATGTCGACAGTGCCGACGCGGTGACGGCTGCCGCCGAGGAGCTCGCCGCCGGCGGCCACCGCCTGCTCGCTCCGCCCAAGACCGAGGAGTGGGGCCAGACGGTCGTCCACCTCCTGAGCCCGGAGGGCCTGCTGCTGGGCGTGTCGTACACGCCCTGGATGCACTAGCGGCGCGGCATCTCCCTCGAGCGCGGATCGAAGGTCTCCCCGCGTTCCCTGAGCGAGGCCTTGTAAGCCCGTTTCTTGGCCTGGTACTCCTCGAGCGCCGCAGCCGAGTCGACGTCCCCGAGCGTCGGGTAGTGCGGCGCGACCTCCTCCCATCCGGGCGGCCGCACACCGAGCCGCTTGGTCAGGACGCCGATCATCCCGTTCACTTTCATCTCGCCGAAGCCCGGCAGCGCCGCGACGCGCGCCCGCAGGTCGCGCCCGTCGGAAGCATGGGTCCATACGCGGGATGCGTCGCCGGCGTACTCATCGGCCACGTGCGCAGCCAGCGCCTTGATACGTTGCGCCATGGCGGCTGGGTACCGGTGGAGCGCCGGGCGCGCGCGGAAGACACCGGCGAGCTCCTCGGGGTCCATGTGCGCTATGTGGAGCGGGTCGAGGGTGCCGATGCGGCGCTTGAGCTCCGTCGGCCCGGAGAACGCCTTCTGAACCGATACCTGCTGGTCGAGCGCGAAGCCGATGAGCAGCGCCATCGGCTCCTCCACCAGCAGCCGATCGGCATCGTTGTCACCGGTGTAGTGCAGTCGATCCGCGGGCGTGGTCGTCGTCTTCGTCGTCATGCCGCAATCGTACGTGGCCGGTCCATCCGGCGGCTTACGGCGCCTTTACCACGACTCACCGAGGCTGCCACTCGGCGGCGAGGATCTCGTACTCCGCCATCCGCCGCCCGTACCACGAGCCCTCGCGCACGTAGCGCATTCCGAGCCAGGTCAGGAGCCGCCTGGCCCGTGCGTTCTCGACGTCCGTCCCGGCGAGGATCCGGCCCACTCCGAGCTGCTCGAACCCCGCCGTGAGACAGGCGGCGGTCGCCTCGCGGCCGTAGCCGCGACCCCAGAGCGCTCGGTTGAAGCGGAAGCCGAGCGCGACGTCGCTGTGCTCGTCGTCCTCGTACTGCAGGCCACAGTCGCCGATGACCCTCCCGGTCGCCCGCTCGACCACCGACCAAAGACTGATCCCGTCTCGGGTGTGCTGATCCATCTTGGCGGCCATCCAGCCGCGGGTCTCTTCCACGTTCCGCGGGACCTGCTCGGTGAGGTACCGCATCGTCTCGGCGTCTCCGTAGACCGCGTGCAGGTCCGCGGCGTCGTCGGCCTCCATCGGCCGGATGAGGAGCCGTTCCGTCTCGAGCGGGAAGCGGATGATGCGAGCGGGTCTATCGGCTTTCATCGGGCGCTACCATCGGCCGCATGCGGACGCTGATCAAGGGCGGGACCATCGTGAACGCCGATGCCACGACGCGCGCCGACGTGCTCGTCGACGATGAGCGCATCGCCCTGATCGGTGACGCGATCGACGTCCGGGCCGATCGGACGATCGACGCGACGGACAGATGGGTGATCCCCGGCGGCATCGACGTGCACACCCACATGGAGCTCCCGTTCGGCGGGACGTTCGCCAAGGACACCTTCGAGACCGGGACGCGCGCCGCGGCGTTCGGCGGGACGACCACGATCATCGACTTTGCCGTCCAGCCGCGCGGCGGGTCGCTGCGCCAGGGCCTCGACGCCTGGCACGAGAAGGCTGCCGGCAAGGCGTGCATCGATTACGGCTTCCACATGATCATCAGCGACGTCCGCGACGACGTCCTGTCGGAAATGGACACGCTCGTCGACGAGGGCGTCACCACTTTCAAGCTGTTCACCGCCTACCCGGGCGTCTTCTACAGCGACGACGGGGCGATCTTCCAGGCCATGCAGCGCACGGCGCGCAACGGTGGCCTGATCATGATGCACGCGGAGAACGGCCTGGCCATCGACGTCGTGGCGGCGCAGACGTTCGCCGAGGGCAAGACCGATCCGTACTACCACGGCGTCGTCCGCTACCCGATCTTCGAGGGCGAGGCGACGAACCGCGTTATCCGTCTCGCCGAGGCGGCCGGCGCGCCGGTCTACATCGTCCACCTCTCAGCCCGCGACGCGCTGAACGAAGTGCGGGCGGCGCGTGACCGGGGCACGAACGCGTTCGCCGAGACGTGCCCGCAGTACCTCTTCCTCTCGCTCGAGGACCTCGGAAACGGGTTCGAAGGCGCGAAGTTCGTGTGCTCGCCGCCGCTGCGCCCCGCCGATCACCAGGAGGAGCTGTGGAAGGGGCTCGTCAAGGACGACCTGCAAGTCGTCTCGACCGATCACTGCCCGTTCGACTTCGAGGGGCAAAAGGACCTCGGCCGGGGTGACTTCCGCAAGGTGCCGAACGGCCTGCCCGGCGTGGAGAACCGCGTCGATCTGCTCCATGACGGCGGCGTCGTGGCGGGCCGCATCACGCCCAATCGCTGGGTTGAGGTGATCAGCGCCGCGCCGGCGCGGCTGTTCGGGCTCCCACACAAGGGTGTGGTCGCCGCGGGCGCCGACGCCGACCTGGTCGTCTACGACCCGAACCGCCACCACACGATCAGCGCGTCGACGCATCACATGAACGTCGACTACTCGTGCTACGAGGGGCGCGAGGTTATAGGCGCCTCCGATGTCGTGATGAGCCGCGGGAAGGTCATCGTCGAGAACGACCAGTTCCTGGGCTCAGCGGGGGACGGCCGCTTTCTCAAGCGGCAGCGAAGCGAGCATCTCGCCGCCTAGCTCGCCGCCTGGCTCGCCGTCTAGCGGCGCGCGCCACGGGCCGAACCGGTGAGCTTCTCGCCCGGCTCGTACAACGAGCAGATGATCTCGCGGTCGCCGTCTCCCCACGTCCCCTCGGATGGGGTGATCGGTAACAGGTAGAACTCCGACGAGTCGTAGTCGAGACCGACATATTCGTCGAACAGTCCCTTGCACTCCTGCTCGGCATACGACTGCATCGTGCTGTCGCCCGGGTATGGCTCGTCGCCGCCGGCCGGGTAGTTCACGACCTCGAAGACCTCGTTGTCGTGCGGCTGATCACACGGCACGGTCGGGACCGATCCGACCTCCGTGCCCTCGACGTCGTTGAAGCACACACCCGGGTCGAGATCGAAGGCCGATACCTGGTTGCCGCCCGGTATCAGGTTGCACGCTGCGAGCACCACTGCCGCCACAGCGATCGCCGCCGACCGTAGGAACCGCGCCATGTTCGCCCTCCTGCCACGCACGCCCCACGGCCCGCGGTGGGGCGCATGATACGGCCCGGCGAGGTCGCGAACCTATACTTCGGGCATGACCGCCACGATCGAAACGACGAGCCACGGCGTCCCCGCATCGGCCTATCGAGGAGAGCTTCACAACTTCGTCGACGGCCGATGGGTGCCCGCGGCGACGGACCGCTACCTGGACGTTCCCAACCCCGCAACCGAAGAGCTGCTCGCGCGCGTTCCGCTCTCCACGTCGGCCGACGTGGACGCCGCAGCGCGGGCAGCGCGTCGCGCGTACGAGGACTGGAGCGAGGTCTCGGTCCCCGAGCGCGCGAACTACCTCTTCAAGTTTCGCGAGGCGCTGCTCGACTCTCGCGAGGAGCTGATCAGGCTCGTCACCACCGAGAACGGCAAGATCTACACCGACGCCGCCGGCGAGGTGCGGCGGGGGATCGAGGTCGTCGACTTCGCCTGCGGCATGCCCACGCTGATGATGGGCACCAACCTCGACCAGGTGAGCAAGGGTATCGACTCCGAGCTCGTCCGCTTCCCGGTCGGGGTCGTCGCTGGCATTACCCCGTTCAACTTCCCGTTCATGGTGCCGCTGTGGATGATCCCGCTCGCCATCGGCTGCGGGAACACGTTCATCCTCAAGCCCTCCGAGCGAACGCCGCTGTCGGCGATCCGCAGCATCGAGCTCCTACACGAGGTGGGCGTGCCGCGCGGCGTGATCAACCTCGTGCACGGGACGGTCGACGCCGTCCAGGGCCTGCTGACGCATCCCGAGGTCGACGCGATCAGCTTCGTCGGCTCGGCGGCGGTTGCGCGCATCGTCTATGAGACGGCCGCGAAGCACGGCAAACGGGTGCAGGCGCTGGGTGGGGCGAAGAACCACATCATCGTCATGCCGGACGCGGTGGTGGAGCCGAGCGTGGTCAACATCGGTGAGTCGGCCTTCGGCAACGCGGGTCAGCGCTGCCTGGCGGGATCGGTAATGACGGTGGTGGGAGCGGCGCGGGACACCGTCCTGCCGCGGCTGGTGGAGCACGCCGATCACCTGCGCCTCGGCTTCGGCCTCGACGACGGCGTCGACATGGGGCCGGTCATTCGACCCGATTCACGCGACCGGATCCTCGGCTACGTCGAGCGCGGCGTCGATGCGGGCGCGCGGATTCTGCGCGACGGGCGATCGTCCGTCCCGGAAAGGGGGTTTTTCGTCGGACCGACGATCGTCGAGATCGAGCCCGACGCCGAGCTGGCGCGCGACGAGCTGTTCGGCCCGGTGCTCTCCGTGCTCAAGGCCGATTCGATCGAGCAGGCACTCGACCTGATGCGGACGACCAACGCGTACGGGAACGCCGGCTCGATCTACACCTCGTCGGGGAAGGCGGCGCGCGAGTTCAAGCGCCGATCGTCGGCGGGAATGCTGGGCGTCAACATCGGCGTTCCGGCGCCCATGGCGTTCCTGCCGTTCAGCGGCCGCCGCAACTCGTTCTTCGGCGATCTCCACGTCACGGGGCGCGACGGCGTCGAGTTCTACACCTCCAAGAAGGTGATCACGACCCGCTGGTTC
Source organism: Candidatus Limnocylindria bacterium (assembly GCA_046262115.1). GTDB lineage: Bacteria > Chloroflexota > Limnocylindria > QHBO01 > QHBO01 > JBHENJ01. The sequence continues at coordinate 4,384 of JBHENJ010000061.1, read as the reverse complement.
TGACCCGCGTCGCCCGCCCCGTCAGGTCAGTTACGGCGCGCCGTCGCGATCCGGCGTAACGCGTCCACCGCGGCGAAGGCGCCGCGTCGGAGCCGTTGAGGGCCGCTTCCGAAGACACGCGCGTCGGTCGCATGCTCGCCCAGCACTCCCTGGAGGCCGATCGACGCGCGCGTGACGCCGGACCGGCCAACCGTCCCGAGATGGAGCGTCAGCATCACGTCGGCAACGGGCTGGCGTGCCGGCGCGCCGCCGCGATCGAGCGTCCCGCCGACAAACTGCGCTGCGCCCTCCCGGGCGGGTACATCGGCCAGGATCGAGAGCAGAGCGCCGCCGCTGCCCGTCTCACGACTAGCCACCGTCGACACCCCACGCCGACCGAGCGCCGCGAGCGCGACATCGGCCAGCCCGTCGTCGTCGGTGGAATACACGTCGTCAACGAGAAGCGCGACCGCCTCGCCGACACACCGGTCGAGTGCCGCCGGGTCGCCTCGGGTCGAGAAGCGGACGTGGATCCCGTCATCGCGGGCATAGATGCCGGCGTCGGGATCGCTGCCATCGAGCAGCTCGCCCAGGAGCGCCGCGACCGCGGACTCGCCGAGACCGAAACAGCGCACGACGCGGCGGTGGAGTGGCCGCAGCTCGAAGCGCGGCGGCAGGCGGGGCACGACCTGCTCCGACCACATGCGCCGCATCTCGCTGGGGACGCCGGGCAGCAGCGCCACGACCCGGTCGTCGCGGTCGACCCACCACCCAGGCGCGGAGCCGATCGGGTTCGGCAGCGCCTCGGCGGAGGGGATCCGCATCGCCTGCCGGAGGTTGCGCTCCGGCATCGGTCCGATGCGGCGGAAGCGTTCGCGGAGCGCCGCCTCGACCGCCGGATCGACCGTCAGTGACTCGCCGAGCGCGTCGGCGAGCGCCTCCCGCGTGACGTCGTCGTGTGTCGGTCCCAGGCCTCCGGTGACGACGACGAGCGATGCGCGCGCCCGCGCCTCGGCCAGCGCTTCGCGCAACGCGACACGGTCGTCGGCGAGCTGCCGAGCTCCGCCGACCTCGACGCCGAGCGCGCTCAGCTCGCCGGCCAGAAAGGCCGCGTTGGTATCGACGATCTCCCCGAGCAGCAGTTCGGTCCCGACGCTGAGGATCTCGCCGCGCGGAGCGCCACCATCCGCCATGGCGGCGAGTCTACGAGGCGTCTGCGGCCACGGCGATATCGGTCTACGATGCGCCGAGTGCCCGCCCGAACCGTCGCGAGGGAGCGCGCCGCTTCCCACATCACGCCCGACATCCGCGAGTGGCTGCTGGCCAGGTTGCGATTTCCGGTGCTCGCCACCGTCTCGTCCGGCGGCATGCCGAGCCAGTCCGTGATGTGGTTCGATCTCGACCCCGAGCGCGAGGACACAATCCTGATGAACACGCGCGTCGGCCGTCGGAAGGAGCGCCACCTGCGGCGCGACAACCGCGCCAGCCTGATCTTCCCGGAGGGCTACTTCTCGCGTACCTTCGTGGGACACGTGGAGCTGGACGATGACCGCGCAAAGTCGCTCGCCGACATCACGGCGCTGGCCGAGCGGTACGGATCCGACCCGACCCGTTTTGAAGGGCAGGAACGGGTGACGCTCCGGCTGCGCGTCGAGCGCACGCACAGCCAGTTCTCTGTCGGCGCGGCCACGGGCACGCCGAAGGTCGACGAATGACAAAGATCGGCTACGCGGCGATGCTCGAGCAGTTCCACCCGACCGAGCTGCTCGGCTGGTGCGAGCAGGCGGAGGCGGCCGGCTTCGACGCCGGGTTCATGGTCAGCGAGCACTTCCACCCGTGGACGCCGGAGCAGGGACAGGCCGCCTTCGCATGGTCGTTCATGGGCGCGCTGGGCCAGCGGACGAACCTGCGCTTCGGGACCGCGGTGACCTGCCCGGGATTCCGCTACCACCCCGCCGTGATCGCGCATGCGGCGGCGACGCTGAGCGCAATGTACCCGGGCCGCTTCTGGCTGGGGCTCGGCGCGGGCGAGGCGCTCAACGAGCACGTGGTCGGCGGTCCGTGGCCGGAGATCGGCGTCCGGAGCGCGATGATGTTCGAGGCGATCGAGGTCATCCGGAAGCTGTTCAGCGGTGACGTGGTGCGCCACCACGGCGAACACTTCAGCCTGGAGAGCGCCAGGCTCTACACGCGGGCCGAGCAGCCGCCGCCGATCTACGTCGCCACCGCGGGGCCGCTGAACGCCGCGAAGTGCGGACGGCTGGCCGACGGGATGATCACCGTCGGCGCCGCGGACGCGAAGATCCAGATGCTCTTCGAGCGCTTCGCGCGGGGCGCGCGCGACGCCGGCAAGGATCAGGCACGCATGCCGAAGCTGCTGCAGATCCACGTCAGCTGGGCGCCGACGCAGGAGGACGCGCTCGAGAACGCGATGCGCCAGTGGCCGAACGGCGGTATGAGCTTCCCCAAGCAGGACATCAAGAATCCCGAGGACTTCGCCGCCATGGCCAAGCTGGTGCGGCCCGAGCACTTCCAGAATCGCGTCCTGATCAGCGCCGACCTCGAGGAGCACACCGCGCACGTACAGAAGTTCATCGACATGGGCTTCGACGAGGTCCACGTGCACAACGTGGGGCGCAACCAGGAGGAGTTCATCCGGGCCTTCGGCGAATCCGTCCTGCCCAACCTTCGCCTCGACCGATCCGGCACTGAAATCGCAGCACAGCCCGTGGGCGCCACCAGCCGCTGACGGCGGCCGCGATGCGGCGGGGAGAAGCAGACCAATGACCGATTCAACAGGAATCAAGCTCGGCATCCTTGCCTGGAACCAGAACACGGACTGGCCATCGCTCGAGGCGGTCGGGAAGCGGGTCGACGACCTCGGCTACGACTCGCTCTGGACCTGGGACCACCTGTATCCGATCGTCGGGTCGTGGGAGGGGCCGATCTTCGAGGGCTACATGACCCTCGCCGCATGGGCCGAGGTGACGCAGCGCACGACGCTGGGGCTGATGGTGGGAGCCAATACGTTCCGCAACCCGGCGCTGGTGGCGAAGATGATCACCACGCTCGACCACATCAGTGGCGGACGCGCCGTCCTCGGCATCGGCGCCGCGTGGTTCGAGCGCGAGCACACGGCGTTCGGCATCCACTTCGGCGAGGGGTTCGGTGAGCGCCTGGATCGGCTCGACGAGGCGGTCGAGATCATGCGCGGAATGCTCCACGGCGAGCGCACGACGGCGCGTGGCCGCTTCTACCAGGCGAAGGAGGTCCGCAACGACCCGCCACCCGTCCAGGAGCGGCTGCCGATCCTGATCGGCGGCGACGGCGAGCGCAAGACGCTCCACACCGTCGCGAAGTATGCGGACGCCTGGAACCTGAGCGGCGACGTGGAACACGTGCGCCACAAGGACGAGGTCCTGCGCCGCTGGTGCCAGGAGGTCGGGCGCGAGGAGTCCGAGATCGAGCGCAACTGGTGCGCGGGGGCCGTGATTCTCCGCGACAGCCCTGAAGAGGCGCGTCGCGTCGCGGCGGAGATCGGTCGTCGAAACGGCGGATCACGCGGCCCCGAGCACGCCGAGACGCCCGAGCAGCTCGTCGAGCGCGCCGCGCCGATCATCGAGCTCGGGTTCCGGCACATCTACATCGATCTCCCGGCGCCGTACGACGACGAGACGCTCGAGCGGCTGATCCGGGACGTCAAGCCGATGCTGGAGGAGCGCGCCGCGATCGCCGTCGCATGACCGATACGGAGATCCGCCTCGGCCTCCTCGCGTGGTCGCAGTACACCGACTGCCGTCGCTGCGTGACGGGGCGGTGCGCGCCGAGCGCGCCGGGTACGACGACGTCTGGACCGCGATTGGCGAGTGAGACGTTCGCGCGGAACGGCGGCGCCGACGTCTGGTCGAACTGCAACGTCGGGACGCCCGAGATGGTCGCGGATCGGCTTTGCCCGTTCGTGGAGCTGGGGTACGGGCACCTGATCGCGGGATGCCCGTCCCGATACGACGAGAAGTCGATCGAGCGCCTCGCCACCGAGGTCAAGCCGCTCCTGCGAGCGCACTGACCGATGCGGGTCACCGCGCTGGCAGGTGGCGTGGGCGGCGCCAAGCTCGCGCACGGGCTCCAGGCCGTCGTCTCACCGGGCGAGTTGACCGTAATCGTCAACACCGGCGACGACCTCGAACTGTTCGGGCTGCACGTCGCTCCCGATCTCGACACCGTCCTCTACACGCTTGCGGGGCTGGCGAACCCGGACACCGGCTGGGGCGTCGCCGGCGACACGTGGACCGCACTCGAGATGCTGGCCCGATACGGAGAGCCGACCTGGTTCCGCATCGGCGACGCGGACCTCGCCACGCACGTCCGGCGCGCGGCTCTTCTTCGCGGCGGGGCCACGCTCACC
>JBHENJ010000060.1:0-7607 GCA_046262115.1 Candidatus Limnocylindria bacterium | reverse complement strand
GACGGCGTCTGGCGCATCGAGTCGGCGCGCCTGATCGCCGGCATCGCGCGGGTCGTGCGCGACGTCGGCCTCGCCGAGGACCTCGCCCAGGAGGCGTTCGTCGCGGCACTCGAGCAGTGGCCCGAGTCAGGTGTCCCGGACAATCCGGGCGCCTGGCTCATGGCCACCGCCAAGCACCGCGCGATCGATCGTCTGCGCCGCGCCGGCGTGCACGAGCGCAAGACGCAGGAGCTCGGGCGCGAGGTCCAGCGGCGCGGCGAGTACGCCAACCCGGATCTGGCCGCCGCCATCGACGATCCGTTCGACGACGACCTGCTGCGGCTCATCTTCACGGCCTGCCATCCGCTGCTCTCGACCGACGCGCGGGTCGCCCTGACGCTGCGCCTGCTCGGCGGCCTGACGACCACCGAGATCGCGCGCGCGTACCTCGTTGCGGAGGCCACCGTGGCCCAGCGGATCGTGCGCGCCAAGCGCACGCTCTCAGCGGCTCGCGTCCCGTTCGAGATCCCCGAGCGCCAGGAGCTCGCCGGCCGCCTCGCGTCCGTGCTGGAGGTCCTCTACCTCGTCTTCAACGAGGGCTACGCCGCCACCGCCGGCGAGCGATGGCTGCGGCCCGAGCTGCTCGAGGAGGCGCTGCGTCTCGGGCGCATACTCGCCGAACTGCTGCCGGCCGAGGCCGAGGTCCACGGCCTCGTCGCCCTCATGGAGCTGCAGGCCTCGCGCGCGCGGGCGCGGGTCGGCCCCGGCGGAGCGCCGATCCTGCTGCTCGACCAGGACCGCTCGCGCTGGGACTGGATGCTCGTCGAGCGCGGCCTCGCCGCGCTCGAGCGCGCGTACCAAACCGGCAACGCGCTCGGGCCCTACACCCTGCAGGCGGCGATCGCCGCCTGTCACGCCCGCGCACACGCCGCCGGGGACACCGACTGGGAGCGCATCGTCGCGCTCTACGACGGCTTGGCCCAGCTGATGCCCTCGCCGGTCGTCGAGCTCAACCGCGCGGTGGCGATCGGCATGGCGTGCGGCCCGGCGGCGGCGCTCGAGCTGGTTGACGCCATCAGGGAGGAGCCGGCGCTGCGCGAGTACCACCTCCTGCCGACCGTTCGCGGCGATCTGCTCGAGAAGCTCGGCCGTACGGCAGAAGCCAGCCGGGAGTTCCAGCGCGCCGCGGCGATGACGGGCAACGCGCGCGAGCGCGCCGTGCTGCTGGAGAGGATGGCCGCGTGCGCACCGAGGAACGGCTGCTGATGGCGACGACGCGGCCGCGCGCGTTCCCAAGGCGCCGAGCGACATGACGATCTCGTCGCGGTCCACTCTCATCGGGACGAACCAGGAGGTGATCCCGGGCCGTGGCGATCGCGCGCTACACGGCGTCCGGCGTGCCGGGCACATCCGCGCTGACCTCGATGCGTCCAGGCGATCCGCCGCGCGCGGACGGTTCCGTCGTCGCGTTGCGCCGCGCCATGAAGCGCGCGAACAGGCCGGCGGTGAAGAACATGAACAGGCCGTAGACGGCAGCCGGCCCCGCGAGCTCGTCGTCGACGGTCGTCGCGACCGCGAGCGCGACGGTCGTGTTGTGGACGCCGAGCTCCATCGCGATCGCGGTCGACTGGCGGTTGTCCAGGCGCGCGGCACGCGCGATGAAGAAGCTCACCGTCATCGCGAACACGTTGAGCGTGATGACCGCCGTGGCGATCTCGCCGAACGCGTCGCTGATCGTGTCGAACTCGTTGATGATCGCGCCGGTGACGACGATGACAAACGCGCACAGCGCGATCGTGCGCGCCCGCTGCATGTTGCGCAGCGCCCATTCCGTGCGCCGCGCGCGGATGAGCATGCCGATCGACAGCGGCACGAGCGTGATGAGGAAGACCCGCGCCGCCACGCCCGGCATGGAGATCTCGTCGCTGATGTCGCGGGCGTCGAAGTACTCGGCGCCGAGCGACAGGTACAGCGGGACCGTGATCACCGACGCCACACTCGACACCGCGGTCATCGACACGCTGAGCGCGACGTCCCCGCGCGCGAGGTGAGTCAGCAGATTCGCGGTCGTCCCGCCGGGAGACGCGCCGAGAAGGACGACGCCGACCGCGAGCGCCGCTGCGAGCCCGTACAGGTCGGCGATGAGAAACGCGAGCAGCGGCGAGATCAGCAAAAGGTTCACGAGACCGATGCCGACGCCCTTCGGCGCTGTGAAGATGCGCCGGAAGTCCGCGGGCGTCAGCGTCAGACCGAGCGACCCCATGATCAGGGTCAGGGACAGGGGCAGAAGGACGTCGGCGAACAAGGAGCTGGTTCCTCACAATCCGAGTCGGTGCAGTCACCGCTCAGCGGCCGGGTCAGATTCGGGCGAACGGAGTTGAGCTGACGACGGCCTCCGCTCACACGATCCTGAGAACGTACCGTTCCCAGAATCTTGCGGCGCCAGCGTTGCTGAGAATCACCGTGCTGAGCGGAGGGGGAGGGATTCGAACCCTCGGTAGGGGGTTGCCCCTACAACGGTTTTCGAGACCGCCCCGTTCAACCACTCCGGCACCTCTCCGAGATCCCTTATGGGGGCTGCGAAGGGTAGCGGCGTTTGGCTTAGCTGGGCGGTTCGAGACCGGGTTCGCTGTCGCCGTTCGTAGCGACAGGATACGCCACGGTTGGACAGCTAACCCCTCTCCGGGAAAGCTCTCGGGAAAGTCGGCCGCGGGCGGTGCCCCTCCCCGTCGTTTAGGCCCCCGGCGCGGTTAGCCTTGGCTCTGTGACCGACCCCGTTCACGACAGCGGTCTCGAGACCGAGGCCGCGAGCCGGGCTGGATGCATCGACGTTGGATCGGTCGATATCGACCTGCTGCTTCCGTCCCGGTTCGCGGAAGTCCAGGCGAGGCCGCGCCTCCGGCGCCTACTTGCGGAGCAAGTTGACATGCAGACCCGGGACCTGCGAGCCCTCCTCGCGCTCCCGCTGCCCGAGCTCGGACTCGACGGTGGCTGCAACCTGACTGCCACCGCGCTCCTCTGCAGCGTGGTCGCCGGCACCTCCACCCTCTTCTTCGGATCAAGCCTTGAGTCTGTCCGCTCTGGCGCACGTCGCGACAGCGGGATCGATTCAAGACGCTCATGCGTTAGTACTACCCGTGGCAACCGGCGATGCCTTGGAGCCGGAGCGTGCGGCAGAGCTTCTCTACCACGAGGCGCGGAACCCGCTCGCTCACAACCTTGGCGTGGGCAAGAACCGCATCTCCTTTCCCGGCCTGCCTGCGCGAACTGCGGATCGAGATCGATCGCCAGGACGCGCTCGCCGAGCTCGCCCTACGCCACGGCAAGGTTGGCCGTCGTCGTGGTCTTGCCGATCCCACCCTTCTGGGATCCGATCGCTAGCACTTCCGTCATGCGCTCCTCCGATAGCTCGACATTGGTCTTGCCAGCTATGTCGCTTGAGGACGCCTGACCCCAGTGCGGACTTCACATTGAGGCATCGCCTCAGGCGATCGGAGCGCTACGCCGATATGGCCCGCCAGGAGATACGGCGATCTGGACTCTGGCCCTCACGTACGTGGAGATGGCGCTGATGCGGGCGACGTTCTCACAGCCACCGAGGAGCGACGGCCAGAACCCTCCGGGCCGCCCCCCGGGGCCCCACCATGGGGTTTCAGCTGAGCTGCTCGGCCAGTCCGATGATGATGCCCTCAGGGCCACGCAGGAAGCAGAGCCGGTAGATGTCCTCGTACTGCGCGATCTCGCCGACGAGCTCGGCACCGTGGCGGCGCAGGCGGGCAACGACGTCGTCGATGTCGTCGACGGCGAACATGATGCGGCGCATGCCCAGCGCGTTCGCCGGCGCGTTCTCCGGCTCGGCTCGAACCGCCGGCGGCGTGTGGAACCTCGACAGCTCGACTCGGCCGTGGCCGTCCGGGGTCCGCATCATGGCGATGTCGGCACGGACCCCGTCGAGACCGACGGTCTGGTCGACCCACGGCCCCTCGACCGTCGTCTCGCCTTCCAACTCCATACCCAGTTCGGCGAAGAACGCCTTGGCAGCCTCGATTTCCTCGACGACGATGAGAACGTTGTCCATCCGCTGAAGCGTCATTTCGTGGTCTCCTGGTGTCGTGGGCCGCGCCTGTCGGTGGCCTTCACCTGGTGAGCGGAGCCAGCCAGAGCTTCTCGACATCGAACCACTCATCGAGCTCCGAGATCGTCGCGTATCCGGATTGCGCGATAGCTATCGCCGGTCCAGCCGAGATCATTTTGCGGTGCCGAATCCGCATGCCGAGGTCGCAGATCTCTCGAGGCGCTCGATCCAGTTCGCACGCGGGATCGACTTCGCGACCGCCGGCAGCAGGCTCGCGCCATACGTGGAGCGGGCGATGGACCAGCATCCTTCTACCTTCGAACGCTTGCGAGCCGCAGTACAAGACCGGCTCGAGGAACTCGGTGGCGTAGGCCAAGAACTTGGCGTGTTCCTGCTGGCCGCGGACCTGGCCACAGCTCGCTCGTCCTCGATCGCGTGACGCAGGCCGCCATGCCCCTCTGTCGCGCGAACCCGTCATACCCCCAGTCCCAATCTGAGCGGAGGATCCTTCCCGGGAGAATCTCGGGAAAGTCTCCACCCCGAAGAGGCGGTCTCCGGCCGCTTCCAGCGGCGTCAGACACCAGGCTCCGCACAGGCACTCGGACCCTTCGTCCTTGGCTCTGTTGCGCGGAATCACTGGTATCTAAGCGGAGGGGGAGGGATTCGAACCCTCGGTAGGGGGGTTGCCCCTACAACGGTTTTCGAGACCGCCCCGTTCAACCACTCCGGCACCCCTCCGAGGCGCGCACACGGGCGTCGTTTCGAGGATAGGAGAAAGCAGGCGACAACGGCCGAGCCGAGTCGTGAGAGGATCGTGGCCATCCCACATCGCGAAGGAGCACCAGCATGCCCGAACGCAGCAGCTATGCCCACGGCGTTCCCTCCTGGGTCGATGTCGCGTCCCCTGACGTCGACGCCTCCGCGGCCTTCTACGGCGGGCTCTTCGGCTGGGAGCATGTGACCGGCGAGAACCCCGAGGAGAGCGGCGGCTACAGCCTGTTCACCAAGAACGAGATGGTCGTCGCCGGCATCGCTCCGCTTCAGAACCCCGAGCAGCCACCGGTCTGGAGCACGTACGTCAACGTCGACGATGCGGACGACGTCGTCGCCAAGGCGCAGGAGGCCGGAGGCCAGATCGCCTTTGGGCCGATCGATGTCCTGGACGCCGGGCGGATGGCGTTCCTGATCGACACGACGGGCGCGATCGTCGGCATCTGGCAGGCCGGCAAGCACCACGGTGCCGAGCTCGTCAGCGAGGCCGGCGCCCTCGGATGGACCGAGCTGACCACCCGCGACACCGACGCGGCGAAGGACTTCTACGGCGCCGTCTTCGGTTGGGAAGCGGCTGCCTGGGAGGGCAGCGAGCTCCTCTACACGATTTGGAAGGTCGACGGCCACGGGGTCTGCGGCATGATCGAGATGGACGAGAACTGGCCGCAGGAAATGCCCTCGCACTGGATGACGTACTTCATCGTCGACGACGCCGACGATGCGGCCGCCACGGCGCAGGAGCTTGGAGGAACGGTCTCGGTGCTGCCGTTCGACGCAGCCGGCGTGGGCCGCATCACCGTCCTGAACGATCCCCACGGGACCGCGTTCTCCGTGCTGAGGCCCGAGCCGCCGTCCGAGCAATAGCGACTACCGCCGCGAGCCGAAGAAGCCCGTCAGCAGCGCCGCGCACTCGTCCGCCAACAGCCCGCTGGCCACCGCCGGCCGGTGGTTCAGGCGCGGCTGGGCCAGCACGTCGATCACGGACCCGGCGGCGCCGGCCTTCGGGTCGACGGTGCCGTAGACCACCCGCGGCACGCGCGCGAGCACGATCGCGCCCGCGCACATCGCGCACGGCTCGAGCGTCACGTACAGCACGGACTCGAGCACGCGCCACGAGCCGAGCGCGCGGCTGGCGTCGCGCAGCGCAAGGATCTCCGCATGGGCGGTCGGATCCTGGCGCAGCTCGCGCTCGTTGCGACCAGCGCCGATGACCTCGCCCTCGCGCACGACGACGGCGCCGATCGGAACGTCGTCGTGCTCGAGCGCCGCCTCGGCCTCGCGCAACGCGAGGCGCATGAAGTACTCGTCGCGGGGGAAGAAGGACGCGGCCACGCTGAACCCTGCACTATCGCAGCGCCAGGACGGTCAGCGGCCGCGACATGCGAGCCGCCGCACGGGGCTGAGCCGCGGTCTACCCTTATCGCTGTACGGAGAGCCGGCGTCGTGCACTGCCCTCCGTCACCCCCCGCTGGACTCCCCCTGCTTCAGTTGCAGCTTTCCCACGTTTCGCTTCGCCCCAGTGCAACGCTCGCGGTCGCCGCTGCGCTCGCGTGGGCGCCGGCCGCTGCCGCCACGCCCCCGGCTCACGCCCGCAGCGTCGAATGCGCCGACGCCGCGTCCGCGCGCGACGCAACGCTGCGCGCGCGTGCGGCCTACGTGCCCAACGACTCCGGCGTGGCGACGACGGGCGGCCCGGTCGGCGGCTGGGCCGCCGTGCAGTGGGAGCTCAACGGCCCGTTCGGGATCAACAGCCCGGCGGCGTGGTCGCAGGCGAGCAAGCTCGGCGGCAGCGGCGGCCGCGGCGTCACGGTGGCGATCCTCGACAGCGGCGTCGCCTACGCCAACCGCGGTCTGTATAAGCGCTCGCCCGATCTTGCGCGCTCGCGCTTTGTGCGCGGCTACGACTTCGTCGACAACGATCCGTACCCCAACGACCAGTACGGCCACGGCACGTTCGTCGCCAGCACGATCGCCGCAACGGCGAACAACACCTACGGCACGGTCGGCGTCGCGTACCGCGCCCAGATCATGCCGCTGCGAGTGCTCGACTTCGAAGGACGCGGCTGCCCGGCAACGATCGCGCGGGCGATCGACTACGCCGTCGACCGCGGCGCCGACATCATCAACCTGTCGCTCGAGCTGTTCGACGGGCCACGGCTGCGCGCGGTCCCACGCAGCGTCAGCGCCTCGCCGACCATCCGCGCCGCGCTCATCCGGGCGCGCAGCACGGGCACGATCGTCGTCTCCGCCGCCGGCAACAGCTTCGACCGGCGCGTGCCGGGAACGAAGGACGACACGCTTGCGATCAACGTCGGCGGGACGACCGAGCACGGCTGCCTGGGCAGCTACTCGAACCACGGACCGGGCATGGACCTCGTCGCCCCGGGCGGCGGCGAGGATGCGCCGCTGATGAACGATTCCAACTGCCAGCCCCAGGGCTCGCCGGGCCGTGACGTGTCCGGCGTGAGCTTTCAGGCCGACACGCCGAGCCGTTTCGAGATCCTGCCGCGCTTTCGCGGGACGTCGACGGCCGCACCGCATGTCGCGGGGGTCGCTGCGCTGGTGCTCGCTTCAGGGGTGCTCGGCCGCTACCCGACCCCCGCGCAGGTCGAGCGCCATCTGAAGAAGACCGCGCGCGACCTCGGCGTTCCCGGGCCTGACCGCTACTACGGAGCGGGACTCGTCGACGCTGCGACGGCGATCGCGCCGCCGGCGCCCGCTACAGCGTCCGGATGATCAGCACCGAGCACGGTGCGTGGTGGGAGACCTTGTTGGGCACCGA
>JBHENJ010000059.1:0-38867 GCA_046262115.1 Candidatus Limnocylindria bacterium | reverse complement strand
CCCGCCGGCGAACGAAGCGCGACGGCCTGACGCGTCCCCAGGGCAGCCACTCGAGACGCCACGCGACGAGGGACAGGATTGCGACGAGCACGACGACACTGAACGAGAGCAGGTAGATCCCGGGCGCCGAGACGATCGTCGCGCTCAGGAGCGGGTCGAGCGTCATGGGGGCGCCGCCGACGCCCGGGTTTTCGAAGTACGGAATCGTGTAGGTGAAGTAGACGTCGAAGAAGAACGACGCGGCGAGGATGCCGTAGCAGGCGCGCCATCCCCACCCACGCAGCGCGAAGGGAGCGGCGAAGGCGAGCGCCGGGAACAGGTACCGCTCGTGCATGCGCGTCAGCAACGCGAAGAACGCGACCGCCACGAGGAACGTCACGAACAGGATCGCGGGCGCGTCGTCCCGACGCCAGAGAGCCCAAACGCCGATCGCACCCACGGCCAGGAACATGAACGCGCCGGCGTGCCACCACGTCATCACGAAGCTGCCGATCGTCCACACCGGTAGCCGGTCGTCACCCCAGAAGCCTGTGCCGCCGAGGCCGCTGATGGGGTTCATCCAGAGGTTGAAGGCGTTGATGGTCAGCCCCGTGTACGTCTCGGACGCGTCACGGAAGCGGTGCCACAGGCTGTGGACCGGATCCGAGGGCGCGATGAGCTGGAGCCCGAACGGCGTCAGCAGCGCCACCAGCGTTACCACGCCCGACGACAGTGACGTCAGCAGGCGAAGCGGGTCCGGCCGTCCGTCGTGTTCGACGTCGCTCGAGCGTCCGAACAGGTGGCGCTTCAGCCCGACCGCGAGCACGATCGGCATCAGGAAGGCGTACTGGAATTTCACGAGCGTGGCCGCCACGGACAGGACGGCCGCCGCCTCGGTCCAGCCGCGCGCCAGCGCGTAGACCGCGGCCAGCAGGACAATCGTCCCGACCGAGTCCATCTGGGCCCAGACGGCGGAGTCGAAGATCGTCCCGGGGTTGAACAGGAAGATCGCCGCGGCCACCGCGCCGCCGCGGACGTCGAACCAGCGCCTTGTGACGACGAACAGCATCGCCGCCACGCCGACGTCGGCCAAGATCCCCGGCGCCTTGACGAGGCCCGTGATCACCGTGACGTCGCCGCTGACGTTTCCCCACCACCGCGCGATGCCACCCAGCGCCCACAGCACATAGAGGTACGCCGGCGGGTAATCGACGAAGTAGCCCGGCCGGTAGAATCCGCCGGGCCCGACGGAGGCCAGCTCACGCGCCCAGTGGGCGAAGTCGCCCACGTCGACCCGGAATCCGCTGCCCGGTACGATCAGGGCGGCGACGACGACCCGGACGAGGAGGCCCGCGAGCAGGATGACGATCAGGATGGAGAGCCCGCTCGTCGGCCGATCGCTCAGCGACCTCGCCCCGCGCTCGGCCTTCCCGATTGCAGGCCGGCTGGGTTGCGCCAGGCTATCGGTCTCCCGTGGGGTGGGTGGGAAGGCGCGCGTGAGTATACAACCCGGCCCCGAGGGTCCGGAACGCGACCAGCCGCGACGCCGGCGTACGCGGATCCCGTACCTGATCATGCCGGTCGATCCGGCCGAGTGAGCGACTCGACCACGACGCGTCCTTCCGCGGAGCGCCGGGAGCGGACGCTCGTCCCCTACAGCCCGGATCCCGTGACCTGGGCGTCGCTCATCGTGGTCGCCCTCGGCCTCGGCATCTACCTCCGGACGTTGCTCCCGGGCGTGAGCTTCTGGGACACCGGCGAGGCGCAGACGGTTCCCCACACCCTGGGGATCATGCATCCGACCGGCTTCCCGACCTACACGATGCTTGGCTGGCTGTGGAGCCAGATCCCGATCGGGGACGTCGCATACCGGATGAACGCCTTCTCGGCCGTGTGTGTTGCCGTCGCGGCCGGGCTGACCGTCCACATCGGCGGGCTGCTGATGCTCGTCGAGCGCAGCGCTCTGCTCAAGGCGGCGGCTGCCGGGATCGGCGGCGGCGCGTTCGCGTTCGCATCCGAGCCATGGCGGAACGCGGTGCGAGCCGACGTCCATGCGCTCCACATCCTGTTCGCGGCGCTGATCGTGTGGCTGGTGCTGTGCTGGGGCGCAGCGCACCGGCGGCAATCCCCGCAGGCGGGACGCTGGCTCGCCGCGGCGGCGCTGGCGTTCGGCATCGGTCTCGGAAACCACGCGCTGGTCGGGCTGCTGGCGCCGCCGATCGTCGTTTGGGTGTTCTGGACCGACCGATCCATCTGGCGCAGATGGCGGCTCGTCGGCTGGTGCACCGTCATGCTGCTGGCCGGCCTGTCGGTCTATCTCTACATCCCGATCCGCTCGCTGATCGAGCCCGCGCCGCCGCTCTTCTACGCCCGCCCGAACACCCTCGAGCGACTTCGATACGTGATCTTTGCGGAGCAGTTCACCGGGCTCTTCCACAACTTCACCGACCCGCTGGGCGGGATCGGGCCGAAGTGGGCGAAGGCCCAAAGCGTCCTGGTCGACCAGTTCCAGGGCCCGGGCTGGCTGGTCGTCGAGCTCGGCTTGCTGGTGACGGCGCGCCGCTGGCCGGCGGCCGCGGTCTTCCTCTCCCTGGTCGCCGCGGTGAACGTCTTCTATTCGATGAACTTCCAGGACGGCGACATCGGGCGCTATTACATGACCACCGTGCTCGTCGCCGCGCCGGTGCTCGCCGTCGCGGTCGGATGGTTTGCGCGGCTGGCCGCCTCGGCCGCCTGGTACGTCGGTCGGCGGCTCAGCGCCCCGGCTCGCGGGATCGCGGCCACGACGGTCGCCGTGGTCGCGCTCGCGGCGTTCGCGGCGATCCCCGCGTACTCGGTCGTGCACCTGTACGACGAGCGCGACAACAGCGACGACCACCAGGCGGCGCGCTGGGTGGAAAGCGTATACGCCGTCGTGCCGCGCGACTCGGTCGTCGTCACGTGGTGGAGCTACAGCACTCCGCTGTGGTACCACCGCTGGGTGCTGGGCGAGCGACCCGACGTCAAGATCATCGACGATCGGAACATCCTTGACGACGGCTACGGCGACGTCCCGGGGGCGATCGACGCATTCCTCGGCGACCGGCCGGTGTACGTGGTGGCGAACGACTTCACCGCCAGGCTGGTCCGCGATCGCTACGTGACCGAGAGCGTCGGCACGTACCCCGGCTACACCGACCTCCTGCTGGTCGTCGATCGGAGATGAGCCACGCATCCGCCGCGCGACCGCGGCTCACGTTCTTCTTCCCAGCCTGCAACGAGGTCGACAACCTCGACCGCATGGTCGAACGGGCCGTGGCCGACGTCGGCACGCTGATGCCGTCGATCGAGGTGCTGATCGTCGACGACGGCTCGACCGATGGGACCGCCGAGCGCGCCGACGCGCTCGCCGCGGCCGACGCGCGCGTGCGTGTCGTGCACCAGCCGAACGGCGGCTACGGCGGCGCGCTCAAGACCGGGTTCCGCGAGGCGCGCGGCGAGCTGATCGGCTTCTCGGACGGCGACCTCCAGTTCGACCTGTCGGAGATGCGCCTGCTGCTCGCGCGCCTCGAGTCGCCACGACCGTCGCCGGTGGACGCCGTCATCGGCTACCGCATCAAGCGCCGCGACCCGCTCCACCGCCGCATCATCGGTCGCGCCTACAACACAGTCGTTTCGGTGATCTTCCGGCTGCGGGTGCGCGACATTGACTGCGCCATGAAGGTCTTCCGGCGCGAGGTCTTCGAAGGGCTCGTTCTCGACGCCGATGGCCCGTTCCTCTCAGCCGAACTCCTGATCAAGCTCCGTGCCCGCGGGGTGCGGATCGCGCAGCTGGGCGTGAACCACTACCCGCGCACGGCGGGCGACAACACCGGGGCGTCGTTCCGGAAGATCATGCGCACGCTGCGCGACGTGTGGCGGCTGCGGCTTGCACTGTGGTTCAACCGCCGCGGGACGATCGGCCGCTAACCGATCGAGCGCCAGGCGCCTCGCTACTCGCGCGGAGGCTGCCCCTCGCCGGTGTCCAGGTCTGCGTCCAGCGAGTTCACAAAGTCGCGGAAGACGGCCAGCTTCTCCTCGCTCGGCTCCGCGTCGTCGTCGTGATCGGGCTCCACGCCTGCCTCGTCGAGGACGCGCTCGTCGACATAGATCGTCGACCCCGTGCGCACCGCGACCGCGATCCCGTCCGAGGTGCGCGAGTCGACCTCGACCTCGCCCTCGCCGGTGTCGATGAAGAGACGCGCATGGAAGGTGCCGTCGACCACGTGCGTGACGACGAGGCGGCTGATGCGCGCGTTCAGCGCGCCCACGGCGGCGACGAGCAGGTCGTGCGTGAGCGGCCGCTCGGCCGAGAGCCCCTGGAGCTTCATGGCGATCGCGTTCGCCTCGGCGGGACCGATCCAGACGGGGAGGTATCGGTCGCGATCGGCCTCCTTGAGGATGACCACATGCTGGCTCGACAGCATGTGAACCCGGACGCTCTCGACGACCATCTCCACGAGCCGGACGACCACGCGTGGATTCTAGCCGGAGTGGCTGGTCGGGCTATTCGAGCACGATCCGCACGACGCGGTCGGCGATGAGCACGTACGCCGCGGGCGGACCCTCGCCGACGGCGCTCACGACGAGCCCGCGGACGTCGTCGAGCAGGCCCTCGTACGGGCCGCCGGGGGCCATCCACTGCCGGACGAACGAGCCGTCGCCCCGGTTGAAGGCGACGATCCGCGACGACGCGGCGTCGTAAACGTAGAACAGCTCGCGCTCGCCGACGGTGGCGGCGGCGAGCAGCCGGTAATCGAGCGTCGGGCGCAGCGCGGAGTCCGGTGGCGGATCGAGCGAGTACTCGAACTGCGCGAGCGGCGTCCCGAAGTTCACGCGCGTCACGGTCGAGGCGTGCAGAAGCCACAGGTTGACGTCCACGAGGATGTCGCGCGCGTCGGCCGACGGCAGGTCGGGGTCGTCGGTCAGGAAGCTCACCGGCGGGTCGGGATAGTTCACCGGGATGACGGCCGGCGGCGTCCACTTCAGGATCTGGCCGCTCGCCGGGTCGACGGCGTAGAGCGTGAAGATCTCCAGCGGAGGCCGATGCTGGACCGATCCGAGCAGGCGCATCTCGTCGTCGAGCGCTCCCTCGCCATTCAGCTCCATGCGCCGCGGGATGCGCTCCGTCAGGTCGATGCGCCATGACTGGTGCTGGCGATCGATGACGACGACGTCGGTGGCGGCGGTGGTGAGCAGCCACGGATCGCCGGGTGCCCCGCCCTCGACCTCCTCGCCGGAGCGGACAATCACCGACACGGATCCGTCCGCCGGATCGACCCGCTCGACCCGGCCGCCCGCATCGAGGAGCCAGAGTGACCCGTCGCTAGCGGCCACCATGCGAATCCCCGATGCGTCATCGGCGATGGTGCCCAGGTCGACCAGCGCGGCGATCTCGCCGAGCCGGGTGACGTGATACAGCCGATCCAATCCGGCGTCAACGCGGCTCCGCAGCGGCGCCAGCGATCCCGTCGTGACGCCCGCTGCGCTTGCGCGCTCCAGCGCTCGGGCCGCCGAGGTCAACAGCTGCTCCGCATCGTCCGGCGCCCGGTCGACGAGCGTCGCGCCGTCCACGGTGCTCTCGACCGCCTCGATGTGCTCCTCGGCGTCGGCGATCGCCTCGCGTGCGATCGCCGTGCGCGGGATCGCTTCCGTGGGGCTCGGCCCGGCGGCGTTGCGTGCCGTGGCGCCGGCCGCCACGAGGACTGCGACCGCCACCATGCCGACCAGCCCGGTGCGCCGGCGGCGATCCGCCTCGCGCACCGCCGTCCGCGATACGCGACGGGGATATGTCGCACGCCGCCGCGGCATGAACGCGAGGAAGACGCCGAACGTGCGCGTGGCTGCGACGCCAAGACCGCGGCGTATGGCCGCCACGCGGTCGCGCAGCCCGACCAGCGCCCGCCCCAGCGCGTCCGCAAGCGGGACGGGGCTCGCGTCCGGGAGCCCCGCCAGCTGATCGTTGGGGTACACCGGCTGGAGCGGCCGCGCCGCCTCGGTCAGCGGGACCTCGACCAGCTCCACGATGAGCACACCATCCGAGCCCGCCCCACCGCGGACGCCGAACAGCTGGCCGAGGTGCTCGACCGCCGCCGCCGGACGGGCGTCGAGGATCGCGACACGCAGGTCGTCCGTGCCGACCACCTCCGCGAGGTTGCGGCTCACCAGCGCCAACCTGTCGCCGGCGGTGACCTCGCCGCGCCAGCTGAACGGCTCGATCTCGAGCGCCTCGCCGAGCGTGGCCGCGACGCGGCGGTGCCTGAGCCGCGGATCCTCATCCCGCACCGCGGGCGGCGGCGGGATCTCGTACATCCGCTCGTCCCGTATCACCACGCCGCTGGCGGGCCCGAGCTTGACGACATGGGCGTGGCCTCCCTGGATGACCATCGCGATGAGGCCGATACCGCCTCGCCGGGGGATGCCGAGCCGAGCACGCGTCTGGAAGAGGCGGCGGTTTACGGTCCGCACGGCCCTGGTCAGGACGCCGAGGACGCCCGCGGAGAGGTCGTAGTAGTACTCGTGTTGCAGCCACTCCGCCGCCTGCCGCGCCGCGCCGGCTATGGCGGCGTCTGAGCCCGTGACCTGCGCCAGCACGAAGAGACTCCCCTTCGTGCGCATCACGGAGCCGACCTTCGGCTCGTGGAACAGCACCACGTCGAGGCTCTCCGCCGACCGCTCGGCGGCGCGAAGGATCCCGACGCGCGTCGCCAGCCGCGTCGAGGTCATGCCAACCTCCGGTTGACGCGGATGCGCAGCTCCACGACCGGCGCACCGGACCCGGGTCGGTCGCGCAGCCGCGCATTGAGGCGGCGAAGGATCCCGGGCTTCCTGAGCCTCAACTCCTGCGCCAGCATCGCGTCGGCCACCTCGACGCTCGCGACGCCGCGGGCCAGGCCCACCAGGGCGCTCGCGGGCATCTCCCGCGCGTCCCCGAGCTCCTCCACCACGACCTCGTCCCAGGCAATGCGTGCCTGCGCGGCGGCGAGCCGATTGGGCCCATCGGCGCCGAGCTGTTCGCGCAGGGCGGCCTCGACGGCAGTCGCGGCTCGCGTCGGACGGCCCGGCATTGTCAGGCCACCAAAGGGGCGTCGCTGAGCCGCCCGTCCTGCACGTGCCAGATCGGGACGCCCCGTCGCTGCTCGGCGGGGAGGTGTCGCAGCTCCGCCGTAGTCACAAGGACCTGCCCGCGCTCGACGAGGAGCGCGAGGGCGCGGGCGGTGCGCTGGACGTCGAGCTCGCTGAAGACGTCGTCGAGCAGCACGATCGGGGTTCCGGTGGCGCCCTCCCCCAGGATGTCGGTCTCGGCCAGCTTGAGGGCCAGGATGATCGTGCGCTGCTGACCGCGACTGGCATGCGTCGCCACGTCGCGCCCGTCGAGCACCGCCCGCACGTCGTCGCGCTGCGGCCCGACCAGCGACATGCCGTTCCAGATCTCCTTCTGCCGAACCTCCTCGAGGCGGTCGCGGAAGAACGCGGCGAGCTCGGACGCCGAGAGGAGCGTTCCGACGAACGGGCCGCGCTTCAGCGAGTCGGCGTATTCGAGGTGGACCTCGGCGCGCGTCCCGCGTCCCGCGCGTCCCGACGCCACGCGCGCGTGGAGCGGTCCGACGAGGCGGTTCAGATCAGCGACCAGGCGCAGGCGTGCATGCAGCACGCGACTGCCGGCCTCGACGAGCTGCTCGTCCCAGAACGCGAGCTCCGCGGGACCCGCCTCCTCCGCGCGGATCGCGCGGAGGAGTGCGTTGCGCTGCGCCAGCACGCGGGCCAGCTCCCCGAGCTGATGGGAGAGTCGCCGCTCGCGTTGCGCCAGGATCGTGTCGAGGAAGCGGCGTCGCTCCGACGGCGCCCCGACCAGCAGGAGCATCTCCTCGGGGCGGAACAGCACCGCGCGCACCGTCTCAGCCAGGCTCGAGGAGCGGCGCGCGGCGCCGTTGACGAGGAGACGCCGCCGGGTATCGGTCGACCCCGGACCCGGGATGACGAGCTCGACTCGGGTCCCCTGACCACCGGTCGGATCGGCCACGTCGAGGCGGACCCGCGCGAACGGGCGGCCGTGGCGCACGAGCTCGTCCTCGGACGCCGCTCGCGGTGTCCGTCCGGTGACGGCGACGAAAACGCTCTCCAGGAGGTTGCTCTTCCCCGCGGCATTCGGCCCGGTGACAATGGTGAGCCCGGGCGCCGGATGCAGCTCCGCACGCTGGTAGCTCCGAAAGTCCTCCAGCAGCAGATGCGTAAGGCGCACGTGCGTGGCTATCGGGTCAGCTGCGACTGCCGCGTCAGGACGCGGTGCGCACCGGCATGATCACGTGGACGTAGTCGTCCTGGCCAACCGCCTTGATCACCCCGGGGGCAAGCGGCCCGGAGAGCTCGAGCACCGCCTCGTCCGACCCGAGGTTCGAGAGCACGTCGATCAGGTAGCGCGCGTTGAACGCGATCGATGTGGAGCTGCCCTCGATCTGCGCGTCGAGTGAGTCGGCGTTCTCGCCCAGGTCGGCGGCGTGAGCCGTGATCGCGAGCCGGGAGCCATCGGCCCCGTCGCCGGCGAGCTCGAGCTTGACGATGTTCGCCGAGTCGCGCGCGAAGATGGACGCGCGGCGGGCGCCGGCCAGGAAGGCGTCGCGATCGACGACGGCACGCGAGTTGTGGCTCTGCGGGATCACCGGCTCGTAGTTCGGGAACTGCCCCTCGATCAGCCGCGAGACGACGTCGATGCCCTCGCCGTGGAAGAGGACCTGGCTCTTGTTCGGGGTCACCACGATGTCGATCGGCGCATCGCCGTCGGGGAGCACCCGCGCCAGCTCGGCGTACGAGCGGGCCGGCACGACGATCGACATCTCCGGCTGCACCGGCGACAGAAGCGGGAGGTTCTTGACTGCGATCCTGTAGTTGTCGGCGGCCGCCAGGATGAGCTGCGATCCGTTGAGTCGTGTGAGGACGCCGGTCAGGATCGGCCGGCTCTCGTCGCTCGCCGCGGCGAACACCACCTCGGCCAGGCCATCGCGCAGGAGGCGCGATGTGACCTGCGTGGTCGGCTCATCACCGACGGCGGCGACCACCGGGAACTCATCGGCGTCGATGCCCTTGATGCTCGAGCGGCTGTTGGCACACGAGACCTTGAGGCTCCGGTCGCGCGCCGAGAGCTGGAGGTCGACGCGCTGATTGGCCGGGAGCGAGGCGACGAGATCGGTGATCAGCCGGGCCGGCACGGTGATCGCACCCTCGGCTTCGACCTTGCCGGGTACCCAGAAGTTGATGCCGATCTCGAGGTTGGTGGCGGTCAGCTTGAGGCCCGCATTCTCGGTTCGGAGGAGAACGTTCGCGAGGATCGGCAGGGTGGCGCGGGTGCTCACTGCCCGGGTGACGGTCTGAAGGCCCCGGGCCAGGTTCTCCTGCATGACCGATACGTTCACATGGGGAGTTTACCGATCAGCAGTCTCCCGTAGTAGGCGTGTGGGCGCGGTGGACATCCCCGTCTCGTTCGACCACGGCCACGCTCGCGAGTGGGCGGCGGACAAAACCCTCGTGGCTGGTGACACGCGACGCAACGGTGGTGGACCGCGTCGCTCTCGCCGCGAAGGGTCGGTGGACGGCGCGGCCGCACGCGGAAGCGAACTGTCCACAATCAACGGTCGATATCAACCCAAAGGCGCCCGGTTATCCACAACCGGACGGATCGATCGAGCGGCCTACTCGGCGTAGATCATCTCGCGCACCGCGCTGATCTCGCGACGCAGGTCGTCGTTCTCGTTCATCTCGCGGGTGATCTTGTCGCACGCGTGCAGCACGGTGGAGTGGTCGCGCCCGCCGAGCTCAGCGCCGATGCGGAGCAGCGAGATATCGGTCTCCTCGCGGATCAGGTACATCGCTATCTGCCGCGGCACGACGATCGCCCGCTCGCGCTTGCTGCTGCGCAGTTGGTCCAGGTTGACCCCGTAGTAGTCGGCCACGACGCGCACGATGCGCTGCGGCGTGATCGACCGCTTCTTCGGGTTGTACATCACGTTCGACAGGACGGCCGATGCGAGCTCGATGCTGATCGGCATCCCTCCCATGCTGGCGTACGCCACGACGCGATTGAGCGCCCCCTCCAGCTCGCGGACGTTGCTCACCACCTTGCGGGCGATGAACTCGATCACGTCCGATGGGATGAGGTTGAGCTGGTCCTCCGCCTTCGACCGCAGGATCGCGATCCGGGTCTCGAGGTCCGGCGGGGTGAGATCCGCGATGAGACCCCACTCGAAGCGACTTCGCAGGCGCTCTTCGAGCGTGGTGATCGCCTTGGGCGGCCGATCCGAGCTCAGGACGATCTGGCGCCCTTCCTCGTGGATCGCGTTGAACGTGTGGAAGAACTCCTCCTGCGTCCGCTCGCGTTCGGCGATGAACTGGATGTCGTCGATGAGCAGGACGTCGATGCGCCGGTACCGGGCGCGGAAGTCCTCCATGGTCTGCTCGCGGATCGAGTTGATGAAGTCGTTGGTGAACTTCTCGCTCGTCGCGTACACGATCCGCTTCCGCGGGAACTTCGTAGCGACCTGGTTCCCGATGGCGTGCATGAGGTGGGTCTTGCCCAGGCCCACGCCGCCGTACAGGAAGAGCGGGTTGTAGGCGTGGCCGGGGCGTTCCGCGACCGAGAGCGCCGCCGCGTGCGCGAGCCTGTTCGCCGAGCCGACGATGAAGTTGTTGAAGGTGTACCGCGCGTTGAGGTTGACCGCGTTGCCGGCCGGCGAGGCGGGCGGCACGTCGACCGCTCGGTCGGAGACCTGGGGAGGAACGGGCCCCGGTGCCTCGGTGACGACAAACTCGACCTGCACCGAGTGGCCCGCCACGCGCGCGAGGGTCTGGCTGATCAGCGGCCGATAGCGATTGTCGAGCCAGTCACGCGCGAAGCCGTTCGGCGCTGAGATGCGGTACCGCTGTTCGTCGATCTCTTCGAGGGTGGTGTCCTTGAGCCACGTCTCGAAGTTGGCAGGTGAGAGGCTGATCTGGAGCTCGCCCAGAACGGCACGCCAAACCTGCTTCGCGTCCATCGATTAGCCGTACTCCAAGCCGATGGCGGATCCGTCGCTGGGGGTTGCGTGGCACGCGCCGACCGCGTTTGCGAGGGGCGATCGGGTGGGCGTCGGCGCCAGCGGGTCCGCAGTGTACAGCCCGCCGGTGCGTCCGAGCAACCGTCCCGACAGCCCCACCGACGCCGGTCCGAGTTTGACCTCCATGGCCCTCGCCGATAGAATCCGCGGACTACCAGGCGGGCTCGATCGGTACCGGACGGGAGGCTGGCGGAGGCCAGCCGTTCGCATGTTTGACGCCCGATCGACGCATCAACGAGGTCCCGCGCGCCGATGAAGAGGACGTATCAGCCGAAGAAGCGTGCACGCAAGCGCGAGCACGGCTTCAGGGCCCGAATGAGCTCGAAAGGCGGCCGGCGCGTGCTCGCGCGACGCAGGGCGAAGGGGCGTAAGCGGCTGACCGTCTGAGCGGGCCCGGGAACGACGTGCCGGCCTTTCCGACCATCGGCCGTCGTGCGGACTTCGACGCCCTGGCGCGATCGGGGATCACGAGCTCATGCCGCTTGCTCGTGATGCGGGCCCGCCGGACGGATGGCGAGGTGACACGAATCGGGATGTCGACTCCCCGGGCTCTCGGCGGGGCGGTGGTCCGCAACACGGTGCGGCGCCGGCTGCGCGAGGCGCTGCGCGCGCGCTACGCGACGCTGCCGTCCGGCTGGGACGTGCTCGTCATCGGTCGGACGCCGGCGCGCGACGCGTCGACGAGCGAGCTCGGCGCGTCGATCGACCGGCTCCTCGAGCGGTGCGGGGTGCGCGCCGCGTGAAGTACGTCGGGCTCGGGGCGATACAGGCCTACCGCGTGCTCACCGGCTGGATGCCGCCCACCTGCCGCTTCACGCCGAGCTGCTCTGAGTACACCTACCAGGCGATCGACCGATACGGCCTCCTCCGCGGCAGCTGGATGGGCGGGCGCCGCATCGGCCGATGCCATCCGCTCAACCCAGGCGGCTACGACCCGGTTCGATGATCCCGCTTCCGCCTCTCGCCGCCGGCCTGCTTGGCATCGAGCACTTCACGCCCCCATGGGACGTCTTCTTTCTCCCGCTCTTCAACGGCCTGATCGGTCTCTACCACGTGCTCTTCAGCGACCTCGCGCTGGCGCTGATCGTGTTCACCGTGGTGATCCGCACCATCCTCGCGCCGCTGTTCGTCCGCCAGATCCGCTCGCAGCGCGAGATGCAGCGGATGCAGCCGCTGATCAAGGAGGTCCAGCGCAAGTACAAGGGGGACCGCCAGAAGATCACCGCCGAGACGATGGCGCTCTACAAGGAGCACGGCGTCAACCCCGCCGCCGGCTGCCTGCCCGTGCTGGTCCAGCTGCCGATCCTGTTCGCGCTCTACCAGGCGCTGATCCGCGCCTCCGGCGTCGTCCAGAACTTCGTCCCCAACGAGTCGCAGACGGCCGCCTTCAACGCCCTGAAGGACAAGCTCCAACTCGAGCCCTTGGGAACCAACCACTGGCAGATCCCGGTGGGCGGCCGCTGCGACCTGCCCGAGCTCAGTCAGCTGCCGCAGTTCCTGCCGCTGAACTGCCAGCTGATCGACCCTATCAAGCTCGGCGACGTCATCAACCCGTACGTCCCGTGGCTCTTTAACCTCAACCTCGCCGACGTCGACCACGTCTTCTCGTTCTCCGTCTTCGGCGGCTTCGTGATCTCGGGGCTCGCGGTGCTCGCGGCCGTGCTCCAGTTCGTCCAGGTCAAGATGACCCAGCCGAACACCCAGTCCGACGACCCGACCGTCCGCGCCACCGGGACGATGACCTATCTCTTCCCGATCATGACGATCGTGTGGGGCGGCGTGTTCCCGAGCGGCCTGATCCTGTACTGGGTCGTCTACACCGCGTACCTCATCGGGCAGCAGTACGTGATCATGGGCTGGGGGAATCTATTCCCGCTCTTCGGCTGGAGCCCGTTCGGACCGAGCATCTCGGAGAGCCCTGCCCTTCGAGCCGGTGGCTCGAGCCCCACGACCGATGGCGTGCGCTCGCAATCGCGTGCGCCCGACAAGAAATCAGCGACGCCCGCAGCGGTAGCGACCGCCCAGAACCCGCGGCGCTCCGGCAACCAGAGGAGGAGGCGAGGCCGCAAGGCCCGATGAACACATGACCTTCCGTGAGTTCTCAGGGAAGACCGTCGAAGAGGCGATCCGCGGTGCGATGCGCGAGTTCGAGTCCGATCTCGCGGACCTCGACATCGAGATCCTGTCCGCCGGCAGTCGCGGCATCCTGGGCGTGGGCGGGGAGGAAGCGCGCATCCTCGCGGCTCCCAAGTCCGCCGTCGCGCAGGCGGAAAGCGTCCGCGAGCTCGCCCCTGCCTCCAGCGATGACGGCGCGGCCGCGGACGAGGACGAGGACGAAGAAGATCCCGCCGGCGACCAGGCCGAGGCGCTGGCCCGCGCCGCGATGCGGGAGACCGGCGGCCGGGATGGCGGACGACCGCGCTCGGGCGGTCCGGGCGGCCCACCCTCGCGCGGCGGGTACGCGACGTTCGACCCCGCCGACACCCGCCCGCCGCGCCGCTCTCCACGCCCCGAACGCCGTCCACGGCCTCCGCGTGAGCCGCAGCCCGACGAGGCCGAGCGGGAGCAGCGACCGCCGTTGCCCTTCATCCCGGCCAAGCCGGTCGAGGAGCTCACCGAGCGCGAGCGCGCCACCCTGGAAGAGGCCCAGCGCGTGCTCGAGGAGGTTCTGCGACTGATGGGTCTCACCGCGACCGTCACGATCGGCGCCGGCGCCGAGACCGCCAAGCTCAACGTCAGCGGCGACGACCTGGGTCTCCTCATCGGCCGTCGCGGTGAGAAGCTCGCCTCGCTCCAGCATCTCGTCAACCTCATCGTCGCGAAGCGCGAGGGCGCCTGGCATCGCATCTCCGTGGACGTCGAGAACTACCGCGGTCGGCGGGAGGAGCAGCTCCGCGAGGTCGCGACACGTGCCGCCAAGCGCGTCGAGGAGACGGGCAAGATCATCCAGCTCGACCCCATGCCCGCGCTCGAGCGTCGCATCGTCCACGTCGCGCTGGTCGAGAATCCGCGCGTTCGGACCCAGAGCGTTGGAGTGGAGCCGAACCGGCGGATCGTGATCCTTCCCGCGGAGCGACAGCCGGCCTAGGAGCAGGCGCGGCCGACCGCTTCGCGTATGGGCGAGCCGATGCGCCGCGATGGCGAGCCGGTGGCCGTCATCGGCCGCCTGGACGCCGGCGCCTTCGCGCCGTGGTTCGGCATCGCGCGGACGTCCGATGCCTACCGGCTCGTGTTCGGCGAGGACGCCGCCGCGCGTCTCGTCCGCGGCGCCTCCCCGGGCGACGCACGCCGCGATCTCATGCTCGCGCTCGCGGCGTTCTTCGAGGGAGACGCAGCGCCGCCGCCGCCGGAGCTGGAGGCGACGCAATCGGACGCCGCGGCGGCGATGCGCTGGCTCGTCGAGTCAGAGCCGGACGGCCGGGCGGCGGACGCGCTACGGCGGGCGCTCGACGCTATCGACGACGGCATGCCGCCCGACGTCATCGTCGGCGAGCTCTACACAGCAATGACCGCGGCCCCGTTCGCGAGAGGGCCGCGCTCGGGACTCAGAACGCTCGACGAGCTGCGCGACCGGTATCGATCGGCGAAGGCGGTGGACTAGGGCCGCGGGCCCTCGTCGATATCGCTCCGCTCGGTCGTGGTGGTGGTGGTCGACGTCGTGGAGGAGCCACCCATGCCCGTGCCCATCCCGGCATCGGTACCGGTCGTGGCGCCCATGGTCCCCGTCGTGCCGGTGCCGGTCGTCATCGTGGTGCCCGTGCCGCCCATGGTGCCCGTGCCGCCCATCGTGCCGGTGCCGCCCATCGTGCGGGTGCCGCCGCTCGACCGCGTCCCGACGTTGAACTTGCCGCCCTCACCCTGGAACGCCTGCCACCCCGCCCAGCCCATGAGGAGGCCGCCGGCAACCGCGATGAGGAAGCCCAGGGCCGCGACGATGTTGTAGGTGAAGTAGAAGCCGATGAACGGGAGCGCAATGAGCAGTCCGAGAACGGCTCCGATCGCCGCGACAGCTCCGCAGATGAGCATCAGCGAGCCCTTCGCGCCGGGCAGCGTCGTGTTCGGCGACATCGACGGAAGGAAGACGATGATTAGCATCGCAATCGCGGCGAGCAGAGCAAGCCACCCGAGCCCGATGCCGAAGCTGACGATGCCTCCGATGATGACCGCGACCGAACCGTAAACCGCGAGCTTGTCGTTGCTACTAAGGCTTGCCCAGTTCATCGACGGTCTGCCTCCACATATGTGCGACTCCACGCTGTCGTCGCGGAGCGCTGACGAGCGCTCGAACCTCCCGACGTTAGCACACCACTACCGGCACGAATAGGTACGGACCCCATCCCGCCGCACCTTACCGGTGCCTGCCCGCCCAAGACACGCGGACCAGTTGACGGACCGTGGCAATTTTGTCGTAACTTCGACAACACGAGTCGTGGAAGCACAGCAAGGAGAGCGCAATGAGAGCAGCCATGTCCAGCCAGAGGGTGATCCCGACCTGCTTGGAGGACATGACGCTCCGTGCGAATCCTGAATCTCGGCATCCTGGCGCATGTAGACGCCGGTAAGACCACGCTCACCGAGCGGCTCCTGTACGCCGCCGGTGTCATCGACGAGATCGGCAGCGTCGATGAGGGCACGACCCAGACCGATACGCTCGAACTCGAACGCCAGCGCGGCATCACCATCCGATCGGCCGTGGTGTCGTTCCCGATCCGCGGCGTTGCCGTCAACCTGATCGACACACCCGGCCACCCGGACTTCATCGCCGAGGTGGAGCGCGTCTTGAGCGTCCTCGACGGCGCCGTGCTGGTGATCTCGGCGGTCGAGGGCGTACAGCCACAGACGCGTCTCCTGATGCGGGCGCTGCAACGGCTGAAGGTGCCCGCCCTCATCTTCGTCAACAAGATCGACCGCGCCGGCGCGGACGACGAACGCGTCCTGCAGGCAATCTCGGAGCGGCTGACGAGCGCCGTCATCCCCCTTGCATCGGCGCACCAACTCGGGACGCGATCTGCCCACGTCAGCGCATGCGGCGCCGACGACGCCGCGTTCCGGGCAAGGCTGGCCGAGGTCCTCTCCGAGCACGACGACTGGTTGCTGGCGGCGTACGTCGACGAGAATGACGTTCCGTATCGCAGGCTCCGCAAGGCGCTCGCGTCGCAGATGAAGCGTGCACTCGTGCACCCTGTCTTCTTCGGCTCGGCGATCACTGGAGCGGGTGTCGAGCTGTTGATGGACGGCATCGCGGAGTTGTTGCCTGCAATCGAAGGTGCGGCGAACGGGCCGGTTTCGGGCACCGTGTTCAAGATCGAGCGCGGCCCGATCGGCGAGAAGATCGCCTACGCCAGGTTGTTCTCGGGGACGGTGCGAACCCGCGACCGGCTGCAGTTCGACCCGGACCGTGAAGGGAAGGTCACGGCGATCACCGTGTTCGACCGCGGCGGTGCCGTGCCGCTGGCGGCGGTCTCCGCCGGCGAGATCGGCAAGCTCTGGGGCCTCCGTGACGTCCGGATCGGTGACGCGATCGGCACCGCGCGCACCGAGGCGCTCCACCACTTCGCGCCGCCGACGCTCGAATCGGTCGTCGTCGCTCGCAATCCCGACGACGGGGCGCGACTCCGCGTGGCGCTCGCGCAGCTCGCGGAGCAGGATCCCCTGATCAACGTCCGCCGTGACGCTGACAGCCACGAGATCTCCGTCTCGCTCTATGGCGAGGTCCAGAAGGAGGTGATCGGCGCGACGCTCGCGAACGAGTTCGGCATCGACGTCACGTTCCGCGAAACGACGACGATCTACATCGAGCGCCCTCGCCGAACGGGCCGAGCGGTCGAGCTCCTCCACGCGGAGATGAACCCGTTCAGCGCGACGGTCGGGTTGCGTGTCGATCCGGCGCCGATCGGATCCGGCGTCAGTTTCCGGCTCGACGTCGACGCGAATCTCGTCCCGCTCTACATCTACAAGACAGCGGAGAGGTTCATCGAGTCGATGACGCAGTACGTCGGCCGAACGCTCGAGGAGGGCCTCTTCGGCTGGCAGGTCACGGACTGCGCGGTGACCATGACCGAGTGCGGATACTACGTCGGGGACGGAGCACCGAACCGGTCGTTGCGTCCCTCCGGGCATCTCCCCGTCGGAGTGTCGCGCACCACCGCTGCGGATTTTCGGAAGCTGACGCCGATGGTTCTCATGCGCGCGCTCGCGGAGGCGGGGACGCTCGTCTGTGAGCCGATCGTGCGAGTCAGCCTCGAGATTCCGACCGCCACGCTCGGCGCCGTGCTGCCCGTTCTGGCGCGGCTTGGGGCGGCAGTCGAGACGCCGTCACTGGAGGGGCACCTGTGCGTCATCGAGACGACGCTTCCGTCGGCGCGAGCGCATGGCCTCCAGCAGGAACTCCCCGGACTGACCGGCGGTGATGGCGTGCTCGAGTCAAGATTCCACGGCTATCGCCCGGTGAGCGGCGAACAGCCGACGCGGACCCGGACGACGGCGAACCCGCTCAACCGCGACGAGTACCTGATGCAACTTGCGGGCGTGAGCCACGGAACGGCATGAGCGCTGTCCACCTCCACAAGGCCCGCCCCAGGCGGTTCCGGGTAACGGAACCGCCGCGATGAGTGCTGGTGGAGATGAGGGAGAATCGAACTCCCTGTCCAAAACCGAGTTACCAGAGACTTCCTACAAGCGTTTCCGGCCTACTTCGCTCTTCGCTCCGGGACCCCCGACCGGCGGGGTGTTTCCAGAGCTAGCCGATCTGCCTCGCGGCTCTTTGGGACCGATGCATCGGGGTCGACCGATCCCGCATCCCGCCTGATGACGCCTTGGCAGCCCGGCGGGACGGGGCTACGTCGGCGCTCACTGTGGTTTAGGCAGCGAGAGCGTAACTATTGTCGCCAGTTACTGGCTTTGCCCCCTGTTTTACGAGGCCTGGAGGCACCTCGGCTTGCGATCTCCGGCTCCTGAGCCCTGTCGAAACCTGACATCCCCACGAACCGAGCCGACATCATACCACAGCGACCACATGAATAGAACACGCGTTCCCTATGTGGTGGCTGCTCCACTCGGCGCGAGCTACGCGGCGCCACGGCGCGGTTACGTGCAGGGACCCTCGGCAAACGCCGTGGCGCGCGCCTCGGCCGCTTGGGCGATGTGACATGCCGCGCTCGGATCCAGCGGCTGCAGACCCGAGATCGCCACCTTCACCGCCAAGTTCCCGGCCGTGAAGAGGAACTGGTAGTTGTCGAACGTCCCGAGCGATCCGGACGAGGTGTCACGGAAGATGCGTCCGTTGTCGCCCACCGGCTCCAAGGTCTCATCCTCGTCGGCATCACCGGCGAGGTCGGCGGCCGGGGCGTCGAAGAATGCGGCCGCTCCTTCCGCGGTGACGAACTGCCAAACGAACTCGTCGACGCCGTAGAGGCCGCCCCGTTCGATGTCGCCGGCGCTTCGCCAGGTCTGACGGATCAGTCGACGGCCGTCGTTCTCGTCGAATGCGGCCGGCGGCGGGAATCCGGAGTCCGCGCCCGCACTCTCGTCGACGACGGCACCCGTCGACTCGAGGCCGGCGGCGAGGTCATCGGCCGTCATCAAGGTCCCGAGCGGGTCGGCCTCCTCGGTGCAGACGACCGTGCCGGGAGACGCGGTCCCCGACGCGCCGGCGGTGTTCTCGATCGTCGGCTGCGGGCCGCCGACGTCGCAGCCCACCAGGATAGCGGCGACGCTCGAGACCGCGGCCCTCTTGGCGATCGACGCCATCAGGCTGATCCTTGGGTGCCGTGTTGGCGTCGTGCGACTCAAAGCCTGATTCGCTCCTTGGTCTCGCGTTCGAGCTCCCGGCGCGCGTCGCGCTCGGCGATTGCGACCCGCTTGTCGTGCGTCTTCTTGCCGCGCCCGATGCCCAGCTCCAGCTTGGCGCGTCCTCGTTTCAGATAGAGGCGCATCGGGATCATGGTCTGGCCTTTCGCGGTGGTGCGGCCCGCGAGCTCGGCGATCTGGTCCCGATGGAGCAGCAGCTTCCGGGTCCGCGTCGGCTCGTGGTTGTAGCGGTTGCCCTCCGCGTACGGTGCGATATGCGCCCCGATCAGCCATGCCTCGCCCTTCTCGATGCGCGCGTAGGCTTCCGCGAGGTTGACGCGGCCGGCGCGGATGCTCTTGATCTCCGTGCCGGTCAGCGCGATGCCCGCCTCCACGGTGTCCTCGATCGTGTAGCGGTAGTGCGCGCGGCGGTTGACGGCGATGGTCTTCTCGGTCATCGGTCCGGATCGGTCAAACAAACGAAAGAGCCGGCGCCTCTCAAGGCTGCCGGCTCATCCGTGCTACCACGTGGGAGGTGCGCTGCTTATTGCACCGCCTCGGTGGTGGCGTAACAGGAACTACTCACTGCACACCACCTCCTTTCGTTGCAGCGATCGTAGCACCCGGCCGGTCGGGCGACAAGCGCGCCACCCCGGACAGAGGTCCTACGCCACATCGGCTGCAGCTGCCGTTCCCCAGAGGCCCACGACGGCGCCGGCCGCAAGCGCGAACATCGGCGCCCTTGCGGGCTCGGTGCGCGACGACGCGTCCCCGGTCGCCTGCGTCTCGAGGTATCCGAGCGCGCGTTCGAGAATGAGGTCGGGCTCGGGCGGCGCGTCGTCCGGGACGTCGACCGCGACGTCGGGCTGGACGCCGTCCGGCGCGACGCTGTGGTGCTCGGGAGTGAACCAGCGCGAGATTGTGATCCGGACGCCGCCCTCGTTCTCCAGCGGTGCCCAGACCTGGACGGTGTTCTTCCCGAAGGTCGCCTCGCCGATGATGGTGGCACGGTCGCGCTCCTGAAGTGCGGCCGCCACGATCTCGGAGGCCGACGCGCTGCCCTGATTGGTCAGCACGACCACCGGGATGGAGGCATCGGTCGCGAGGCCACCCGGCTGCGCCTCCCACTCACGGGTGTCCTCGCCGTGTGACTCCTGGCTGAAGATCAGGCCGTCGCCGATGAACTCGCTGGCGATGTCCTGCGCTGCCACGATGTACCCGCCGGGGTTGTTGCGGAGATCGAAGATGATCTGCTCCGCGCCGTCGTCGAGGAGATCATGGAGCCCGGCGCGGAACTCGTCGCCGCTCTTGTCGGAGAAACCCTGGAGTCGGATGTAGCCGACGCCCGGCTTCACGATCCGCGCCTCGACCTCCTTGATGACGATCTCCGCGCGCGTGATCGTGAACTCCAGCCGCTCTTCGCCACGCTCGACGGTGAGCGAGACCTCTGTCCCGGCCGGACCGCGCACGCGGTTGATCTGATCCTGCATCGTGCTCCCGTCGACGGGCTCACCGTCGACCGCGCGGACGACGTCGCCGGCGCGGAGTCCGGCCGCCTCGGCGGGACTGTCGGCGAGCGGCGCCACGACCACGAGCAGGCACGTCGCGGAGAGCTCGGTGCACTCGGCGTCGGGATCGGCCTCGTTGCGAACGGCCATCTCGGCGCCGATGCCCTCGAACCGGCCGGAGAGATCCTCGCGCGCCTGCTGGTAGGCGTCGGGGGGCATGTACGAGCTGTACGGATCCCCGACGCCGAACTCGAACAGCCCCTTGAGCGCGCCGTCGGCGAGCGTCTCGTCGTCGAGCGGATCGACGTAGTCGGTCTTGAGGCGCTCGTAGCCCTCGCAGAACGCCGCGAACGCCTCGTTGGGCGCGACGCAGCTCGAGCGCTCCCCGCCGGCGCCGCCGGCGAGATAGCCGGCCGAGAACAGCAGCGTCCCCACCACCGCCACGAAGAGCAGCGCCACGATCCACGAGACGACCGGATCGGGCCGCCGGCGCAACGGCGGCGGCGTGGTGGGATGGGTCGCGGGAGGCGTGTTCGTCGTCATCGGTCGTCGGAGGGCGGCGAGTGTAGCACCGGCCTCCGCGCGCTCCGATTGCGCCGAGGTTAGGTTTCGTGAACTGCGGTCAGCGAGCGGTGGACAGGTACGAGCGGACGCTGATGTAGCTGCCGGCGGCGCCCAGCGCGAACCCGACGCCGAGCAGCAGCGCGGAGAGCGTTGCCAGGAACCGCGTGCTGACGCCGGTCGGCAGCTGGAAGACCTGGACCATCACGGGCTGGATCGGTCCCCACACCACGGCCACCAGGAGGACCGTGACGATGGCGCCGATGAGGCCGCACAGGATCCCCTCGAGGATGAACGGCCAGCGGATGAACGAGTCGCTGGCGCCCACCAGGCGCATGATCTCGATCTCGCCGGCCCGCGAGTAGACGGCAATGCGGATCGTGTTCACGATCATGAACAGGACCGTCAGGCCGACCAGAGCGATGGCGGCGAGGCCGACGCCGCGCACCAGGTTGATGATCCCCAGCAGCTTGTCGTACTCGGTCTGCTTGGTGGTGATCCGCTCGACGGCCGGGTTCGTCGAGAGCGCGTCGCTCACCGAGCCCGACTCGTTGGGGTCGACCAGCGCGATCTCGATGCTGGCGTAGAGCTCGATGCTGTCCTCGGCGCCGCCGAGGTCGAGCTCCTGACCGCGGTCGCGATAGCTTTGTCGCAGCCGATCCATCGCCTCGGCGGGCGACACGTATGTCACGTCGGCCACGCCCGGAAGCGCTCGGACCTCGGCCATCAGCGCGTCGAGATCGGCCTGCGGAAGGTCGTCCACCAGCCGCGCGGTCACGGACACCTTGCGTTCGATGAACTCGAGACCCGAGTTCAGCCCGGTGATCACGATCACCAGCCCGGAGAGCAGGACGAGCATCAGGACGACGGTGGCGGTGGTGGCCACGCTCATCATCGCGTTGCGCCAGAAGCCCTGCCAGGCGCGGACGACCGAGAAGCCGATGAACCGCAGGAAGCCCATCCTCAGTATTGCCGCTCGTACGCCGCGCCCGACTCGTCCCGGACGAGGCGGCCGTTCTCCAGGGCCAGCACGCGCCGGCGCATGGCGTTGACGATCTCCTGGTTGTGCGTCGCCATGAGGACGGTGGTCCCGAGCGAGTTGATATGAATGAGGAGCTGGATGATCTCCCAGCTCGTGACGGGATCGAGGTTGCCGGTCGGCTCGTCCGCGATCAGCAGCATCGGGTCGTGGACCATGGCGCGAGCGATCGCGACCCGCTGCTGCTCCCCGCCGGAGAGCTGCGCCGGCAGGTGATGCTCGTGCTCCTGGAGCCCTACCAGGTTGAGCAGCCGCGGAACCTCGCGACGGATCTCGGCCCGGCTCGCGCCGGTCACCTCGAGCGCGAAGGCCACGTTCTCGAACACCGTCTTGTTGGGCAGCAGCCGGAAGTCCTGGAAGACGATCCCGATCCGCCGCCGCAGCTGCGGGACCTGGCCGCGCCGCAGTCGCGCGAGGTCACGCCCCGCGACGAAGACGCGCCCGGTCGTCGCCACCTGCTCGCGGATCAGCAGCCGGATGAAGGTCGACTTGCCGGCGCCGGATGGACCGACCAGGAACACGAAATCGCCGGCCGGGATCGACACCGTGACGTCGGCCAGCGCGACCTTGCCGTTCGGATAGGTCATGCCGACGTCGGTCATGGCGATCACCGGCTGCGGGGCCGGCGGCGGGGCTGTGGCCCGGCGAGGGCGCCGGAGGAGGGTCGTGGTCATCGCGAAGGCCGGCTCATGCTACGCCGATGCGGGAGCGCAGGTAGCCCTCGCTGAACGCGTCGATGTCGCCGTCCAGGACCGCGGTTGGGTTGCTCGTCTCCACTCCGGTGCGGTGGTCCTTGACCATGGTGTACGGCTGCAGGACGTAGCTGCGGATCTGGTTGCCCCAGCCAGCCTCGACGTGCTCTCCGCGCAGCCGGGCCATCTCGACCTCGCGCTCCTGCTCCGCCCGCTCGACGAGCTTGGCGCGCAGGACGGTCATCGCCCGCTCGCGGTTCTGTGCCTGGCTGCGCTCGTTCTGGCAGGTCACCACGATCCCGCTCGGGAGGTGCGTGATGCGCACGGCGCTGTCGGTCTTGTTGACGTGCTGGCCTCCCGCGCCCGACGACCGATAGGTGTCGATGCGCAGGTCGTCCGGATCGATCTGGACCTCGGCGGCATCGGCCACCTCGGGCATCACCTCGACCAGCGCGAAGCTGGTGTGGCGTCGCTTCTGCGCGTCATACGGGCTGATCCGCACGAGGCGGTGCACCCCGCGCTCGCTCTTGAGGCGCCCGTACGCGTATCGGCCTTCCAGCTCGATCGTCACGGACTTGACGCCCGCCTCCTCGCCCTCGGTGCGGTCGAGGATCTCGGAGTGCATCCGGTTGCGCTCGGCCCAGCGCAGGTACATCCGCATCAGCATCTCGGCCCAGTCCTGACTCTCCGTCCCGCCCGCTCCGGCATGGACCGATACGATCGCCGGCCGATCGTCGTACGGGTCGGACAGGAGCAGCTGGGACTCCATGCGCCCGTAGTCGGCCCGCAGCGAGCCGAGGTCGCGCTCGAGGTCCGGGCGCAGCGCCTCCGCGTCACCGTCCGACTCGGCCATCGCCAGCTCAGCCATGTCGGCCAGCGCATCGGCGCGCTGGCCGAGGTGACGCCACTCGTCTAACTCGCCGCGGATCGCGTCGGCGCGACGCAGCGTCGCCTGCGCGGCGGCGGGATCGTCCCACAGCCCCGGGTCGTTGACGCGCTCCGTCAGTTGTCGGAGCTCGGCCTCACGTGCGGGCAGGTCAAAGACGCACCGCGGTGTCGCCGATGAGCTCGCGCAGTCGCCGAGCCTCGTCCCTTACTGCTTCCATCGAACCGCTAACTCCTGGCGCCGGCCGCCACAACGTCGCGCTCGATCATCGGCAGCTCGATGTCATCGGGCCGCAGCGGGCGTCCGCGGACCTTCGCCGGATTGACGCACGGGCAGTAGTGCTGGCGCGGGCACGCGCCACAGTTGCCGTCGCAGTCCAGCGTCGCGGCGTAACTGCATCGGGCGCAGTCACGCTCGCATTGGATGAGGTCGAGAAATGGAACCGATGGGTCGCGAAACCGTGTGACGAGCGATGCGGAGCCTGCTCCGTCTCTCCCCAAGATGGAGTCCCCAACATGAGACGAAGGAACGTGAGATCACGGCCTCTCCGTTCCTTACGCGCTCATGCTACGCCGCCGGTCAACCCCACGAGCGTCGCGCCGCGCGGCGCCCGCATCGACATCGGTCTTCTCGGCACCGCATTCGCGGAGTGAATGCGGGCGGTCACCCCCGTCGTGTGCGGCGCGCGATATTCGTGCCGTGAATGTACCGGCGAACTTCGGGACCGCGATCCGTGCACGCGCAGGCCGTCGCCGGGCACCGTATTCATTCCGCGCATGCCATGCCGAGAAAGGGCGGGTTCGGCCCACGCGTCGTGGAAGAACCTGTCCGATACATTCGTGGGCCGAATGCAACGACCGAACTATCCGGCAGCGGTGCACCGCAGTCGCCCGAGGATTGCGGTGACGGATCACTGAAGCGTCGACGGCGCGGCGCCGCCCATCCGGCGCGCGGCTTGCTTCAGACGCCGGGCGTGGTCCTGGAGCCGTTCTGGCTGATCGTCGCCGTCATCGCCATCGCCACCGTGCTCTTGTGGCCGATCCGGGCCTGGATCGCGTCTCGCCGCAACCGCGAAGTGGATGACACCGGCGAGACGCCGCTGGCCCCGCCGCCCCGCCGCAACCGCGGGTAGCTAGCGCAGCTGACGTCGGGCGCTCACGCGCCGTGGCACTTCTTGTACTTCTTGCCCGAGCCGCAGAAGCACGGATCGTTGCGGCCGATCTTGGGACCGGAGCGTGCCACCGGCTGTCCGTTGCCGGACGCTCCGTTGCCCCCGCCGCCGCGGACAGCGGCCGCGGTCGGTGAGCCGCCCAGCGCGCCGGCCGCCACCGCACCACCGGTGACGTCGACGCGGGACTCGCGGACGTTCCGCGCCACCGGCTGCGCCGGCTGCGGCTCGGGGACGATGTTGACCCGGAAGATCGTGTGCGCCACGTCGTGCCGGATCATGCCCTTGAGCTCCTCGAACATCCGGTATGCCTCGACCTTGAACTCGTTGAGCGGGTTGCGCTGGCTGTAGGCGCGTAGGCCGATGCCGCGTCGCATGTCGTCGATCGCGGTGAGGTGCTCGACCCACAACGAGTCGATCGTGCGGAGCATCACCAGGCGCTCGAGAACGCCCATCGCGTCGCGTAGCTCGGCGTGCTTCGCTTCGTACGTCTCGAGCGCCAGCTGGACGAGGTCGTCGGCGACTGACCGGGCATCCGTCGCAGAGATGACCCCGGCGAGCCGCCGCTGGTCGATGGTCGGCAGCATCGATAGGACGCGCGCGCGGAGGCCCTCGCGGTTCCACTCCGCGGTCTCATCGGCCGTGTGCTCGGCGACGAGCGACCGCAGCTCGTCCTCGACCATGCCCAGGATCGAGGCGGAGAGGTCGGCCCTGCGCAGGATCCGCTCGCGCTCACCGTAGATCGTCTCGCGTTGGCGGTTGATCACGTCGTCGTACTCGACGACGTGCTTGCGCATGTCGAAGTTGTAGCCCTCGACGCGTGACTGGGCGCCCTCGATCGTGCGGCTCACCATCCGCGACTCGATGGCCATGTCCTCCTCGAGCCCGAGCCGCGCCATGAGGCCCGCGACCCGCTCGGAGGCGAAGCGCCGCATCAGGTCGTCCTCGAGGGAGAGGTAGAAGCGGCTGCTCCCCGGATCGCCCTGCCGGCCGGCGCGTCCGCGAAGCTGGTTGTCGATCCGGCGCGCCTCGTGACGCTCGGTGCCGACGATGTGCAGCCCGCCCGCGGCGAGGACGCGCTCCTTGTCCTCAGCGGTCTCCCGCTCGGCCGCGGCCAGCGTCGCGGCGTATTCCTCGGGAGACGCCTCGAGGACGTTGGTGCCCTTCTTGTGCAGCATCTCCGCCGCGAGGACCTCGGGATTGCCGCCCAGCAGGATGTCCGTCCCGCGCCCCGCCATGTTGGTCGCGATGGTGACGGCGGCGGTGCGGCCCGCCTGGGCGACGATCTGCGACTCTCGCTCGTGGAGCTTCGCGTTCAGGACGTCGTGCTTGATGCCGCGCCGCTTCAACATGCCGGCGAGCATCTCCGACGTCTCGACGCTGATCGTCCCGACCAGGACGGGGCGCCCGGCCTCGTTCATCTCCTCGATCTCGTCGATGACCGCGTTCCACTTCCCGTTCTGGGTGCGGAAGACGAGATCGGCGAAGTCGTCGCGGATCATCGGCCGATGGGTCGGGATGACCACGACCTCGAGGTCGTAGATCTTGCTGAACTCCTCCGCCTCGGTCTCCGCCGTCCCGGTCATGCCGGCGAGCTTGTCGTACATGCGGAAGTAGTTCTGGAACGTGATCGTCGCGAGCGTCCGTGACTCGTTCTGGATCTTGACCCCTTCCTTGGCCTCGACCGCCTGGTGGAGCCCTTCCGACCATCGGCGCCCGGGCATCAGGCGCCCCGTGAACTCGTCGACGATGACGATCTCGCCGTCCTTGACGACGTAGTCGCGGTCGCGCTTGAAGAGGACCTCCGCCTTGAGCGCCTGCTCCAGGTGGCGCGCCATTGAGAAGTCGTTGTCGAAGAGGTTCTCGACGCCGAGCCACTGCTCCATCTTCTCGGTGCCGGCCTCGGTGATCGCGACCTGCTTGTGCTTCTCGTCGACGATGTAGTCCTCTTCGGTCTTCAGCCGCGGCGTGAGGCGCGCGAACTGGGTGTACTTGTCGGCCGATTGCTCGGCCTGGCC
Source organism: Candidatus Limnocylindria bacterium (assembly GCA_046262115.1). Classification (GTDB taxonomy): domain Bacteria; phylum Chloroflexota; class Limnocylindria; order QHBO01; family QHBO01; genus JBHENJ01. The sequence goes on along the minus strand of JBHENJ010000059.1, from coordinate 12,123 downwards.
GCTGATGATCAGCGGCGTGCGCGCCTCGTCGATGAGGATGTTGTCGACCTCGTCGACGATCGAGAAGAAGTGGCCGCGCTGGACGCGCTGGTCCAGCTCGAGGACGAGGTTGTCGCGCAGGTAGTCGAACCCGAACTCGTTGTTCGTGCCGTACGTGACATCGGCGGCATACGCCTCCCGCCGCGTGACGGGCCGCAGGTTGCGCAGGCGCTCGTCCGTGGCGGGGAACTCGGGATCGAACACGTACGCCTGCTCGTGCTGGATCGAGGAGACGCTCATCCCCAGCCGATGGAAGACCTCGCCCATCCACTGCGCGTCGCGCTTGGCGAGGTAGTCGTTGACGGTGACGACATGGACGCCGCGACCGGTGAGCGCGTTGAGGTACGCCGCGAGCGGCGCCACGAAGGTCTTGCCCTCGCCGGTCTTCATCTCGGAGATGCGGCCGGCATGCAGCACCATGCCCCCCATCAGCTGCACGTCGAAGTGCCGCTTCCCGAGGCCCCGCCGCATCGCCTCGCGCACCGCCGCGAACGACTCCGGCAGCAGCTCGTCCAGCGCCGCGTTGAGTCGCGCGAGCTCGGCCTTTGCCTGCTCCTTGCGTCGCTCGGCGCGGCGGGTGGCGTCGTCCCCGCTCAGCTCGCCGCCGTCCGCGCTGGACTCGTCGAGCGGCCGCTCGGCGATGGGCAGAAGGATGTCGCCCACGCGCGCACGCAGCCGCGTGCGGAACTGCTCGGTCCTGGCGGCGAGCTCCGCATCGGTCAGGGACTCGAATTCGGGCTCGAGCGCGTTGATGCGCTCGACGGACGGCTGCAGGCGGCGCGTCTCTCGCTCGTTCGAGTCGACGAGCCTGCCGAGGATCTTGAGCATGGGGGTCAGGTCTCGATTGGCGTGGCGGCTCGCCCGGCCAGGACGGCCGGCAACTCGCCGCTGTCGCCATCATCCTTCCAGAAAGTGAGCTCCTTCGTGCGCTCGACCTCGGATGTGAAGAGCGCGCCCACGCTCTCGCCGCGGTGGATGCGCTTGATGGCCTCGCCGAACAGAGGCGCCACCGAGAGCACCTTGATGCGGGCGGCCTCTGCGGCGGCCGGCAGCGGGATGGTGTCGGTGACGATCACCTCGGCGACCGGCGAGGCGGCGATCCGTTCGAGGGCGGTACCGCTGAAGATTCCGTGCGTGGCGCAGGCATAGATCGACCGCGCTCCGCGCGCGACCAGGGCGTCGACCGCCTCCATCAGCGATCCTCCGGTGTCGATCTCGTCGTCAATAATGACCGCGGTCTTGTCGGTGACTTCGCCGATGACGTTCATCAACTCCGTGCGGTCCTCGTTGCCAACGCGCCGCTTCTCGACGATGGCGAGCGGCGCCTGCAGGATCTCCGCGAAGTTGCGGGCACGCTTGGCGAAGCCGAGTTCGCTCACCACGACGGTGTCGCGCACCTGGAGCTCGACGATGTAGCGCGAGAGGATGTTGATCGCCGTCAGCTCGTCCACGGGGATGTTGAAGAAGCCCTGGATCTGTCCCTGGTGGAGGTCCATGGTCAGGAGCCGATCAGCGCCGGCTACTGTGAGCATGTCCGCTACGAGGCGGGCGGTAATGGGGACCCGCGGCTGGTCCTTCTTGTCCGAACGGCCGTAGGCGTAGAAAGGGACCACCGCGGTGATGCGCCCGGCGCTCGCACGCTTGAAGGCGTCGATCATGATCAGCAGCTCCATGATCGACTGGTTGACCGGCCGCGACGTCGGCTGCACCAGGAAAACGTCCTGCTCGCGGACGTTCTCGTTGATGCGGACGAAGATGTTCTCGTTGGCGAACTGGAAGACCTCGGCGTCCCCCATCCGCGTCCGCAGGTAGCGGCAGATCCGCTCAGCCAGAGGCCGATTGGCGTTGCCGGCGTAGATGCTGAACTCGTCGGCGTACACGCTGCGTCCTCCCGGGTCGGTGCCCGCTGGCGCTCGTGATGATACGCGCGTGTCTATTCTTCGTCGCCCTCGCCGGCGGGCAGCCGGTCGTCGACGAAGACGGCGATCGACACGATCCGATCGCCCTCCCCGACCTTCATGACGTTGACGCCCCGTGATGGCCGCCGGTAGCGGTTGATCGACAGCACCGGAGTCCGGAGGATCTGCCCGTCCTCGGTGATGATCATCAGGTCCTCGTCCTCGCGGCTCACGACTCGGATCGCGGCGACGTCGCCGGTCTCGGCGCCGAGCGAGTTCGCGACCACGCCACCGGTCGCGCGGTGCTTGCGCGGGAACTCCGCGAGGTCGGTGCGCTTGCCGTAGCCCTGCTCGGTGACGACCAGCAGCTGGGCCGACGGACGGACCACCTCCATGCCGATGACCTCGTCTCCGGGACGCAGCCGGATCCCCGCGACGCCCATGGTGTCGCGGCCGAGCGGCCTGACCTCGGCCTCGCTGAAGCGCGCCGCCTGGCCCTTTCGCGTGGCAAGGATGATGTCGCTCTGGCCATCGGTCAGACCGACCCACTGGAGCTCGTCGCCCTCGGTCAGGTTGATCGCGATCAGGCCGTTGGCCCGGATCTTGGCGTACTCGGCGACGCTCGTCTTCTTGACGACGCCGCGGCGAGTGGCCATGACCATGTAATGCTCGGCCTCGAAGCGCGGCATGGCGATGATCGAGCTTACGTACTCGTTGGGCTCCACCTGGATGCCGGGCAGGTTGATGATCGGGAGCCCCTTCGCCTGCCGGCTGGCGTCGGGCAGCGTGTGGACGCGCGTGACGAACACGCGGCCGCGGTTCGTGAAGAACAGGATGTGGTCGTGCGTGTTGGCGACCAGCAGGTGCCTGACCGCGTCCTCCTCGCGCGTGATCATCGCCAGCCGGCCGCGACCGCCGCGCCGCTGTGACCGGAACGTTCCGATGGGCTGCCGCTTGATGTAGCCGCGCTGGCTGAGCGTGACAACCACGTCCTCGGCTGCAACCAGGTCCTCCGGCGAGAGCTCTCGGTTCGCGTCGTCGGCGATCCGCGTGCGCCTGGCGTCCCCGAACCTGTCGCGCAGCTCGGCCAGCTCAGTCTTGATGACCGCGAGGATCTTGCGCGGGTTCGCCAGCAGGTCCTCGAGCTCGGCGATCAGCCGGATGACCGATTCGTACTCGTCCTCGATCTTCTTGCGCTCGAGTGCGGCGAGCCGCCGCAGTTGCATCTCGAGGATCGCGTTCGCCTGCACCTCGGTGAGCCCGAAGCGCCGGATGAGCGCCGCCCGCGCGGCGTCGACGTCCGCGGACGCGCGAATGGTGCGGATCACCTCGTCGAGGTTGTCCAGCGCGATCTTGAGCCCTTCGAGGATGTGGGCCCGCTCTCGCGCACGCGCCAGGTCGAAGTCCGCGCGGCGGCGCACGACGTTCTGCCGGTAGTCGATGTAGTGCTGGAGGATGCTCTTGAGGCCGAGCGTCTGCGGCTGGCCGTCGACAAGCGCCAGCATGTTGGCGCTGAACGACGTCTGGAGCGCCGTGTGCTTGAAGAGCTGCTGCATCACTGTGTGCGGCGAGCCGTCGCGCTTGACCTCCACCACGAGCCGCATCCCGTCTCTGTCGCTTTCGTCGCGAATGTCGCTGATGTCCTTGATCCGCTTCGCTCCGACGAGCTCCGCCATCTTCTCGATCAGCGTGGTCTTGTTGACCTGGAAGGGCAGCTCGCTGATGACCACGGCCGTGCGCCCCGGCCGGATTTCCTCGATCGACACCTGGCCGCGCATCACCACGCGGCCGCGACCGGTGGCGTACATGTGCCGGATGGCGTCTTGCCGCTCGCGCTCTCCGGAGAGCGGGTTGCGGACGTCTTCGTAGCGGAAGATGGTGCCCCCGGTCGGCAGGTCTGGACCCGTCACGATGTCGGCCAGCGCGTCGACGGTCATGGTCGGGTCGTCGATCAGGGCGGTGATCGCGTCGCAGACCTCGCGCAGATTGTGCGGCGGGATGTTGGTCGCCATCCCGACGGCGATCCCCGACGAGCCGTTGACGAGCAGGTTCGGGAGCTTGGCGGGGAGCACGGTCGGCTGCCGCAGGCGGCCGTCGTAGTTGTCCTCGAAGTCGACGGTCTCCTTGTCGATGTCGACGAGCATCTGCTCGGCCAGCGCCGTGAGGCGCGCCTCGGTGTAGCGCATCGCCGCCGGAGGGTCACCGTCGACCGAGCCGAAGTTACCCTGGCCGTCGACGAGCGGATAGCGCATCGAGAAGTCCTGCGCCAGCCGGACCAGCGTGTCGTAGAGCGCGAGGTCGCCGTGCGGGTGGTACTTCGCCATCGTCTCGCCGACGATCCCCGCGCACTTGCGGAACGCAGTGTTCGAGCGCAGCCCCATCTCGTGCATCGTGTAGAGGATCCGCCGGTGAACCGGCTTCAGGCCGTCCCGGATGTCGGGGAGCGCACGGCTGACGATGACGCTCATCGCGTAGTCGATGTACGCGCCGCGCATCTCGTTCTCGATCGAAACCGGCCGGATCCGCTCGCGCTCCTGCGCCATCCGCTACTCCCCCGTCACTCGCTTGCGACGCCGGCCGCCGGGCCGTCGGGCGGCATGGCGTACCGCTCCTTGAGCTCGCGCTTGTCGGGGCCCGACGCTCCGAGGTACGTGCCGCGGCCCTCCGCGACGAGACGCCCGTCCGGCCCGCGGACTTCACCGGCGACGTCGTAGATGCGCCTCCGCTGGCCGACGACGCGTGCGGTCGCCTCCAGCCGCTCGCCGGGTGCCGCTGGCGAGCGGAATCGGACGGTGATCGCGGTGGTGACCGCCCACGCGTCGTCGCTCGCCGGCGCCCAGCACATCACCTCGTCAAGCAGCGTGGCGACGATCCCGCCGTGGGCGCGATCGGTCCAGCCGACGTAGTCCACTCCGACGGTCCACCTCGTGCTCGCCTCGCCCTCGCCGAGCGCAATCTCCAGGCGCATCCCGATCGGATTCGTCGCGCCGCACGCGAAGCAGTGATGGTCGGCGAACGCGTAGCGGCGACCGGCTGCGTCGATCACGGCGCGGCTCGACCCGACGCTCGAGCTCACCACGTGTCTTCGCCGATCAGCTCGTCCTCCGTGTCGCGTTCGTCGTAATCGTCGCGGCGACCGAGGCAGGACTGCGCGATCGCAAGTGCAAACGCGTGGGGCACCGCGTAACCGTCGCGCAGGAAGTTCACCGCGTCGCGCCGCTCGCCGACGCCGTTCGCCTCGAGGAGCTCGCACCACTCGTCGAGGGAGCGGCCGGTCTTGGGCTGCACCTGGCGGAGGTCGGCGTTGTGTCGGGACGGCATCGGTCAGGCCATCAGATGTCGAGGTTGCGGACCTTGCGCGCCTCGCCCCGGATGAAGTCCCGTCGCGGCTCGACGCGCTCGCCCATCAGCGTGGTGAAGATCTCGTCGGCCCCCGCGGCGTCCTCGATGTCGATCCGCAGCAGTGTGCGCGTCTCCGGGTTCATTGTGGTCTCCCACAGCTGATCTGCGTTCATCTCGCCCAGGCCCTTGAAGCGCTGGACGGTCACGTTCTTGGTGCGCCCCTCGCGGCTCAGCTCCTTGACCGCCCGATCGCGCTCCTTCTCGGTGTGCGCGTACCGGGTGACCTTGCCGGTGCTGATCCGGAACAGCGGCGGCTGGCACAGGTACAGGAACCCGCTGTCGATGATTTGCGGCATCTGTCGATAGAAGAACGTCAGCAGCAGCGTCGAGATGTGCGCCCCGTCGACATCGGCGTCGGAGAGCAGGCAGATCTTGTGATAGCGCAGCTTGCCGATGTCGAACTGGTCGCCGATGCCCGCGCCGAGCGCGATGATCAGCGGCCGGATCTTCTCGCTCGAGAGCACCTTGTCAAGCCGCGCCTTCTCGACGTTGAGCATCTTCCCGAACATGGGGAGGATCGCCTGGAAGCGCCGATCGCGTCCCTGCTTCGCCGAGCCGCCGGCGGAGTCGCCCTCGACGATGTACAGCTCGCTCCGGGCGGGGTCGCGTTCCTGGCAGTCGGCGAGCTTCCCGGGGAGCGCCATGCCGTCGAGCGCGCCCTTGCGGATGACGAGGTCGCGCGCCTTGCGCGCCGCCTCGCGGGCGCGCGCCGCCGTGATCGATTTCTCGATGATCCGACGGCCATCCGCCGGGTTCTCCTGGAGGTGCTGGACGATGCCCTCGGCCACGACGGCCTGGACGTGACCCTTCACGTCGGCGTTGCCGAGCTTGGCCTTGGTCTGCCCCTCGAACTGCGGATCGGTCAGTTTCACGCTGATCACGGCGGTGAGGCCCTCGCGCACGTCCTCGCCGCTCAGGTTCGGGTCGCGATCGGAGAGGACCGCCGCCTTTCGCGCCCAGTCGTTGAGACTCAGCGTAAGACCGGCACGGAACCCTGTGACGTGCGTCCCGCCGTCGACCGTGTGGATGTTGTTCGCGAAGGCAAGGACGTTCTCGACGAACCCGTCGTTGTACTGGAGCGCAAGCTCGATGCTCGTGCCCTCGACGATGCGCTCGATGTGGATCGGTCGCGCGTTGAGCACTTCGCGGCGGCGGTTCAGGTGGCGGACGAAGCTCGTGACGCCACCCTCGAAGTAGAAGTTGCGCTCGCGGTCGACCCGATCGTCACGCAGCCGGATCCAGAGCCCCTTGTTGAGGTACGCCGACTCGCGCAGCCGCTGCGCGATCGTGTCCCAGCTGAAGTCGAGCGTCTCGAAGATCTCCGGGTCGGGGCGGAAGATCGTCCAGGTCCCGCTTGACCGATCCCACCCGGCGATGAGCCCGCGGTTGGCCTGCTCGGCGCCGCCCTCCGCCCGGACAGGACCAACCGGCGCCCCGCGCTCGTATTCCTGGACCCAGCGCTTGCCGCCGCGCAGCACCTCAACGCGCATCTGGCTGGAGAGCGCGTTGACCACGCTGACGCCCACGCCGTGCAGGCCCCCCGAGACCTTGTACCCGCCTCCGCCGAACTTCCCGCCGGCGTGCAACACGGTCATGATGACCTCGAGGGCGCTCTTGCCCGTCGCGTGCCGATCGACCGGGATCCCGCGCCCGTCGTCGATCACCTCGAGCCGCCCGTCGGCGTGGATGGTGACCTCAATCCGGGTGGCGGCGTTCGCCATCGCCTCGTCGATGCTGTTGTCAACCACTTCCCAGACGAGCTGGTGAAGCCCACGCGCATCGGTCGAACCGATGTACATCCCCGGCCGCTTGCGGACCGCCTGCAGGCCCTCGAGGACCTGGATATCGGCGGCGGTGTAAGTCGGCTGCGCTTCTGGACGGCGGGTTCGGACCGTTCCCGCCGTCATCCGCCGCCGCCTGCCGTTTCGTGCTCGCGCGCGCCGCGCTCGATCAGAGAATACAGTCGATCCAGCTCTTCGTCGGAGTAGAACTCGATAACCAGCCGGCCGCCCTTCCGCGACCGGGCGATGCTGATCCGCGTCGCGAGCAGCTTGCGGAGGCTCTCTTCGAGCGCGGCGAGGTCGTCCGAGATCTTTACCGCCACGCGGCGGTCCGTCGGCGCCCGCCGTCGCCGGACCAGCTCTTCAGTCTGCCGCACTGACAGCTGTCGCCGCACGATCGTCATCAGCAGCTCGCGCTGCTGCGCGGTCGAGCCGAGTGAGACGAGCGCCCGCCCGTGGCCTTCGCTGATGCGGCCCATCACGATTGCGTCACGCACCTCGGGGGCAAGCTCGAGCAGGCGCAGCGCGTTCGTCACCGCGACGCGGCTCTTGCCGACGCGCCGCGCCACCTCGTCCTGGCTGAGCCCGAAGCCGTCTACAAGCTCGCGGTACGCCTCCGCCTCCTCGACCGGGTTAAGGTCGGCGCGCTGCAGGTTCTCGATGAGCGCAATCTCGAGCTGGTCCGGTCCGGACGTGTCGCGCACCACCGCCGGAATCTTCGTGAGCCCGGCGTTCCGCGCTGCCCGCAGCCTGCGCTCGCCCGCGATGAGCTGATACGCGTCGGCCACCGGCCGCACGAGGATCGGCTGCAGGACGCCGTGGCTGCGGATTGAGTCGGTCAGCTCGGACAGCGACTCGTCGTCGAACCGCCGGCGCGGCTGGCGCGGGTTGCGCGCCACGCGCTCTATCGGCAGCTCGACGGATACCGCGGCGGCGGCCGGCGGGATGAGCGCGTCCAGGCCGCGCCCGAGCCCGTGCGACCTAACCACGCGCCACCACCTCACCGGCGAGCGAGCGGTACGCCTGCGCGCCCCGTGACGCCGGGTCGTACAGAGGGATCGGCCGCCCGTGGCTGGGAGCCTCCGACAGGCGAATGCTGCGCGGAACCACGGTCTCGAACACCGTGCCGTTCATGTGGCGGCGCACCTCGCCGGCGACCTGCACGGATAGTCTGGTCCGCGCGTCGAACATGGTCAGCAACACGCCCTCGATCTGCAGTCGCGGGTTCAGGCTTTCGCGGACGCGGCGAATCGTCGTGAGCAACTGCCCGAGCCCTTCGAGCGCGTAGTACTCGGTCTGGATCGGGATGAGGACTCCGTCGGCTGCGGTGAGCGCGTTGAGTGTGAGCAGACCGAGGGATGGCGGGCAGTCGATCAAGATCCGGTCATAGAGCTCCGCCGAAGTCGCCAGGCACACCGCCAGGCGTCGTTCGCGTTCCGGCATGCCGACGAGCTCGACCTCCGCGGCCGCGAGAGAGACGCTCGACCGCGCAACGTCCAAGCCGGGAATTTCCGTGCGCCGAATCACCTCGGCCACGTCGACATTGTCGAGGAGCGCGTCGTAAATCGAGGGTCCGGCCGAGCGCGGATCGAGCCCAAGACCGCTCGTTGCGTTGCCCTGCGGGTCGAGATCGACCACCAATGTACGGTGGCCCGAGAGCGCGAGATAGGCGGCCAGATTCACGACCGTCGTCGTCTTGCCGACGCCGCCCTTCTGGTTCGAGCACGCGCTGATTCTGCCCACGAATCTCCTGTGCGGGGCCGGTCTGACAGGGTCCCTTCATGATACCAGCCGGTCACTTTTCCGCGGATTAGTTTCACGTGAAACGACAAACGTGCCGGCGCCGCGCACCGGGCGCCGGAGGCCGCGCCCGGTATACTCGCGGGACCCTCGCCCGCCCGGTCTTGCAGCCCCGCAGGAGCGCCCATCGGTCGCTACACGAGCGTTCTCTCCGCGATCAGTGCCGGCATCCTCCACGTGGGTATCGCTCCTATGCTCGTCATCGGCGGCGTGAGGCCGAACGTCGTTCTCGTGTTCGTCGTGGTAATCACCGCCGTGTTCGGGTTTGGCCACGGCATCGTGTGGGCCTTCGTCGCCGGCACGACCGCCAACGTGCTCGGGTTCGAACCGCTGGGACTCGTGCCGTTCGGACTCCTGGTCGCGGCCGCACTGGTCGGTGGTGCAGAGCGCGCCGTCGGCCGTCTGACCTGGCTGGTGCCGTTGGCAGCCGCAGCGGCGAGCGTCGCCTACGACGCCGTCGCGCTCGGCGTCCTGGGCCTCCTGGGGCTCGGCGTGCGAGATCCCGATCCGTTGGGCGTCATGCTCCCGGCAGCCATGCTCAATGCCGCCGCGGCCGCAGTCGTATTCGTCCCGGTGTTCGTGCTCGGACGCCGTGCGCTCGACGGACAGGCCGGGATAGCCGCCCGGTGAGTGACGCGCGGGCGAGCGACGCGGCCGAGCTTCGCCGTTCCGGCAGGCGCTTCGTCGCCTTCACCCTGGCGGGCGTGCTCGTGTTCGCGACTCTCTCGGCGCGCCTGTTCCAACTCCAGATCCTCGGAGGCGGCTGGTACGCCGGGCAGTCGGCGGCTGCCCGCGAGGCCGAGGTCGCGATCCCGGCGCCCCGTGGCCTGATCTTCGACCGGGATGGCAGGCAACTCGTCGCCAACGTTCCGTCGTGGACCGTCCGCGTGCGTCCTGCCAACCTGCCGACGGATGTCAGATCGGCGGTCCTGACGAGAGTCGGTGCCCTGACGGGAACCCGAGTCGCCGACCTCAGGGTGCGGCTCGACGCGTACCGCGGTTCCCCGTACGACGCAGTTCCGCTCGTCCGTGGCGTCGCGCGCGAGGTCGCGCTCGTCGTCGCGGAGGAGGGCGACGGGCTGCCGGGGGTCGAAGTCTCGGTGGAGCCGACGCGCCAGTACCTCAACGGCTTCGGCGAGGTCGACGGAACGCTCCTGGCCCATATCCTCGGTTACATCGGGCCGATCGACGGCACGGAGCTCGACGACCTCGAAGACCAGAGCTACCTCGCCGACGACCTCATCGGCAAGACCGGGGTCGAGGCCTCGTTCGAAGATGTGCTGCGCGGCACGTACGGCAGTCAGCTCATCGAGCAGGATTCGTCCGGTCGGAGCGTCAAGGTCCTCGACACGCTGGCCGATCCCGTCCCCGGACGCAGCGTGGTCCTCACCATCGACGCCGAAATCCAACGGATCGCAACCGCGGCGCTGCGCTGGGGGATGGAGGTGGCGGGGGTGCGGCAGGGCGTCACGATCGTCATGAATCCGCAGACCGGCGAGATCCTCGGGATGGTGTCGCTGCCCAGCTACGACAACAACGCCTTCGCCACCGGCATCGACCCCGCGAGGTACGCGAAGTACCTCGACGACGCGAACCAGCCGCTTCGGAACCACGCCATCCAGGACATCTACCCGCCCGGGTCGACGTACAAGCTCGTCACCGCGCTGGCCGCGCTTCAGGAGGGCGTGACCGCCCCGGCGCAGCGCTGGCCGACCTTCGGGTGCTACCAGATCCCCCGCGCGCCGGCAGGCGAGTGCCTGTACGACTGGAATCGCGCGGGCTTCGGCCGGCTCGACATCACGGATGCCTTCGCGGTGAGCTCGGACACTTTCTTCTATCAGATGGCGGTCGAGCTCGGCATCGACCCGCTGGCGGAGTGGGCGTACCAGCTTGGGTTCGGCGCTCCCACGGGGATCGACCTGCCCGGCGAGGCATCGGGCACCGTTCCGAGCACGCGGTGGGCGCAGTCTCAGGGCCGTGCGGGCGTTTACACCGGCGAGCTGGCCCAGGCCGGCATCGGCCAGAACGTCGTCGACGTCACGCCGCTGCAACTCTTGAACGCGTACGCCGCCCTCGCGAACGGCGGACACCTGATGCGGCCGATGATCGTTCGCGGCGAGGCCGACGAGAGCGGCGAGCTCACGACGCCGTACGAGCCAGAGGTCCTGCACGAGGTCGGCGCAGCGGCCGAGAACCTGCGCATCCTCCGGATCGCCGCGCGCGAGGTGATCACCACCGGGCACGCCTACAACATCAAGGACGTGCCCCTGCCGGGGATGCTGTCGGGAAAGACCGGCACCGCGGAGTTCGGCGAGCCGCTGCCGGACGGCGGGCTGCCGTTCCACTCGTGGTTCGTGGCGTTCCTGCCGTCCCAGCCCGGCGCGACCGACGCGGATCTCGCGGTGCTGACCTTCACCTACGCGGCGACAGTCCCTGGGAACGTTTCGACCGAGGTCGTCAAGTACTTCCTCCAGGAGTACTTCGACATCGCGCGCGACTACCGGCTCGACCCGCGCACCTTCGAGCTCGTGAACGCGAACTGATGATGGACGACCGATGGGCGTGAGCGCGGCGGCGATCACGGCGCAGGTGCGCCGGGGCTACTGGCGCTTCTTCGACGGGCAGCTGTTCCTGTACATGCTGTTGCTGATCGGCTTTGGAGTCGTCATCGGCTACTCGGTCGGCTTCGGAGAGGGAGCGGCGGGCACCGCCGAGCTCAGTCAGGTGGTGCGCACGGTGATCTGGGCGGGGATCGGGCTGACGATCTACTTCGTTCTCGCCGGCCTCGACTACCGATGGCTGCACACCTTCGCCGTGCCGATCTACCTGGTCGTCATCAGCCTCCTGATCGTCACCATGCTCCTAGGCCGATACGTGTACGGCGCACAGATGTCGGTCAGCGTGGCGGGGCTGGACTTCCAGTTCTCCGAGATCAGCAAGGTGCTGATGATCGTGGTCCTTGCCACCTACCTGAGCGGCCGCCGCGAGCGCATCGGGCGCCTGTCGACGATCCTGACTGCTGCGGCGATCGTCGCGCTGCCGACCCTGCTGGTCTTTCGACAGCCGGACCTCGGCTCGGCCATGGTCTTCGTCGCGATCCTGGGCGGGATGCTTTTCATGAGCGGCGCGAGCCTGGGCTGGATGGGCCTCATCGGCGGGGCGGTGATCGCGGCTCTCCCCGCGGCGATCGGACTGCTCCAGGA
>JBHENJ010000058.1:0-17654 GCA_046262115.1 Candidatus Limnocylindria bacterium | reverse complement strand
CCCCTAGACTGCGCGGAAGCCCGGCGGCCTCGATGGCATCCGCGGCCACCGCGATCGGGTACTCGGTACGCCGCCATTCTGCGGTCCAGGAGCCTGTGTCGAGCAGCAGCCAAGCGGCCCGTGGATCGCCGTCGCGAGGCTGGCCGACGCTGCCGGGGTTGATCAGGCACCGCTTGCTGTCGAGGTCGACCGGCTCGCCGGGCCGGACCTGTACGGTGCGCACGGTGTCGCCGTCGAGCCGGAAGACGATCGGCAGGTGGGTATGGCCGAAGAAACAGACGCGCGTCTCAAAGGCGGCGAAGTTCAACGCCGCGATCTGGGAGCTCGTGACGTACTCCCAGATGGGGTCGCGCGGTGAGCCGTGGACCGCCGTCAGGTCACCATCGGTCCTGACCTCGGGGAGCGACGACAGGTACGACCGCGCGTTGTCGTCGATGCGCGTGCCGGTCCAGGCGATCGCGCGCCCGGCATCGGGGTTGAAGTCCTTAGCGTCGACGGTGCCGATGGCTGCGCCGTCGTGGTTCCCGAGCACGGTGCGCGCCCCGACCTGCTGGAGCATCGCGATGACCTGGTTCGGGTGCGGCCCGTAGCCGACCACGTCGCCGAGGACCCACACCTGGTCGATGCGTTCCATGTCCTTCATCACCGCCTCGAGCGCGGGCAGGTTGCTGTGGATGTCCGAGAGGACGGCGATGCGCATGGGGCACGAGGAGTATAGGAAAGAAAGATGCCTCCTCGCGACAGCCTTTCAGTCTTCCCGGGAGTGGCGCCGTGGTGGCCGGCTTGCGCGTCTGGCCTGGCGCGGCGTCCCGGTTACCGTACTCGGCTGCCGGGGAAGCAGGTGCACGACTCTACGGCGGCCGACGGTGCCGGGCAACCCGTTTTTCCACGATCCGCGCGTCGCGCGTCGCGGCTGTGGAAAACGCCTCCCGGCTATACTCACCGCCGATGCGGCACGCCCGCCAAACGCTGCTGGGACACGGTTGTCGGTCGCCACTCCGTCGGTGACCGGCGCCTCGCCGACCCGCTTCGCGCACGACAGCGAGGCGGAGCTGGCGAGGATCTTCGACTATTACCGGATCGAGTGGCGCTATGAGCCCGACACGTTCGCGATCGCGTGGAACGTGGCCGGCGCGGTCGTCGAGCGCTTCACGCCCGACTTCTACCTGCCCGAGATCGACCTCTATGTCGAGCTGACGACGTTGAAACAGGGGCTGGTCCGCAAGAAGAACCGCAAGGTGCGCATCCTCCGCCAGCTGTACCCCGGGCTGCGCATCAAGCTGTTCTACGCCCGTGACTTCAAGGCGCTGATGCTGAAGTACGGTCGCGCATCTGTCTTCGGCAACGGCCGACTGCCCGGCCAGCTCGACGAGCCGGTGGCGTGACCGGCGCGACCGCGACGACGGGGCACCACGCGGACGTCGAGCGGATCCTGGTCACCGAGCAACACATCCAGCAGCGCGTTCGGGATCTCGGCGCGCAGCTGACCCGCGACTACGCCGGCCGCGACCCGGTCCTGGTCAGCGTGCTCAAGGGCTCGATCCTGTTCCTCGCCGACCTGATCCGAGCAACCGAGCTTCCTCTCAGCGTCGACCTGATGGAGGTCAGCAGCTACGGGCAGGGCACCGAGTCGAGCGGCCTCGTCCGCATCCTCAAGGACCTCTCGGCGCCCATCGAGGGACGTCACGTGGTGGTCGTCGAGGACATCATCGACACCGGGCTGACGCTCAACTACCTGCTTCGCTACCTCGAGGGCAAGCATCCCGCCTCGGTCGCGATCTGCGCGCTTCTCGACAAGCCCGCACGACGGCTGGTCGAGATCCCCATCGCCTATCGCGGCTTCTCGATCCCCGACCAGTTCGTCGTCGGCTACGGGCTCGACTTCGCGGAGCGTTACCGCAACCTGCCGTACGTCGGTGTGCTCCGCCCCGAGGTCTACGCCGCCATCCTCGGTGCCCAGGAGGCGCCCGTCGGCTCGCCCGTCGGCGACGGTGCCGCGTAGGTGGACGCCGCCATGGCCGACGGCGCGGCGACGCGATTTCGCATCCTCGTCCTCATCGGCTGCGTGCTCATGATCGCCTCGGGCTTCCTGCCCTGGTGGCGCACCGGCGGCGACAGCGTGGCCGGGATCCCGCTCCCTGCGACGAGCGGGATTGGCCTTCAGGGTCCGGGGCTGGTGGTGTACGCCGCGGCGATCGGGGCGCTGATCCTTCTCGACGTCGGGTACATGCGCGGGCGGTACGGCTTCCTCTTCGACGCGCCACTCGCCTACCTCGTCCTGGGGCTGATCGCGGGAGCGGCGCTTGCGTATCGAGGTTGGGAGCTCGTGTCGCTGTCGTACCTGCCATTCCCCGACCGCGCGCCTGGGTTCGCGGCGGCCGTGGCGGGTGTCGCCTTCGTGCTGTACGGCGCGGGGACCGGAATCACCTCCGACTCGGCGCGCCGATACTGACCGGCGCCGCAGTTCAGCGCGCCGGCGGCAGGATGAGCGGCGAAAGCACCAGCCAGCCGACTGTCACCAGGACGAGCAACGCGATCAGGATCAGCATCGGGCGCAGGTCCGGGCGTCGCTCGCGCGGCGGCCCGGCGTCGTCCGAGGGCCCCGCCATGTGTCGCTGGTCAGATCTCGCCGAGGTACGCCTGCCGCACCTGCTCGTTGCGCGCCAGGTTGACGGCCCTGTCGGCGAGGATGATCCGTCCCGTCTGGAGCACGTACCCGCGCCGCGCCAGGTTGAGCGCCATCTGCGCGTTCTGCTCCACGAGCAGGACCGTCGTTCCCTGCTGGTTGATGTCGCCGATGATGCTGAAGATCTGCTCGGTGAGGATCGGCGAGAGGCCCATCGACGGCTCGTCGAGCAGCAGCACGCGCGGCTGTGCCATGAGCGCGCGGCCGATGGCGAGCATCTGCTGCTCACCTCCGGACAGCGTTCCCGCTCGCTGGCTGCGCCGCTCCTTGAGGCGCGGGAAGAGGTCGAAAACGCGCGCCAGATCGCCATCGAGGTTCTGGCCTCGTCGGGCGAACGCGCCCAGCTCGAGGTTCTCGTGGACCGTCATGCGGGCGAACACGTGTCGTCCTTCGGGTGACTGGGCGAGACCGAGCTTGACGATCTCGTGCGCCGGCAGGGTGTCGATGATCCGACCGCGCAGGTGGACGCTGCCCTGCCGCGGCCGGAGCGTGCCGCTGATCGTGCGCAGCGTGGTCGACTTGCCGGCGCCGTTCGCGCCCAGCAGGGTGACGATCTCGCCCTCGTCGACGTGGATGCTGATTCCCCTCAGGGCGTGGATGTTGCCGTAGTACGTATGCACGTCGCGCAGCTCGAGAAGGTGGCCGTCAGACCCCGCGCCGCGTGTCGCCGTCGCTCGGGTCGCGTCGAGCTGTCTCATGCCGATGCCGCCTGCTTGCCGAGGTACGCCTCGATGACGCGCGGGTTCGTGCGGATCTCCTCGGGTGATCCTTCGGCGATCTTCTCGCCGTAGTCGAGCACTGTGATCCGCTCCGATACGCCCATGACGACCTTCATGTCGTGCTCGATCAGCAGGATCGTTAGCTGCAGCTCGCGGCGCAGGCGCGAGATGAGGTCGGTCATCGTCCGCGTCTCCCCCGGGTTCATGCCGGCGGTCGGCTCGTCGAGCAGAAGCAGCTTCGGATCGCTGGCGAGGGCGCGCGCGAGCTCGAGACGGCGCTGGTCGCCGTAGGGGAGGTTCTTCGCCAGCTCGTCTTCGTAGCGCCGGGAGACGCCGACGCTCTGGAGCAGCTCACGGGCGCGGGCGCGCGTCTCCTCCTCCTCGGCGCGCACGCGCGGCACGCCCAGCACCGCCTCGTACCACTGCGCGCGCATTCGCACGTGGCGTCCGACCATCACGTTAGCGAGGACGGTCATGTTGTTGAACAGCCGGATGTTCTGGTAGGTGCGGCCGATGCCGATCTCGGCCACTTCGTGCGGCGCATGGCCGACGAGGCTCACGCCGTCGAACTCGATCGTGCCCGACGTCGGCGGGTAGATGCCCGTGAGCTGGTTGAAGAGCGTCGTCTTGCCGGCTCCGTTGGGACCGATCACGGACACGATGCTGTGCCGCGGGATGTCGAAGTCGATGTCGCGGTTGGCCACCAGGCCTCCGAAGCGCTTGGTGAGCTGGCGGACCTGAACGATCGTCCGCGGCGCGTCCTGGTCGAGATCGTTCTCGACGCCTGGGTTCTGCATCGGTCAGCCGGCAGCAGTGGTGGTGGTGACGACGGGGGCAGCGACGTCGGCACCGGCCCGCTCGGCGTACTGGTCCTCCTCAGGCTCGACCTCGTGCAGCTCGCGACGGCGGCCGACGTCGGGGAGCAGGCCCTCCGGGCGCAGCAGCATCATCGCCACCAGGACCATCCCGTACACGAGCAGCCGGTACTCGGCGAACTCGCGCAGCAGTTCCGGGAAGCCGATCAGCACGAACGCTCCAAGCACCACGCCCGGGATGCTGCCCATGCCGCCCAGGATGATGACGGCCAGCACGGTGATCGAGACCAGGATGCTGAAGCTGCCCGGGAAGACCGAGTGCAGCTGCACGGAGAACAGGGCGCCGGAGAGGCAGCCGAGCGTGGCGCCCAGGGCGAAGGCGAGCAGCTTGTAATTGGTGGTGTTGATGCCGGTCGCCTGCGCCACCTGCTCGTCCTCGCGCATGGCGTTCCACGCGCGACCGACGCGCGAGGTGGCGAGCCGGTAGGCGACCAGCGCGGCAATCCCGCAGAACGCCAGGATTGGGTAGTAGAGGTCGTCGGGGCGCCGGAACTCGAACCCGAGCAGGCTGAGGTTCGGGATGCCCAGGATGCCCTGGGTTCCGCCCAGCCAGGGCTTGAGCGCATCGGACAGGAACAGGATCCGCGCGATCTCGCCGAAGCCCAGGGTCACGATGGCCAGGTAGTCGCCCCGCAGCCGCAGAACCGGCGCCCCGATGAGGATCCCGGTGGCCGCGGCGCCGATCATAACGATCGGCAGCGCCACCCAGAACGAGAGCCCGATCCCCAGCGACGAGACCGGCGAGGTGAGCAGCGCGGTGAGGTACGCGCCCACCGCGAAGAAGGCGACGTAGCCGAGATCGAGCAGACCCGCGTAGCCGACGACGATGTTCAGACCCAGGCCGAGCAGCAGGTAGAGGCCCACGAGCACGAGCACCTGGCTGAGGAAGCCGCCGCTGATCTGCGGCAGCGCGAGCACAGCGAGGACCACCAGGACGACCGTGCCGATGTTGACCCAGCGCCGATTCTCGACCGGCAGACGTTCAACGTTGGCCCTCACTGCGCGCCGCACGGGTGCCAACAGGGCGGTCGCGGCGGCGGCGACGCCGAAGACGAGGATCGCTGCCGGGATCGTCATCCCCTTGGAGCGGTACAGGAAGCCTGCGACGTCCTTGAGGTCGAGCTGCGCAAGACGCGGCCGCACGAACGGCTCGACCATGCTCATCACCACCACAGCGAGGATCCCCGCCACGATCGGGCGCCGGGCGCGCTGCGGGAGCGCGGCAAGGGCCGCACCCGCCACACCGGCAGCCGCCGCGACCGCGACGTGCACGAGCGCCCCGACGACCGGCTCAAGCCCCAGGCTCAGGAATTCGATCAGCGAAGGGGAGAGACGAACGAGCACGCCGCGCAGCGCGAGCGAGCTGCCGAGCACGATCAGCGCGGCCAGCATGGCGCCGGAGACGGAACCGGTGGTGGCGCCAGCCGCGAGACGCGCGAGCAGCGTCGGCGGGGACACGTCCACCGACGACGGCGAGCGCGCGGCGCGGTAACCGAAGATCAGCGGGACGGCGAGGAGCATCGCCTCGCCCAGCGTGATGATCCCCGTCACGAGGTTGCGATCCTTGAATGCGTCGACCAGGCCGACGAGGGCGAGATAGATCACCGCCGCGCCGGCGATGAGGCCGAGCGTCAGCGCCCGCCGGACGAGGACCCGCGCGGTCACGTGCTCACTGCTCCGCCCGACCGAGGATGCCGTTCGGCCGGAAGATGAGGACGAGGACGAGCACGCTGAACGCGATGACGTCGCGCAGCTGGTTCGGTGACGGGACGCCGAAGCCACTCAGCAGGAGCGACGGCCCGACGGACTCGAGCACGCCCAGGCTCAGCCCTCCGAGCATGGCGCCGACGATGTTGCCGATGCCTCCCAGGACCGCCGCCGTGAAGGCCTTGATGCCGGGGAGGAAGCCCATGAACCAGTGAACCTGGGTGAAGACCAGCGCGTAGAGAACGCCCGCCGCGCCGGCGAGCAGGCCGCCCACGGCGAAGGTTGTGACGATGACCCGGTCGACGTTGATCCCCATCAGCGCCGCAACGTCCTTGTCCTCGGAGACCGCGCGCATCGCGCGGCCCGTGCGCGTGCGCTCGACGAAGTAGAAGAGCCCGAGCATCAGGACCACGGCGGCGATGATGACGATCACCTGCGTACGGAGGATCGGGATGCCGAGGATGTCCCAGCGTCCATCCAGGATGTCCGGCCTCGGATAGGTCTGGATTCGCTCGCCATAGATGCCGCGGACGCTGTTCGAGATGACGAGCGAGGCGCCGATGGCCGTGATCAGCGGCACCAGACGCGGCGCGCGGCGCAACGGCCGATATGCGATGCGTTCGAGAACGATCGCGACGATCATCGACGACACCATCGCGACCAGCAGGATGACCGCGAGTGCGATCACCGGATTGGCATTCAGGAAGCCTGACTCGCCGAGCGAATCGGCGACGAAGAATCCGGTCATGGCGCCTGCCATGAACACGTCCCCGTGGGCGAAGTTGATCATGAAGAGCACGCCGTACACGAGGGTGTAGCCGAGCGCGATCAGCGCGTACACCGCGCCCTGTGCGACGCCGTACACGACCAGATCTCGCCAGTCGGTCGCCTGGAGTCGCCCCTCGGAGAGCGTGGTCCACACTCCCACGGCCACGCCGACCACGATGGCGACGCGCAGCGCCCACAGGATCGTCCCGATGAGCGTGAACCGGACGGGTCGCCTCATCGGTTCGAGCCTCCGATGCGAGGGGTCAGGCGAAAGACAGCGGGTGAGCCGGTCGCCCGGCTCACCCGTTTTGCGCTAACGGCGACGGAGCGTCCCGCCGCTACTCCTGGTCGCGGGTCGTGAACACCTCCACGAACTCGGCGTTCTCGAGCTGCGCGATCGAAACCTCGGGGTCGGCGCAGTCGCCATTCTCGTCGCACGTCAGCGTCCCGGTGAGGCCCTCGTAATCCGTGAGGCCGCGGACGTAGTCCTTGAGTGCCGTGCGCGGGACGTAGAGCGTCCCGTCGTCACCCTCGATGCCCACCGACTCGATCGCGTCGGCGATGATGTTGAAGGCGTCGTATGCGTGCGCGTGATACGGAGCGATGGGTCCATCCTCACCCGAGATCTCGTTGTAGGCGGGGATGAACTCGTTCTGGTACTTGTCGCCGAAGTTGAGGTCCGGGCCCGAGAAATACATCCCGACCTCCTCTGCGACGTCACCCGCGGCTTCGATGAAGCCGTCGTCCTTGATGCCGTCAGCGCCCGCCAGGATCGTGTCCTCGAGACCGGGGACTTCCTGCGACTGGATCGCGACCAGCGGCCCCTCTGGGTCGAAGATCGGGAAGAAGAGAAATTCGGGCGAGTCGGCCGCGATCGTGGTCAGGACGGGCCGCATGTCCGTGTCGCCGATGTTGATCGCCTCCTGCGCGGTGACGGTGCCGTCGCACTGCTCGGCGAACTGGTCAACGAAGACCTGCTGCAGCTGCTCGGCGTAAGGGCTGCCGTCGTGGATCGTGGCTGCCGTAGTGACGCCGAGCTCCTCGCACGCGAACTGCGCGACCGCGGCGCCCTGGACCTTGTCGTTGTATGCCGTGCGGGCATAGAAGTCGCCGCCGTAGTCCTCGCTGTCCGGGTTGGTCAGCGACGGCGCCGTGTTCGACGGTGAGATCATCGTGATGCCCCGCTCGGCGAGCACCGGCATGGCAGGCACCGCCGTGCGCGAGCAGGTTGTGCCGATGGCGGCGACGATCGATTCGTCACCGACGATCGCCTGGGCTGCCGTCTGGCCTGATGCGGCATCGCCGCAGCCGGCGTCCTCGTCAACGAGCTCGGCCTCATGGCCGGCGACCTCGCCGCGCTCCTGGAGTGCGACCTGCGCGCCGTACTTGCTGTCCAGGCCCAGGAACGAGGTCTCGCCGCTCAGTGAGACCGCCATGGCGATCCGGATCGGCTCACCTTCGGCGTATTCGGCGCAGCCGAACTCGTCGTCGGCGCATATGGTGTCTGGATCGCCGCCCGCGGCCTCGCTCCCCGCGGGGCTCGCGCCGCCTTCGGTCGCGGCCACGCTCTCTTCGGCCGAAGCACTTGCTCCGCCGCCGCCCGGCTGGCATGCGGCCAGCATCAGCAGCGCGACCACGAGGATGGCGCTCAGTCGGAACAACTTCATTGGGTGCGCTCCTTCAAGCTCGACATCGGCGTGCGCAGACGCGCCTCCCTGCCGGGCCGGCGCGAGGGTTCGCGCATGATACTTACGGCCCCCAACCAGCGCAAGCGTGTGCGGACCGCACTACACATACCCGTGAACGCCGATCGGCGTTCATCGCAACGATCGTCACGGATTGTCGCGGGCGGCCCGTAGTATGCTGGTGAAGGGTTCGATTGCGCGCTGCAGCGCCCGCTCGCTCCCGAGGCCGGCCGTGGAGTTCCACGTTCGAAGCGCCCGAGTCACCGATGTCGATCAGGCAATCCGTGTGCTCGTGGGCGCGAGCCTCGACGCGGGTGCCGCCCGAGATGCCGGCGACATGCTGCGGCAGCTGATGTACCTGCCGTCGGCGACAGCCCTGGTCGCGGTTGCCGACCGGCGGATCGTCGGCGTGGGGGTGCTCGCGATGCGGCCATCGGTACGGCTGGCGTCGTTCATCGGTTCGGTCGACGAGCTGACCGTGCTCCCCGAGGGCGATATCGGGCCCGTGCGGGAAGAGTTGGCGGCGAAGCTGCTCGAGCAACTCCTCAAGTCGGCGCGGAACAAGGGATGCAGCGAAGCGGAGGTGACGGACCCGATCGCCCGTACGGATCCGGAGTTCTGGAAACGGATGGGCTTCGCAACGCGGGGCGTTCGCCTGGGCCGGCAATTGAAATAGGGCTGCCACCGCTCAGGTGCGGCAGCGTGTAGCGCGCGGGATAATTCGTCCCGCGCAACTGGGAGATTCTCTTTGAGTAAAAACGTGGGCGTCTTCGTTGACGTCGCAAATCTGTACTACGCGGCCAAGGGCGCCGGCGTCGACGTCGACTACGTCACGCTGCTCAAGGGCGCGGTCAAGGGGCGCGACCTGATCCGCGCCTATGCCTACTCGGGACTCGATCCCGACAACGACAACCAGCGCAAGTTCATCGACTTCCTGTCGAAGAACGGCTACAAGGTCATCCACAAGGACATCCGCAAGTACGGCGACGGGAAGATCAAGGCCAACCTCGACATCGAGCTGGTGGTCGATCTCTTCTGGCTCGCCGATCGGATGGACGCCGCGGTGATCGTCTCGGGTGACGGCGACTTCGCACCGGCGATCCGCGCCCTGCAGGACAAGGGAGTCCGCGCCGAGGTCATCAGCTTCCGGGGCAATACGAGCTCCGACCTGATCGCGGTCGCCGACGAGTTCATCGACATCATGAAGATCGTCGAGGTCGGCCGCACCAAGAAGGACGCGGTCGTCCCGCCGGCCATGCCGGCCAAGGAGGTGACGCCGGAGTTCGGGTTCCGCGAGGCGCCGCCTTCGGTGGCGGCGGCAGCGCGCGCCGCGCTCCGCACCGGGCGGACGCGTGGACGCACCGCGACTCGCGGCGAGCCGCCTGCCGTCACCGCTCCGGCGGTCGGCTCCGAGGCCGAGGCGCGTGCGGCGCAGGGAGAGATCCCGTTCGACGAGGAGGAGCTCGTGCCGACCGCGGGCGAGCCTCCTGAGGGCCGCACGCGTCGTCGACGGCGCCGCGGCGGCCGCGGCCGGGGGGCCGCCGGCGATGGATCCGCGGCGGCCGCGGTGCCCTCCGCATCGGCGGGGGAGCCGGGCTGGGAGGAGTTCGATTCGATCAGTGAGATCGACGACTTCGCGGAGGTGTCCACGTACTCGTTCCGCGAGGCTGACGAGCAGACACTCAGCGAACTGGGAGTCGAGCCTGCGGGTCGTCCGGATGATGGCACCGGGATGGCCGCGACGTCGCCGGTCGTCGACGACGGAGCGGATGGCGCGCGCAAGAAGACACGCCGCGGTCGCCGCGGCGGCCGCGGGCGCAAGCGCCCCGACCAGGGCGCGGCGGGCTCCGATCTCGCCTCCGAAGACGGCACAACCCCGCAGCCGGAGGCCATCGCGGAGTCTCCTTCGCAGGACGTCGACGCGCCGGCACCCGCAGAACCGGCGCCCGAACGGCGTCGCCGCACCAGCGCGGCCGCCGGCCGCCGAACGCGAACCGCTGCGTCGTCAGGCGCGGACGCCGCGCCGGCACCTCCCGGCGGCGCCGACTCGGCTCCGCGGCGCAGGTCGCGTTCTGCCCGTGCGCCGGAAGCGGTCGAGGGCGAGGGCTCGACGCCGGCCGAACCGCGTGCCCCGCGCGCCCGGCGACCGCGGCAACCGGCCGCTGACGCATCGGCAGCGGGCGGTGGCGTCACCCCGGCGTCACGCCGAGTGCCCCGGGCGCGCGCGTCGAAGGCTGCGAGAGTCGCGACGCCCGCGGCGGGCGCCGACGCCGGATCTCCCGGAGACGCGCGCGACGATCAGCCGCGCGGCATCTGGCAGCGGCTGATCAGCGGGCGAAAGCCCTAGCGCCGTTTCGCGGCTTCGGTCCCGACGCTACTCTGGCCTGCCGGTTCCTCCGTCGTCGGCGAGGATCGGCGGCACCGAACTACCGGCGGTCGACATGCCTCCCGTCTCGGACGACAAGGAGGCGTCGATCGCGTCTCCGTTCGTTTCGGCGTCCCCGACGTCGCTGGAGCGCTGAAAGACGGGAACCCAATCGCCCGCCTCACGCGCTCGTGCCGCGAGGTCGTCGCGGATCTCACGCCCTGGCTTGGGCGCCGTCAGGATCGCGATGATCACACCGGCCGCCGCGCCGAGCAGGAGGCCGATGAAGAAGCTTCCCCAATGCCGCTCCTCGCGCCGCTTGAGACCCAGCCGGACGGCGGCGCTGTCGACCAGTTGCTTGGACACCGGCACCGCGGCACCGGCCGCGCCGAGCGCGAGGTTGCGACGCTTCCAGGCGTCGCGCAGCGACCGACCGATGCCGCGCCGCCACGTCTTGCGAGCTTCGTCTCCGATGTCACGGGCAGTGTCGCCCGCGCGCTCGGCGAGCTGCGCGGTCACCTCCGCCAGAGCGTCAGCGATCTGTTTTCCGCTCTCGGCCGCCGTCGAAGGAAGATCGGCGTCACGCAACCGGTCGACGATCGAGCTGAGGCCGGACGCGATCTCTTCCGCTGTCTTGACTGGCGCGACGGGCATTGGAACGGTCCTCCTGGTTTCCCCGCAACGGCAATCCGGGTGCACGCAGTATGCCACCGGCCCACGCGCCTGCGCTCCGGCGAGGCCCGCCCCCGCGGAAGGGCAGAACCGGTAGCCAGCCGGCCGCCGAACGCGCGTCCCGCAGCATGTCGGGCGCGCCGGGGACGGGCCTCGGTACGAGTCTTGCCCCAGGCGATCGCCCATGCGTTACGCCTCGGTTACCGCTCATCCGAAGCCCCGGGCCGCCCGGCCCGGCTGCCTATACTCGGAGCCATGGGCTCCTCCCTGGAGACCGCGCCCGGCTTCTTGAGCGTTGGCCAGCCGGTCGCTCGCGCCACCGCCGTGCGACTCGTCACGCGGAGGTCGCTCGCGCGGCCGCTGCTCGTTCACGGGCCGAGAGGATCTGGGAAGGGATCCTTTCTCGCCGATGTGATGGCTCTGCTCGTATGTCGCACTCCGGATCCGCTATCGGGACCGTGCAACGCATGCGATGCGTGCGTCCGCTCGCGGCATGGGACGCACCCCGATGTCGTCCTTGCGTCGCCGGGCACGTGGGCGGCGAGCCGCCAGTCGAACGAAAGCCTCGTCGCGGTGGCGCGTCGTTGGCTGGTCGAGATCGCGGGTGCGCCGATCGATGGGGAGCGTCGCGTCGTGGTCATCGAGCAGGCCGACGGCTGCAACGAGTCGATCCAGAACGCGCTGCTGAAGGCGCTCGAGGAGCCGGCGCCACGCCACGTGTTCGTCCTGGTGGCCGACGACGCCGCTCGGCTCCTGCCGACCATCCGTTCGCGGTGCCAACCACTACGGATCGGTCCTGTGCCACACGCCGAGCTCGTCCGCTGGCTGTCAGCGAAGCCTGACGTGGCCGCGGATCGGGCGGAGTTGCTGGCCAGGCTCTCGCAAGGTCGCATCGGTCTCGCGTCGCGGTTCATGGAGAGGCAGGAGCTCGTGAGCTGGCGGGAGCGGGTCCAGCGCGAGCTGCTTGCCCTGCTTCCGCGGGGTCGATCGGAGCGTTTCGGCGCGCTTCGTGATCTCCTCGAAGAAGCGGCTCGCCTGGATGACCAGGCCGGGATCGACCCGCCCGAGGCGGATGCCGGGGACGGCGAGGTGCCCCCCGCCGCGGCTCGCACTCCCGCGGCTCGCCAGCGGGTGGGTGCGACTGCCATCGTGGACGTGTGGCTGTCTCTGGCGCGCGACCTGGTGGTTGCGTCCGCCGGCCGCGTCGATGCCGCGTTCGCCCGCGACACCGTCCCCGACCTCGCCTCCGCCGCGAGGCGCGTGGGACCGGTGGCGGCAACGCGCTTCACGCGCCGCCTGGAGGAGATCCGCGCCGGTCTCGCGGTCAACGTCTCTCCCCGCCTCGCGCTCGAGGTTGCGATGCTGGAGTGGCCGACGCTCGACGCCGCAGCGTGAGCGCCGAGCCCGAGCGGCTGACCGCGACCGCGATCGGCGACGTGCAGGGGGTCGGGTTCCGGTACTGGACCCTGCGCAGGGCTCGCAGCCTGGCGGTCACCGGCTGGGTCCGCAACCGGGCCGACGGCCGCGCCGTCGAGCTCGTGGCCGAGGGCACGCGCGAGGCGCTCGACGAGCTCGAGCGGCTGCTGCGCCGTGGCCCGCCCGGAAGCGTGGTCGAGCGCGTCGAGTCGCGGCGAGACCCGGCCGTCGGCGGCTTCGAGGGCTTCGCCATTGCGCGCGACACGGGCCGTTGACGGGAACCGCTACGGCGTCGCGGCGTCCCGTCGCCCTGCTCGTCAACCCGGTCGCCGGCGGAAAGCCGGCGGCAGGACGCACGCTCGGCCCCGACGACCAGCTCGAGCCGTCCGCGCTCGAGCGAGCGCTGATCGCGCGGGGTGTCGACGTGACGGTTCACGTACTCGGCCCGGACGGTAAGGCGGGACGAATCGCAAGCACGGTCGCATCCGAGGGCAGCGACGTGGTCGTCGGTGGCGGGGACGGGACGGTGGCGCTCGTTGCGGCCGCGCTGGTCGAGACCGATGCGACGCTCGGCATCCTGCCAATGGGAAGCTTCAACAACATCGCACGCGGCATCGGCCTGCCGGAGACGCTCGACGAGGCGCTCGCGGTGATCGCAAACGGGAAAGCGATTCGCGTCGACGTCGGAAGCGCGTCGCGGCCTGATGCGGAATCGCGGCTGTTCTTCGAGGCGGCCGGGGTGGGAATCGACGCCGCGGGCTTCGGGGCGGCGGAGGTCACGACGCGACGCGGGATCTGGCGGGGTCTGCGAGCGGCGTGGCGCGGCCTTCGCTGGCGCCCGCGGCGGATGGTTGTCGAGATGGACGAGACCAGCCTCACGACGGCGGCGCTGGTCGTGACGGTCAGCAACGGCCCGTATTACGGCTTCGGTTTCACGGTCGCGATGAACGCGGATCTCGAAGATGGCCTCTTCGAGATCTCGGTGTTCGAGCGCATGAGCAAGCTCGACCTGATTCGCCACTTCGCCGCCGTGGCACGCGGTCGCCAGCAGTACGAGCCGCGGATCAGGCAGGAGCGTGCGGCACGGGTCCGGATCGCGGGGTTGCATCGGTCGCTTCCGGCACACGCGGACGGGCAGTCGATCGGCACGACCCCGGTCGAGTTCGTCGTGCGGCCGGGCGCGCTGCGGGTCTTTCGCTAGCGGCTCACAGCGCGGTCAGCGGCCGACGAAGTAGGGGATGAGGCCCAGCACCCCGATGACGATCAGGTAAATGGCGACGAGGTAGTTCAGAAACCGCGGCACGATCAGGATCAGGACGCCTACCAGGACCGCCAGCACGGCGACCCAGAACGTGGTGTCGGAGAGGTCGATGACCATGGTGTGCGCCTCCTATTGCCGGGACGAGCAAGCACACGGTGTGCCCCGTGAGGGAGGGTCTGGCGCGCCGGACAGGATTCGAACCTGCGACCTTCGGCTCCGGAGGCCGACGCTCTATCCACTGAGCTACCGGCGCCAGTTCGACCGATGGTAGCGGACACAAGAAGACCGCCTCCCAAGAGGCGGCCTTCTCGATGCTGCCGGATTCCCCTGTCACAAGGGCATCTATCACGCGCGGTTTCCCGCACTACCCTTACCCTGACCTACCCATGACCTTGCGACCGGTGGTGAATCGCTGTGCGAACAGCACCGATAGGGTACCCCCGGGCTCGCGCACGGTCAACGCTCTGGAACTAAGATTCCTTTAACTTTCGAAGCGGAAATCGCGTCCGGTCACGCCCAGCGACGGGCTTGCAGCCGGTTCCGCCGTGATCGCAATCGACTCGATGATGACCGGGTCGAGCGGCAGCCCCGCCGGTCCGTCGACCGGCACCGAACCGATGGTGTCGACGACATCGGTCCCTTCGACTACCTGCCCGAAGATCGTGTACTCGCGCTCCAGGCGACCGCTCAGGTCGTCCAGGGCGACGAAGAATTGGCTCCCGTTCGTGCCCGGCGCGGATGCGTTCGCCATCGAGACGCTGTACTGCAGGTAGTCCAGGTCATCGGCGGGCGGCTCGATCTCGAAGCGGTAGCCGGCGTCGCCGGTGCCGATCAGGCTGGGGTCGCTCCTGGGACGATCTGGATCGCTGTTCGGGTCCCCCGCCTGGGCCAGGAATCCGGCGAGTACCCGGTGGAACCGGATCCCGTCATAGAACCCGCACCTGGCCAGGCTCACGAAGTTCGCAGTGGCGAGCGGAGCGGCATCTCCGTGGAGCTCGATCGTAAACGCGCCCTTGTTGGTGGTCACAACCGCGCGATCCGCGCCTTCCAGGGCGGCCGTTGCGCTTCTCGCTGTCGGCACCACGCTCGGGCACGCGGGCCGTGGGGTCGGCGACGGTTTCGCTTCGCCGCACGCCGCGACCGCGAGCGCTGAGACGAGCACCGCGACGCGAAGGGCGGACGCTGTCGCCCTGGCGCTCACTGCGCCGGGCGGTCCGGAGCCAGCCGCCGGTCGAAGAGGCGCCGCGCGTACGAGACCGGGACGCTCCCGGCGTAGAGCAGCGTGTCATGGAAGAACTTGAGGGTGAACGCGGGGCCCATGCGCGCTTCCACATCGGCCTTCAGGCGGTCGATCATGTGGCGCCCGTAGAGGTAGCTCAGCTGGTATCCCGGCGTCGAGGTGTATCGCTTGACCTCGGCCAGCGTCGCCGGCCGCTCGAAGCCTGTCTCGGCCATCAGACGCTCCACCGCGTCCTCGAAGCGGATCTCGCCGCGATGCAGCCGCACGTCCAGGACGATGCGCGCGGCGCGCCATATGACGTCGGTCAGCTGGCCGTATCGGTGCTCCGGGGTGTCGTCGAAGCCGTGGTCCTTCATCATCCGCTCGCAGTAGAACGCCCAGCCCTCCTCGAACTCCGAAGCGAAGACCAGCAGGCGAACCAGGCTCGGGTTACTGATGGCGGCCGATAGCTGGAGGTGGTGCCCGGGGTACGCCTCATGGACGCTGGTATTGCTGATCGCGGCGTGGTTGTGCTCGCGGATCATGCGCGGCGTCGCGGGCGGCGTGACGATGTAGGTGCCGATCGGGTCGGCGTCGAACCTGGCCGGAGGGTCGTACGCCGCCAGCGGGATCAGGTGCCTGATGTAGCTGGGCGTTTCGATCACGATCAGCCGATCGGCGGGCGGCATGGTGGCGAGGTTGTGGTCGACGACGAAGCGCCGAGCGCGGTCCATCGACGTGCGATAAGCGTCGAGCGCCTCGGCGAAGGTCGCTGGATGGTTGTCCTTGACGACGTCCGCGACCTCGGCGGGGGACAGCAGCGGGTCGATCTCCGCGCAGAGGGCGTCGCGCGCGGCGTGCGAGTCCGCGAGCATCTGCTCTCCGACGGCCAGGATTTCGTCACCGCCCGCTTCGAGCTCGCGCAGAGCCAGGATCTCCTCGAAGAGCTCGGGTCCGGCTTGCCACTCGCGAGTGGCGCGCGGCAGGACGTCGCTGCGCAGCCACGCGGCGTGGTCGTCGAGCGCGGTCTTGGTGGCGGTCGCGGCCGCCTCGAGGCTACGCAGCGCACCGTCGTCGCGCTGCTCCGCGCCGGCAGCCGCGACGATCGTGTCGAGGAAGCTCGGCAGCGCCGCGATCGACTCGAGGTCGAGCTCGATCCACAGCTGCACGGGCTCGATCACGCGCTCGCGCACCTCGTCGAGGTAGCGGGGTGCCTGTTCCAGCCGGCCGCAGATCGAGTCGAGCCGCTCGGCGAGCGGGGCGAAGTCGCGCGTGAAGAGCGGAAAGAGTGCGCCGCCGATCGTCTCGGCAGCTCCGGATCGACCGGCCCACGTCCGTCTGCGCTCGAGCTCGAGGAGGCGAAGTCGCGCATCGTGGACGAGGAGCGCTCGGTCCAGGCGACGCTCCGACGTCAGGTCGTCGTCGGCGAACGCGTCGACCTCGCGCTGTGTCGACCGCACGAGGTCGAGCTCCTCGTCGAGAGCGTCACGCGAGCCGCGCCCGAGCTCCGCGTCGTGATCGTGGATCCCGAGGTTCGTCGCGGTCTCAGGGCTGAGCTCGAGCCTGCGCCGGAACCAGCGCTCCACCAGCCGGTCGAACCGTGCGTCGGATTCCGAGACCGGCTCGAGCGCGACGGCTGGGCCCGACATGGCCGAGAAGCCTAGCACCCGGCCTCTAGAATCGACCGCTCGCCGCTCCGCCGGGGACCGTTGCCACCGTGACACGAAGAACGCAGACGAGCCTCGCTCCGCCCCACGTCGGCGAGGCACTCGGCATCGTCCTGCTCGGCACCTCGATCATCGCCGTGGCGCTCCTGATCGTGGCGATCACGATGATCGTCGGAGGCTTCACGCTCGACGGTCGTTTCGCGGGCGGCGAGCCTCCCCCGAACGTCTCAGAGCTCGGGCGCGGCCAGGTGGTCGCTGGTGTGGGGCTGCTGGCGGCCGCAATCGCGGAGATCGCGCTGTCGGTCGCGATCGTCATCGTCGATTGGCCTCCGGCACGGCCGCTGAGCGCGGCGATCGACGCGGTGCTGGGCACAGCAGGGCTGCTCGCCGGGCTGGCCGTCATGACGTCCGGGCCGAGCCCGGACGTGCCGGTGGGCGTCGCGCTGATCGCGTTGGGCGGCTTCTTCATCGGCTCGACTGTCGTGTTGGTCGTCCAGCTCCGGCGCCGACTCATCCTCGACTGACCGCGTCGCTCGCCACGAGACGCTCGATGCTCCGCGTCGCCGGCGCGCATCTCGGGCTCGGCGCGGTGATCGCCGGCCTCGGCCTCGTGG
>JBHENJ010000057.1:0-8267 GCA_046262115.1 Candidatus Limnocylindria bacterium | reverse complement strand
CCCCGCCCCGGTCACGTCGACCGCAGCCGCGTCACGAACCGCTCGACGCGGTCCATCGCCTCCACGATCTTCTCGTACGCGGCGGCGTAACAGACGCGGACGTATCCCTCGCCCGACGGCCCAAATGCCCCGCCGGGGACGACGGCGACGCGCTCCTCCAGGAGCAGCCGCTCGGCGAACTCATCGCTCGACAGCCCGAGATCGGCGACGCGCGGGAAGCAGTAGAAGGCGCCCCGGGGCTAGAAGCAGGCGAGGCCGATCTCGTTGAATCGATCGGTCATGAGGCGGCGACGTCGGTCGTACTCGGCGAGCATGTCCGCGAGATACGGCTCACCGGAGCGAAGCGCCTCCAACGCCGCGAACTGCGCGGACGTCGGTGCGCACATGATCCCGTACTGGTGGACCTTGGCGATGCCGACCATGAGGTCGCGCGGCGCGCAGACGTAGCCGATGCGCCAGCCGGTCATGGCGTAGCTCTTCGAGAAGCCGCCGATGAGGACTGTTCGCTCGCGTGCACCGGCGAGGGCGCTGAACGCTAGGTGCCGATGACCTCCGTAGGTCAGCCGATCGTAGATCTCGTCGCTGATCACGAGGAGGTCGTGGCGCTCGGCGACCGCCGCGATGTCTGCGAGCTCGCCGGCGTCCAGCACGGCCCCGGTCGGATTCGACGGGTACGCGAGGAAGAGCGCCTTGCTGCGTGACGTGACCACGTCGTCGATCTGCGCGGCGGTTACTCGGAAGTTCGTCCGCTCCGTCGTCGGGACCGGGATCGGGATCCCCCCGGCGAACGAGATCAACGGCGCGTACGCGACGAAGCTCGGCTCGTGATAAATCACCTCGTCACCCGGGTCCACGACGGCGCGTAGCGCGGCGTCCATCGCCTCCGAGGCGCCGACCGTGATCAGCACTTCTCCCGAGGGGTCGTAGCGGATGCCGTACAACGCCTCGAGGCGGCTGGCGACCGCGGTGCGCAACTCCATCATGCCGGCGTTGCTCGTGTAGTGGGTCTCGCCCGCCTGCAGCGCCTCGATCGCGGTGCGCACGACCGGTTCGGGCGTGGTGAAGTCCGGCTCGCCGATGCTGAGGCTGATGACGTCGTCCATCTCCGCGGCGAGATCGAAGAAGCGGCGGATGCCGGACGGCCGGACGCTGCGCACGCGCTCGCTGAGGTAGTCGCCAGCACCGGACGCGGTGACCGGACGGCGCAGGGTCGGTTCGACGCTCACGCGGTCCAGTCTAGGCGTTGTGCTCGGCGCGATGCAGCCGGGCGATGAGTGCTCGCATGATCGGCACCGCGATCTGCGGGTGCTCCTTGAGGAGCGCGCTGAACTCCCACGCCACGATGAGCAGGCACTCCGTCTCCTCGAGGGCGACAACCGATGCGGTGCGCGCGTGGTCCTCGATGAGCGCCAGCTCCCCGAAGAACTCGCCGGGCCCGAGCTCGCCGAGCGCCGCGCCGGTCGCGCGGCCGCGTTGCTCCACCCGCACGCGGCCGCGCAGGATGATGAAGAGCGCGACCCCGCGCGTCCCCTCCTCGAGGATCGTATCCCCGGCGGGATAGACCCTGACCTTGCCGTCGCGTGCCAGCCGCCTGATCGTCCCCCGGTCGAGCGACGCGAGGAGCGGGACGCCTGCAAGGGTGCGCTCGAGATCCGGCGCGCCGGGGGTGCCCACGCGCTGCCCTCAGGCCGCCACGGCCGGCGCCGTGGCCGTGGGCGGTCGCAGGTCCGCGAAGCCGGCACTGCGCTCGTAGGCATCCGCCATGCACAGGATGACCGCTTCGCCGAAGGCCGGGCCGATGACCTGTAGCCCGACCGGCTTCCCGTCGCTGAGGCCGCACGGCAACACGACCCCCGGAAGGCCGGCGATGTTCACGGGCAGCGTGCAGGCATCCGAGAGGTACATCGCCAGTGGGTCGTCGGCCTTGGCACCGATGCGGAACGCCACCTCCGGCGACGCCGGTGCAACGAGCGCATCGACGCGCGAGAGCACCTCGTCGAACTCCCGCTTGATCAGCGTCCGCACCTGCTGCGCCTTGACGTAGTAGGCGTCGTAGTACCCCGCCGACAGCGCGTAGGTTCCGAGCATGATCCTCCGTTTCACCTCCGGTCCGAAGCCCTCACCGCGGGTGTGGAGGTACTTCTCGTACAGTCGGTCGTCGCCGGCCGACGGCCCGTAGCGGATGCCGTCGTAGCGCGCGAGGTTCGCCGATGCCTCCGCCGGGGCAATGATGTAGTAGGTTGCCAGGCCCAGGTCGGTGGACGGCAGCGAGACGTCGACGATCTCCGCTCCCTGCCCGGCGAGATGATCGATCGCCGCGCGCACCGCCGCCTCGACGCCGGGCTGCATGCCCGCGACGAAGTACTCACGCGGCACGCCGATTCGCATCCCGCGGACGTCGCCGCTGAGCTCTGCGACGTAATCGGGCACCGGGACGTCGACCGACGTGGAGTCGCGCGGATCGTGGCCCGCCACGGCGCCGAGGACGGCAGCGACGTCGCGGACCGATCGCGCGAACGGGCCGCACTGGTCGAGCGAGCTTGCGAAGGCAACCATCCCGAATCGGCTCACGCGGCCGTACGTCGGCTTGAGGCCCACGATCCCGCTGAGCGCTGCGGGCTGACGAATGCTGCCACCGGTGTCGGTCCCGAGGGCGAAGAAGGCCTGTCCCGCGGCGACCGCCGCGCTGGATCCCCCGCTCGATCCTCCCGGCACGGTCGCCTCGTCCCATGGGTTGCGGACAGGCCCGTACGCGCTGTTCTCGGTCGACGAGCCCATGGCGAACTCGTCGCAGTTCGTCTTGCCGATCAACACTGCCCCTGCGCGGTCAAGTCGGTCCTCGGCGTCGCTCGCGTACGGGGAGCAGAACCCCTGGAGGATGCGGCTCCCCGCGGTGGTCGGCAGCCCGCCGTTCGGGCGCCCGTCGTCGTCGAGCGCGCGCGTGACGAAGATGTCCTTCAGGGCGTAGGGCACCCCGAGCAACGGTCGGCGGTCCCCATCGCGACGGGCGGCGTCCGCCGCATCCGCGGCCGCGAGCGCGCGGTCCGAATCGACGGCGAGAAACGTGTTGAGCCTCGCGCCGTCACGGC
Source organism: Candidatus Limnocylindria bacterium (assembly GCA_046262115.1). Taxonomy (GTDB): domain Bacteria; phylum Chloroflexota; class Limnocylindria; order QHBO01; family QHBO01; genus JBHENJ01. Next base: position 5,178 of record JBHENJ010000057.1, on the reverse strand, counting down.
GGATCCGCCCGAGGCACGCCTCAGTCAGCTCGCGGCTCGTCACCTCGCCCGCCTCCATCGCGAGCGTGACGTCCTCGATGGTGCGGTCCGCGAGCGGCAGCGCGCCGGTCATCGTCCCTCGTCCAACACGACCGGAACGCGTAGAAACGGGCCCTCCCTCAGCGGCGCGTTGGCGAGGGCCAGATCGCGTCCGATCGGGGGCCGCGGGACGTCGTCGCGCATGACGTTCTCGAGCTCGATGACCTGCGCGGTCGGCGCGACCGCGCTCGTGTCGACGTCGCGCAGCCGGGCAACGGCATCCAGGATGCGCGAAAGCTGGGCCTGCATCCGCTCGATCTCATCGTCACTCAGGCCCAGACGCGCGAGCGCGGCGACATGCTCGACCTCCCCGCGGCTGATCATCGGCCGATGCTAGCAGGCACCGGATACGCATGGCAGCATGCACCGATGTCCGAGCCGCCGCGCGTCCACTCGGTGCCGGTGCGCGGCGGACGAATGGAGGTGTTGACGCTCCCCGGCGGCGCCGGCACGCCGCTCCTGGTACTCGGCGGCGTGGAGACGGCCCTGCGCCCGATGGCCGGCACCGAATCGGTGCTCGCGCACCGCTGGCGCCGGCGACGCAGCACGCGGACCGTCGTGGTCGTGGGCAGGCCGCTGGCTGCACGGCCGGACCGCGTCGCCGAGCTCGCGCACCCACGCGCGATCGCCGACGCGGTGGCGGACCCGCTCGAGGGTCTCGGACGGCCGGTTGCGGTCGAGGCGGAATCGGGCGGCGGACGCGTCGCGCTCTGGCTGGCGGCCGAGCACCCGGAGCTCGTCGACCGAATGGTCCTCGCGTCGGTCGCCGCCGAGACGCCACCGTCCATGGCCGCGGCGCTCGGTCGCTGGATCGAGCTGGCGCAGGACCAGCGGTGGGGCGAGCTCTATGCCCACCTGGCCGTCATCGTCAGGCCCGCGGGGTCGGTCCAGGCAGCTGCGCTCTCGATCGCCGCGCGCGCCACCCCGGCCCCTGCCACCCCGGAGCGCTTCGTGGAGGAGCTCCGCGCGACGCTCGACCCGTCCTCGTACGTCACCGATCGGCTCTCCGCGATCCGGGGTCCGGCGCTCGTCCTCGCAGGCGGTCAGGACCGGGTCGTTCCACCCGACGCGACGCGCGCGGTGGCGGACGGCATCCCGGACGCGCGATTCGAGATCGATCCCGAGTGCGGTCACACCGTCCGCGGGTCGTTTACCGGCTACGACGCGCTCGTCGACGCATTCCTGTCGTCGTCGATCGGATGAGGCGATGCCGCGAGGAGGGCCAGCCGGTCGAGACAGTCGCTCCATCCCTGCACGTGATCGTCGCGCGTCGCCTGGTCCGGGAATCCTTCGTGGACGACCGTCATCTCAGTCTCGTCAGCAGCCCCGACCGCCGGGACGATGACGACCGTTGCGACCGTGTCCTCCTCTTCTCGGGCGCCGGCCCAGCGCCAGGTGAACCTCAGCAGCTCCGGAGGGCGCACGTCGAGATACCGCCCGGTGATCTCGAGGTGGCCTGCCTCCGGATGCTCGGCCGCAAGGCGATACGCACCGCCGACGCGGAGATCGCTCATCGCCGCGGGCTTCCATGGCCACCACCATCGGCCGATCAGGACCGGCTCGGTGAACGCGGCGAAGACCCACGCCCGCGGCGCTGCGACGAGGCGCGTCACGCGGAGGCCGCTGCGCGGTCCCGTCTCCATCTCCGCCGTCACGCCGCGTCACCGTCAAGCAGCCGACGGAGCCCGTCCTCGTCCACGACCGGGACGCCGAGTGACAGCGCCCGCACCAGCTTGCTGCCCGCCCTGTCGCCGGCGACCAGGTAGTCGGTCCTTGCGCTGACCGATGACGCCGGGTGGCCGCCGGCGCGCCGTATCGCCGCCTCGGCCTCTGAACGATCGAACCCGGCCAGCGTACCGGTTACGACGAGCGTCTTCCCGGCAAGCGGTCCCGGTGCCGCCTCGTCGGTCGTCGCTTCCGCGAGCTCGGCCGCGACACCGGCGTCGACAAGGTGGTGCAGGGTGTTGCGCGTCGTCTCGTGCGCGAAGTAGCCCGCGATGGCTCGCGCGACGACAGGCCCGATCCCCATCACCTCGGTGAGCTCATCCTCGCCGGCAGCCCGGAGCCGGTCCGCCGCCCGACGCGTCCACGTGGTGAGATCCTCGCCCTGGCTCGGCGGCTCGACACGCGCTAGCCACGCTGCGAGGTCGGTCGCCGTCTGCTCGCCGACGTGCCTGATGCCGAGGGCGTTGATGATCCGCGCCAGCGGCCGCGAGCGTGCGGCGTCGATCGACCGCGCAAGGTTCTGGGCGCTGCGCTCCGCGAAGCGGTCGAGGCCACGGAGCGTGTCGGCGTCGAGCCGGAAGATGTCCGCCGGCTCGTGGACGAGGTTGCGCTCGAGGAGCTGCGCGACGACGGCGTAGCCGGCACCCTCGATGTCCATCCCGCCGCGCCCGGTGAAGTGAAGGAGGTTGCCGAGCCGTTGCGCCGGACACCACGGGTTCGTGCAGCGCGTCACCACCTCGCCCGGCTCCCGCACAGCCTCGGTGCCGCACGCCGGGCAGCGCTCCGGCATGTCCCAGATCGCCTCGCTACCGTCACGCGCATCGGTCACCGGACCGACGACCTCGGGGATCACGTCGCCGGCACGCTGGAGGACGACCGTGTCCCCGACGCGGAGGTCGCGTCGGCGGATCTCGTCGATGTTGTGCAGCGTCGCGTTCCGCACCGTCGTCCCCCCGACCTGGACGGGCGTCACGTGCGCGACCGGCGTCAGCGCTCCCGTTCGGCCGACGTACACGTCGATCGACTCCAGCTTGGTCGTCACCTGCTGGGCCGGGAACTTGTAGGCCGTCGCCCACCTCGGCGAGCGAGCGACGAACCCGAGTCGCTCCTGGATGGCGAGCGCGTCGACCTTGATCACGATGCCATCGGTCTCGTACTCGAGCTCGCGCCGCCGCTCCGACCACTCGTCGACGTATGCGATGACCTCGTCGATACCGGCGAGCCTGCGGCTGTTCGGGTTGACGGCGAAGCCCAGCTCGCGCAGCAGATCAAGCGATTCGGAGTGGCTCGACAGCCCGGGCACGCCGACGACCTGGTAGCACCAGATCGAAAGTCGTCGCGCCGCGGTGATGCGCGGATCGAGCTGCCGGACGCTGCCGGCGGCGGTGTTCCGCGCGTTCGCGTAGAGCGGTTGGCCGGTGCGCTCGCGCTGGCGGTTGAGGTCGGCGAACGCGCTCCGGGGCATGAACACCTCGCCGCGCACCTCGAACAGCTCGCCCGGCGGATCGCGGCGCAGTCGCAGCGGGATCGCGCGAAGCGTCCGCAGGTTGGCGGTGACGTCCTCGCCGGTCGTGCCGTCTCCCCGGGTCGCTCCGCGAACGAACGATCGCCCCTCGTACCGCAGGCTGATCGCGAGCCCATCGATCTTGAGCTCGCAGACGTACGGCACCGGCTCGTCGGCTTCGGTCAATCCGAGGCCTCGGCGGACGCGAGCGTCGAACTCCCGGAGTTCGTCGTGGCCGAACGCGTTGGCCAGCGACAGCATCGGCACCTGGTGACGAACGCTCGGAAAGGCCGATGAGGGTGCCGCGCCGACGCGCTGCGTCGGCGAATCGGCGGTCTGGAGCTCCGGATGTGCGGCTTCGAGGTCATGGAGCTCGCGCAGGAGGCGGTCGTACTCCGCGTCGTCGAGCGTCGGCGCGTCGAGGACGTAGTAGCGGTGATTCGCCTCCTCGATCAACTCGCGCAGCTCGGCGGCGCGTGTCGCGGCATCACGCGCCGGAGCCGTCATCCGCTCCGTCGTCGTCGTCGTCGTTGGTCGCCTCGCCTGTCCACCACTCCCGCAGATGCGTCGTGTGCTCGCGATAGTGCTCGGAGCCGTTTTCGCGCACGATCTCTTCGATCGATGCGCCATACGGCGCGCGTGCCTCGAGCAGCGCCGGCTCCAGGGCGCCGAGCTGGCCCAGAAACGCCGCGTAGGCCGCCTCCTCTCGCGCACGCACCGTCCCATAGTCGGTCTCGCGCGCGACACGGGCCACCGTCGCGTTGCGTGCGTCGACGTCGAAGTTCTCGTCGACGAACTCGGCCAACCTTCCCTGCGAGGCAAGGTGGAGCGCTTCCGCTCCGTGCCCGCACCAGTACCCCATGTGCGCGACGAGTTCCCGTGCCGACCACTCGCCGAGCAGGCCGGGAGCCGTGACGAGCGCCGGATCGACGTGAGTGAGCGCGGCAACGAATTCGCGACGTGCGTCCTCGAGCTCGGCCGTGAGCTCCTGGATCCGGCTCATTCTCGCGACGTCGCGGCTAGGCCCGCTCGAGTCCGGCGTACGCCGCGATCAGCCGCTTGACGCCTTCCCCTACGAAGGCGACGGTCACCTCCTCGTCGCCTCGTACCAGGCGACTCGAGACGACGATCCCCTCCCCGAAGCGCGGGTGACGCACGCGATCGCCGGTGTGCCAGGTCGCTGCGGTTGTCAGCGTCGCCTGGCGTTCTTCGTCGTGCGGCGTCGCGCCGTTGGTCGGCGCATTGAGATCGGGCAGGCGGCTCGGTCGCAGCGCGTCCTTCGCCCGGCCTCCGCTCTGCCAAGAACCCCAGCCGTTGAGGTACGCGGATGCGTGCTTACGCGCGCCACGCCACGGGCCGCCCGAGTCGCCGCGCGCGAGCGCGACGAGCTTCGGGGGCAGCTCGGACAGGAAGCGGCTCGCCTCGCTCGGCGCGCCGACGCCCCAGGTGGACCGATGGTGGGCATGCACGAGGTACAGCCTGTCCTTCGCTCGCGTCATGCCGACGTACGCGAGGCGTCGCTCCTCCTCGAGCTCGCGCTCGTCCTCGAAGGCGCGTTTGTGCGGCAGCAGGCCCTCCTCGATCCCGACGATGAAGACGACCGGGAACTCCAGCCCCTTCGCGGCGTGGAGCGTGATGAGCGTGACGCGATCGGGGCGGTCCTCCATCGTGTCCACGTCGGCGACGAGCGCCACTTCCTCGAGGAAGCGCGCGAGGCCCTCGGGCGGCGCGATCTCGTCGAACTCGGCGGCGTGGTTGCGCAACTCGAGCACGTTGGTCCAGCGTTCCTCGCCCTCGACCGTCTTGTCGTCGATGCTCGCCCGCAGCCCGCTGCGTTCGGTGACCGCGTCGAACACGGCCGATGGCGGCTC
>JBHENJ010000056.1:0-5958 GCA_046262115.1 Candidatus Limnocylindria bacterium | reverse complement strand
GGTCTCTCGTACCAGAGCTCGCGCGTATCGGTCATCTCGACCCATATGGACCCGAACAGCAAGACGCCCGGTAGCGCCGAGTCGACGCGGATGCCGTCCACTTCGCGCTGCGCAACGGCGATCTGCGCGATCCGGACCTTGCATCCGCGTCGTGAACACGCTGGCAGCCGCGCGATGGTCCGGTAGTAGCCGTGACGGGCGCGGTGGGGCGCGTGGAGGTCTAGCTCGCCTCGTGAGGCGGGATCGGCATACGCCGCGACCGTCTCCGCGCTCGATGCGTCCATTCGCGGGTCAAATGTTAGCCGGCGAGGGCGGTCCGGAATTGCTCGATTCCCTCAATCGCGAATGGGGGTTCGGCACGCGGTACGACACCTCTCGGGCACGCCACTCGGTCCTGCGGTCGCGGCAGGGGTCGCGTCAAATGACCCTGGGGCACGGTCGCCATCCAGTGCGACCCCGCCGCAACCCGAGGTCGGACACCCGCGGCGGCTCACTCGCCACGCGGGGCCCCGAGTGCTACATCCTGCTCCCGACCATCTCCTCCCGGGCACCCGGTCCGAACGCTGCGACGAACGCCCAGATCGCGACGACCAGCTGAAGGATGTTGTCCAGCGGGTTCTCGAGGTTCGCCACGCCGAACGTGTTCGGATTGGCGCTCGAGCCGGCGGGCTGAAGGAACCCATAGACGGCGAAGAACAGCGCGAGAAGACCGACCAGGATCGCCACCCATCGGTAGAGCGGTGCGAAGGCGTTGTTCAGGCCTGGCACGAAAACGATCGCCAGTGCCACGACGCCCAGGAAGGTGTGCGCGACGTTTTCGCCCTGGTCGAGCCAGAACGCCGGTGTGCCTGTCTCGGTGAAAACGTTGAGAAAACCTACGATGCCGAGCAGCAGCAGGACGATCCCACCACCGATCAGGAATTGCCTGGGATTCACCCAGTTCACCTCCTCCGCGTGACGGGCTCTCCGGAGCCCCGGATGGAGCCGTGCCGCAGAAGAGAGTAGTTAGCGGTCTAGCGGTTGGATAGTCCCAAAACGGAATGGTTTGGTGACGTCAGACACCGGCCACGCGAACCGCGTCGACCACCTCGCCCACGCCGGGGACGTCACCTACGACGGCGAGCACCTCGTCGAGGATGTCGACGGACTCGACCTCCCCGCGCACCGCGACGACATCGCCGGCGACGCTGATCGCCAGCCGCTCGCCGGCCGCGATCTCCGAGGCGCGCAGCGCCTCGACGACGTCACTCTGGAGCTGACCGTCACGTGGCGTGTCGGTGACATCGGACTGGATCGCCTCGTCGCGCTCCAGCTCGCCGGCATCGCTGGGCGCAGTGCCGGCCACGTCCGGTCCCGCCTCGTCCGGGCGGAAGTTGCTCAGTACGCGATCGCTGGGCGGAACGTACGGCACGCCCTCCTCGATCGCGACCAGCGGGTCGTTGGTGTCTCCCGTCGCCGGCTCGACCAGCAGGTCGCCGCCGTCGCCCGCGTACGCGGTGACCGCCTCTTCATCGCCGGCGAGGTCCGGTCCCTCGACGCGACTGATACCGGACTCGGGGTCGAGCGGATCCAGCTCCGGCGCGTCGTCGCTCGGCCCGAGGACGCGATCGAAATCAGAGGTCATGCGTTCGCTCCCGTGCGTCGTCTTGACGCTACCGGAAGCACGACTCGGGCCATCGTCCCGAACGGCTCTGCTAGACTCGGCCGACCTCTGGCACCCAGGCGGGCCGATGAATTACGAGCTCTACATGGCCGAGGCGATCGCCGAGGCGCGAACGGGCGCCGAGCAGGGCGAGATTCCCTCCGGCGCGGTCGCCGTCCTCGACGATGCGATGGTGGCGCGAGCCCACGACCGAATCCTCGGCGAGGACGACCCGACCGCGCATGCCGTGCTGCTGACCCTGCAGGCAACCGCGCGCAAGCTCGGCGCGCGCCGCCTTCCGGAGGTGACCGTGTTCGCCACCCGCGAGCCGTGCACGATGTGCGTCGGAGCGCTGGTCGAGGCTCAGGTCGGCGCACTCGTGTACGCCCTTGCCGACGAGCAGCGTGGAGCGGCCGGCTCCGTCATCCAGCTCGCCCAGCACCCCGCGCTCCCGCATCGCGTCTCGGTCGTGTCCGGCGTCGGCGAGGACGACGCCCGCGATCTCCAGGAGGCCTCCGCGACCGCCTGACTCATCGGCTTTGCTAGACTCGGCGGCGGAGAGGTGTCCGAGTGGTTGATGGTGCCGCTCTCGAAAAGCGGTGTGCGATGAGCACCGTGGGTTCGAATCCCACCCTCTCCGCCACGAACCCGCATCGGTCGCTTCTGCCCGGCCCGGAGAGGTCGCCTAGAGGCCTATGGCGCCGCACTGGAAATGCGGTTCGGGGCAACCCGTCGGGGGTTCGAATCCCCCCCTCTCCGCCACTCCGGCGAGACGCGGATGGTTTGACCGATGTCCGAGCCCGGCGCTACGATCGGGCCGGTCGTGCTAGGCGGGGAACTAGCGGTGCCCTGTATCCGCAATCCGCTATAGCGGGGCCGAATTCCCGGTCTAGGTCCACTCCATCCGACTACCATCGTCGCCTGCCGACGTCGATAGCCGGGTCCCACGCAGCGAGACGCCGTGAACCCCGTCAGGTCCGGAAGGAAGCAGCGGTAAGCGGGCCGTCCCGGGTGCCGTGGGGCGACCTGGCTGGAGCCGGCAGACACGGTCCGTTCGGGTGGTGGGTGATCGAAACCGGGTGCACGACCAATTCATTCGTCTCTGCTCGCGAGCTCGGTCGTGGTTGAGGCCGTGACCTCGCCTCGTCGGGCGCTGTACCGCAGCTGGCGCGCGCAACGGTTCAGCGAGCTGATCGGCCAAGAACCGATCGTGACGACGTTGCGCAACGCCGTCGCGGGCGATCGGCTCTCGCACGCCTACCTGTTCGTCGGTCCGCGCGGGACCGGCAAGACATCGACCGCGCGCCTGCTCGCGAAGGCGATCAACTGCACTGCGCGCGACGACAGTGGCGAACCCTGCGACAGGTGCGCGTCGTGTGTCGCGATCCGCGAGGGACGCGCCATGGACGTCATCGAGATCGACGCCGCGAGCCACGGCCTGGTCGAGGACGCGCGCGATCTCGTGATGCGGGCGCTGACGGCGCCGACCGAGCTGCGGAAACGCGTCTACATCGTGGACGAGGTTCACATGCTCAGCCCGCACGCCTTCAACGCGCTGCTCAAGCTGATCGAGGAGCCACCGGACCACGTCGTCTTCGTGCTGGCCACGACCGATACGCACAAGGTCCCACCCACGATGATCTCCCGGACGCAGCGCTTCGACTTCCGGCGCCTCCCGGTCGACCTCATGGTCACCAAGCTGGAGCGCATCTGCGCCGCCGAAGGCGCATCGGCCGAGCCCGACGCGCTACGGCTGCTCGCGACGCTTGCGGACGGTGCCATGCGTGATGCCGAGGGCCTGCTCGACCAGGTGCTTTCCTATGCCGATGGCACGCTGACGGCCGCGACCGTCCGCGAGGTGGTCGGGCTCGCGGCGGATGCCGAAGTGGCCGCGCTCGTCGACGCGCTCATCACCGGTGAGGCGGGCGCCGCACTCGACGTCATCGAGCGCCTGGCCGACGCCGGCCGCGACATGGCCCAGCTGGCGTCGCAGGCCAGCGACGAGGCGCGCCGCCGCCTTCTCCGCTCGGCCGCGAACCCCGCGCTCGCCAGGCGACTGGCCGCGATTGTTCGTTCGCTCGCAGAGGCCGCCGGTAGCGCCGCCCGCGAAGGAAAGGCACGACTCGTCCTCGAGATCCTCAGTGTCGAGTGCGGCGAGCCCGGCGCGCCGGCGGCCGTCGCCCCGGATTCGGTGAGCTCCGTGCCGGGACCATCGAAGGCCGCACCAGCGCCCGAACAGCGCAGCCAGCCTTCCGCCGACACGTCAGCACGCGACCAACACGACGCACAGCCGGCGCCGGCGTCCGCGTTCGAACGACGGCGCGCACAGCGCTCGACGCCGTCCCGCCCTCCATCTGCGAGCCCCGAGCCAGTCGCCGTCGCGGATGGCGCCACAGCGGATGGCGTCACGTCGGCACAGCGGCCGCCCCTTGCCGTCGTGCGGGGCCGATGGGCCGAGGTCGTCGCACTCGCGACACCGGTGATCAAGCCGCTCCTGCTGGAGTGCCGCCCCGTGGCGCTCGACGGCGCACGCCTCACGCTGGCCTTCCCCGAGGGTCGCGAGTTCATGCGCGCTCGGATCACCGCGCGCGCCGAGTCGATCGAGCAGCTCCTCGGCGGGTTATTCGGCGGCGTGTGGGCGCTGGAGTGCGTCGCGACCAGTGTCGAGCTGGAGCCGCTGAGCGTTGCCGAGGCCGTCGGCGCCGACGCGGGCGATCCCGCCGGCCAGGCGTTGCTGGACGGCGTCCTCCGCATCACCGGCGGTGAGCTCGTCAACGTGCCGGATGTCCGATAGCCGGCGAGGAGACGCGCGATGAAGATGGGCAACCTCGCGAAGATGGCCGAGCAAATGCAGGCCGAGATGGCGCAGGCTCAGGCCGAGCTCCGCGAGACGACGCTCGAGGCGACAGCCGGAGGCGGGGCGGTCCGCGTCGTCATCACCGGCGCGCAGGAGTTGCGGGCCGTCCACATCGACCCCGCCGCCGCCGACCCCGGTGACGTGGAGATGCTCCAGGACCTGATCCTGGCGGCCGTCAACGAGGCGCTGGCGCGGAGCAAGCAGCTCGCCGACGACAAGATGACCGCCATCGCCGGCAGCATGGGTCTGCCGGGCCTGCCGGGGCTCCGCTAGCCGAGTCGTGCCCGGCCCGATCGCTCCGGTCGCTCGCCTCATCGAGGAGTTCAGCAGGCTCCCTGGCGTCGGGCAGAAGACGGCGCAGCGCCTCACGTACCACGTCCTGCGCGCGCCGAGCGAGGACGCCCGCTCGCTGGCCACGGCGCTCGTGGCGGTCAAGGAGCAGGTCGCCTACTGCTCGACCTGCTGCAACATCACGGAAGCCGGCGTCGACCCCTGCGCCATCTGCGCCGACGACCGGCGCGACACGCGCCGGATCTGTGTCGTGGAGGAGCCCCTCGACGTGCTCGCGATCGAGCGCACGGCGGAGTTCGCCGGCCGCTACCACGTCCTCCACGGCGCGATCAGCCCCCTCGACGGCATCGGCCCCGACCAGATCAGGACCGCCGAGCTCGTGCGGCGGGTGGGGAATGGGGCGGTCGACGAGGTGATCCTGGCCACCAACCCGAACCTCGAGGGAGAGGCCACGGCGATGTACCTCGCCGGCCTGCTCAACGGCAAGGTCGGCGTCGTCTCGCGGATCGCGCGCGGCCTACCGGTGGGTGGTGACCTCGAGTATGCCGATGACGTCACGCTCATCCGGTCGCTGCAGGGCCGCCGCCAGGTCGAGGTCGGTTGACCGCATGCGTCGGCTTGACAGTATCGGCTTGCCCAGTGTCGGCTTGACAGTCGCGAGGCCCGCTCGTACCATCACCTTCCGCGCCGGAGATCCGGCGAGGCTGGTAAGGACGCCCGTCCGAAAGGCGGGGCCGCTTGCCGCCAGGCATTCCGATATCGGAGGCCCGAATCGAAGAACGACCCTCGGGGTCGCGACCTTAACAGCTGAAGAGTGACAGGAACCACACGAGTCAGCGGACTAACGTCTGAACTCTGAACGGTGGAGGAGCCTTCGGGCGACACCACTGTTTCTTTTTGTTCGGAGAGTTTGATCCTGGCTCAGGACAAACGCTGGCGGGGTGCATGAGACATGCAAGTCGAACGGACCGATCGGGCTTGCTCGATCGGTTAGTGGCGGACGGCTGAGTAACGCGTAGGTGACCTGCCCGGAAGTGGGGAATAACTGCCCGAAAGGGTGGCTAATACCGCATGTGATCGCCGGTTCGTTCCGGTGATCAAAGCCGCAAGGCGCTTCCGGAGGGGCCTGCGTACGATTAGCTAGTTGGTGGGGTAATGGCTCACCAAG
>JBHENJ010000055.1:0-16278 GCA_046262115.1 Candidatus Limnocylindria bacterium | reverse complement strand
CCGCCGCTACCACGTGGAGCGCGTCCCCGGGGTCGCCCTGGTGGAAGATGACCTCGTTGCGCCGGAAGCGCCTCCGGCGGAGCGATCGCGCGAGGGTTGCCAGCGCCTCGGAGTCGACGTGCGCGAACAGCGAGCACTGGCGCAGGCTCTCGATCGCGAAGTCCTCGAACGTCACGCTCGCCTTCCTACGCCGACACGACTGGCATCCCACGATGAAGGTCTAGCAAGGAAGACGTCAAGCCCGGCCCGGAAGCCACGAGCTCGAGAAACGTTGGGCCATCCAGCGCAAGCAGCGACCCGGCGTCCTCGGCCGTGACGGTCGCCGTTCGTGGTACGGCGCTCAAGAGGCCGATCTCGCCGAAGACCTCGTCCGGGCCCATCACGCGCAGCAACCGGGGCTGCGGGTCGCCGGGTGCCTCCTGCGTGACGCGGAACCGTCCCGACAGGATGACGTAGAACCGATCCGGCGCCTCAGCTTGTCGGATGACGACCTCGCCAGGCGCCACCTCCCGGACGACAGCGCGGCCCGCAGCCGCCTCCAGGCGGGCCGGCGGCAGACCGGAGAACACCGGCACGTGCAGCAGCCGGATCTGCGCCGCATCGAGCGCAACCCGATCACTCGCGGTTCGGCCGAGGAGCGCGACGCCGGCGACGGTCGCCGCGGCCAACAGGGAGCCCAGGGCGAACAGCGTCAGGGCGAGCCCGAGTCTGCCCGCCGCGATCGGCGCCACCAACGCTCCCCCCGCGTAGGCACTGATCCCAACCGTGGTCAGGATTCCGAGCGCCCGCCCACGGACGGCGTCCGGCACTGTGCGCTGAAAGATCGTGGTGCTCACCACCTCCTGGAGTAGGCTGCCGGACGAGGCAAGCGTCATCAGAACGAGCACCGGGATGAGCGAGTCGACCTGGCCGAGGAGCATGAGACAGACGCCCAACAGCAGCCCCCCGCCCAGCAGCGGCAGCAGCAGGCGGCGACCGACCACCAGCACTCCGGAAAGCAGCGCGCCGAGCAGGCCGCCGAGACCCAGCGCGCCGTTGAGGAAGCCGGTCGTCCCTTCCGCGTCGCCGAGCACGTCCGCGGCGATTACGACGGTAACGATGCTCAGCCCGCCGAACACGAATGCGGCCACGACGATGATCAGCGCCAACCCGGCGAGCGGCTGCATGACGTGTCGCAGCGGGGTGCTCGCGGCCCGGGCAGGTGCCTCAAGTGCGTCCTCGGCCGTCGCCGTCGCGTCTTTGACCGCGCGGCTCGGTTTCGGCAGGCGAGCAAGAACGGAGGCGATCACGGCGAACGTTGCCGCATTGATAAAGAAGGCCAGGGGAAGTCCGCCGGCGGCGATCAGGAGCCCGGCCACGCCGGGTCCCACGACTGTCGCCAGATTGTCGAGCGTCGCCCACGCGCTGTTGGCGGGGCCGAGCTCTGACTCGTCGGTAACCAGGCTCGGCACGAGTGACCCGATCGCCGGGCCGAAGAACGTCGAGAAGCAGGCCGCGAGAATGCTCAGCCCGACGAACACGGGCAGCGGTCCGCCGAGCAACACGACGAGGCCGAGCGCGACCATGACGACGCCGCGGGCGATGTCGGTCGTGATCAGAATCATGCGCCGGTCGAAGCGGTCCGCCACGACGCCGGCCGGAACTGAGAGGAGGATATAGGGGAGGACGCGCGCGGCGCCGATGATGCCGAGTGCCACGGCCGAACGGCTCTCCTGGTACACGACCACCAGCAGCGCGACCAGGTAGAGCCAGTCGCCCACGGACGACACGAACTCGCCGACCAGCAGACGGGTCATGGCGCGATTCCGGAGCAGACGCCGATAGGTCGTCAGGACGCTCATCGGTGGGTCACTGTGCGCATCGCCGGTCTCCGCGCGTGTCGGCCACTTTACTCGGCCGGAGTCGGGTGAGACGTTGACGTGGCCGGACGCGACGACGACGCTAGGTGCGAGCCGATGGCGCGCCGTGGCGCCCGTGCCGTGAAGCGCGTGAATAGGAGTCGAAGGCCATGAACCGGACGAAGGACGAAGAGAACAAGCCGGGCAAGCTGTCCGAGCAGACCGCACCGCGCGACGAGGACGATTCCGACACGGAGGGGCACAGCTTCCTCCCGGACATGTACGCGAACCAGCAGATCGCGCGTGGCCGAAGCTCGGAGATCGACCGCAACGTCCGCGAGGCGCAGCGGCGCAAGGAGATCAAGCCGAACCGCAACCAGCGCGGCTGACGCTCCCACGACGCAAAGCGACCGGGTCCGCCCAGGGCCCGGTCTTTTTGGTGTCCGCTGCGCGACTCGACGGCGCGGGAGTCGTGGACACCTGAAGCGGCGTCACATCGACAGTCGCCGAGTCGCACCCGTGGTAGCCCGCGGTCGGGCGGGCAGGTGAGCATCTCGTCAGCGGTCGGACTTCCCCGCCGACTCGGAAGGAGAACGAGATGTACGCGGTCCACCACTCGGCGAAGTTGGAGATGATCAACCTGGAGCACGCTCACCGTCGCGCACATGCGGCGCAGATGCGCGATCTCGACCCCCTGTCCGGACACCCGGTCCGGCGCGCGGCGAGCATCGCGGTCCGCCATCGCCTCGCGCTGGCGGGCGCGACGATCCTGCTGATGCTCAGCATGGTCGCGTCGGCGTTCGCGACCGGCGGCGGTGGTCAGAGCGGCGCGGGCGCACAGTCCGGCGGCACGAGCGCCGGCGGCGCCGAGGCCTGCGTGCAGGTCGGGCGCCGGATCGCCTGCTAGCGGCCTAACCCGGCTCGGGCGTCGCAGCCGACCGGCGGCGGCGCACGAGCCACCACGCCACGAGCGCGACGAGCGCCAGGGCGAACACCGCGATCACCGCGTACTCGTACGGTCTCGCGGCTCGGGCGATGTTCTCGTACTGCTCACCCACCAGGAACCCGGCGTACACCAGACCAGCGTTCCACGGGATCGAGCCGAGCGTCGAGAACAGGAGGAATCGCCCGAGCCGCATCCTCGAGATCCCGGCCGGGTAGCTCACCAGCGCCCGCACCACCGGCACGAACCGGCCGAGCAGAACCGCCCAGGTCCCCCATCGGTCGAACCAGCGCTCGGCCCTGGCAAGGTGCTCGGCGCTGATGCCGAGATAGCGCCCGTAGCGGTCGAGGAGCGGTCGTCCGCCCCATAGCCCGATGAGATACGCGGCGAGTGAGCCCACCAGCGCGCCGATGGTGGCGGCCACCAGGACGAGGAGCAGGTTCCACGGCGTGCCGGTCAGCGGCTCCAGCACGCCCGGATCGGCGTCCGACTGCGAGACCTTCCAGCCGGCCATCGGCACCACCACCTCTGACGGGATGGCGGGGATCACCGTTTCGAGAGCGACGGCGAAGGCGACACCGATGTATCCCACGGCGTCGTAGATCGACAGGATGAACGGGAGCACCCGCTCGTCGATGAAGTCGAGCAGCGCCTACGCCTCGTTGCCGGTCGAGCGGACCGCGGGCGTCGTCGTGCCTCTCAGCCTCCCGAGCGAGGCCCTGCGTTGCGCGATCAACTCCTGACGAGCGCTGACGCGCAGCCGGTCGTCGGCCTGAAGGACGTGCCATGACACGGCGATCGTCAGCAGCGCGAGGCCGGCGATCCAGCCGCCGAGGAGGTCGATCGGGTAGTGCGCGCCGAGGTACACCCGAATCAGGCTGATCGCGAAGATGAGCCCCGCGGCGACGGTGTACGCCGCGATCCCGGCGCGCCGGCGGCCGACGAGCCGCGCGAAGGTGAATGCCACGATCCCATAGAAGACGGTGGCGCGCAGCGCGTGACCGGCGGGGAAGTCGGCAATGTCGTCGAGGCCGATGCCGCCGATGTCGAAGAGGCCGCTCCAGAGCTGGCGGAGGCTGATCGCTGGATCCGCGGTGAAGTACTTCAGCGCCCATTCCATCGGGAAGGCGAGAGTCCCGATGGCAGCGAGCCACGCCAGGTCGCGCCGCCGGATGGCGAGCATCCCGAGCCCGAGGACGGCGAACCCGAGACTGATGAACCAACCCGAGCCGAGCGCGCTCAGCACCAGCAGGACCGAGTGCAGGACGGGGAGGTCGTCGCGCACGACCGACTGGAGGGCGGGGACCACGTCGCTCATCAGCCGCTCCTCTGGGAGCGTGTAGCCGGTCGTTCGCTTGAGCGTGACGAGCCAAAAAAGGGAGGAGACCGTGATCAGGCTCAGGAGAAAGGCGAACGCGGGGCTTGGGACAGCGCCGTCGAGGCGGTCACGAGGGTCGCCGGACCGCGGCGGCGGTACCGGGGCCGGGATCCTGCGCACGTTTCTAGTATAGGAGCGCTATGACACCGTCCCGCCTCGACACGGCCGCCAGTGGTCGGAGCAGCAAGCCGATCGAGCTGACCGGGCACGACCTCCGGCTCGACGACGTTATCGCGGTCGCCCGCCACGACGCGAAGGTCGCCATGTCGGCCGCTGCCGCCAAACGGATGCACGACTCGCGACGCGTCGTCGACCGGCTCGTGGCCGAGGGCGCGACGGTGTACGGCGTGACCACCGGGTTCGGCGACCTGGCCGATGTGCGGATCGAGCCGGCACAGACCGCGGAGCTCCAGCGGAACCTCCTGCGGAGCCACGCCGCCGGTGTCGGGCCTCCGCTCGAGGTCGAGGTCGTGCGCGCAATGCTCGTCCTCCGGGCGAACTGCCTGGCGATCGGCCTGTCCGGCGTGCGCGTGGAGCTCGCGGAGCTGCTGTGCGCCATGCTCAACGCCCACGTCCACCCGGTCGTGCCGCGCCGGGGAAGCGTCGGCGCTAGCGGCGACCTGGCGCCGCTCGCACACCTCGCCCTGGTCACCATCGGTGAGGGGCAGGCGAGCGTCGGCGACGCCGTCATGCCAGGCGACGAAGCGCTGCGGCGAGCGGGCCTCGCCCCGATCGAGTTGGAGGCCAAGGAGGGGCTCGCTCTCCTGAACGGGACGCAGTTGATGGCCGCGGTCGGAGCGCTGGCCCTCCACGACGCGCGGCACCTCGCAGCGCAGGCGGACCTCATCGGCGCGATGAGCCTCGATGCGCTGCGCGGCACCGACGCGGCCTTTGCGGCCGAGCTCCACGAGGCGCGCCCACACCCCGGACAGCTCGCATCGGCCGCCAACCTGCGGCGCCACCTGGCGGGCAGCGAGATCGGGGCCAGCCACCGCGCAGACACGCACCGCGTCCAGGACGCGTACTCGCTGCGCTGCATGCCGCAGGTCCATGGCGCCGTACGCGACGCTCTCGACCACCTGGCGCGTGTCCTCGACGTAGAGCTCAACGCGGCGACCGACAACCCGCTCGTCTTCCCGGCCACCGAGACGCACCCCGACGGGAGCGTCGTGAGCGGGGGCAACTTCCACGGGGAGCCGCTCGCGCTGGCCATCGATCTCGGCAAGATCGCGCTCGCCGAGCTCGCGTCGATCAGCGAGCGGCGGACGGCGCGCCTCGTCGACGCGCACCTCTCCGAGTTGCCGCCCTTCCTGACTGCGCGATCGGGGCTGTCGAGCGGTTACATGATTGCCCAGTACACCGCCGCGGCGTTGGTGAACGAGCTTCAGACGCTGACACATCCCTCGTCCGTCGATACGGTGCCGACCAGCGCCAACCAGGAGGACCACGTCAGCATGGGAGCGACGGGTGCGCTCCACCTGCTCGACGTATTGGATCGAGCCCAGACGATCCTCGCGGTGGAGGCTCTGTGCGCGGCACAGGGGCTCGACTTCCGGGCGCCACTGTCCCCGGGACGCGGCGTAGCCGCCGCCCACGCCGCGGTCCGCGGGGTCGTTCCGCACCTCGACGAGGACCGGCCGCCGGGCGCCGACATCGGAGCGGTGCTCGGCCTGGTCCGGAGTGGCGGCCTGGTCGAGATCGCGAATGGCTGACCTGCGCTTCGCGCTGGTGAACGGCGACAACTTCGATCGCATGCCGGATCCGGCGCTGGCCGGCGCGTCGTGCCGTGGCTGCGACTACTGGGAGACGCTCGACGGCGCTCGGCAGGGACCGCCAAGCGCTTCGCGACGCGCCGCCAAGCTGGCGCGTCTGACGGCCGGCGCTCGTCTCGCCGGGTCGTACGCGCTGCTCGGCTGGCGGGCCGACCAGCCGGACGACTCCACCGCGATCGCGTACGCGCAGTTCGGACCGATCTCGGTCTATCCGCGGGCACAGGCCATCCGCGACCGGTATCCCGATCTGCCCGAGAGCCCGCCGCCGTACGTCATCACCTGCCTCCAGGTCAACGCCGGCGACCCCGCGGAGCGGGGGGAGATCGCCGAGGCAGTCCTGCGCGAGGTATGCGCCGAGCTCGACCGGCGAGGCGTGGTCGGCGTCGAGGCGTATCCGGAGTCGGTGGCCGACGCGTGGCTCCCGTCGCCCGGTCCGCCGGCGGTCTACGAGGCAGCCGGCTTCGCGCACGTCGCCGGGGACGACCGCTACCCGGTCTTCCGGATCGAGCTGAGCGGTGGCGGTGTCGACCTCGCGTGGCCCGCAGAGCTCCTCGGCCGCAGCGACGACGCGGACGAATGGCCGCTCCCCATCCCACGAGCGCCGGCGGACGACGCCTGGCCGCCGCTTCCGAAGCCGAAGACGCGGAACCCCTTCGGCGAGGATTGAGCGCCGCGGTGAGATCGGGCTTCCTTGGCGCACCGGTTGCGAAGCGGCTCGACGTCGTCCCGTCCGGCGCCGTTGCCGTGCTGGGCGTCCCGTTCGGCGTGCGCTATCCGCGCCAGACGCACGACTGCTCGGGCGCCCCTACGGCGATCCGCGAGCGATCGCAGCGCTTCGCGCCGTTCGTCAGGCACTTCGATTTCGACATCGGCGGTTCGATGCTGGGCGACGGTTCGCGCGCGCTCGTCGACCAAGGAGACGTCGCCGACGGCGAATCCTCGACCGATGCCGTTGCCCAGCGCGGCACGATCGCCGGCGCGACCATCACCGAGCTCGTGCCCGACCGTGACGTCAACGGGCTCTCGGCGGTCGCCGTGGTGCGTCTGGTCATGCTGCTCGTCGGCGCCATGGCGAGGTCGGACGCGGTTGCCGGCAGCCTATGATCCACGGATGACGCCCGTTCGTCGGGTAAGCGCGCTGATCGGGCTCGTCTCGTGCGCCGCGATCGCCGCCGCGGCATGCACGCCCGAGGTGCCGACCGCCAGCGGTACGGCGACAGCCACCGCGGAGCGGACGGCGGCAGCGACCACCGGCCCGCCAACGACGAGGCCCGACGCGACGGGATCCGGGACAGGCGAAGCCTCGCCGACGCCGGCCACCGGCTGGGAAGGCACCGTCTTCAACCGTCCGGACCCTCCCGCCAGCATCAGCGCGCTCGCCACCAACGACGCGCTCGTCGTCGCCGCGGGTGGCTCGGCGACGGAGGGCGCCATCTGGATCCTCCGTCCGAACGCCGACTGGGAGCGCGCGACCAGCGTCCCCGCCACTCCCGAAGGCGAGATCATCTCTCTGACCGACGTGGCGGCGGTCGACGAGGGCTTCGCGGCCGTCGGAGTCGTCGGCGCACCGCAGGGTGAGCCGTTTGCCAGCGTCATCTGGGTCTCGGCAGACGGCCGGAGGTGGCGCGAGGTGCGACGCGTCTCGGGACAACTGCTCCACGGCGTCGCCGCCGGCCGTCCCGGGATGATCGCCGTAGGCGGCGACGGTCCCGCCGTCGGCTATCCCAACGGCGTGGCAATCTGGATGTCGTCCGACGGCGCGACGTGGACGGAGGTGACGGGACTGGAGCCGCTCGGCGCATCGGCCTTCGACGACGTCCGCGCGACGGAGAGCGGCCTCTTGGCCGTCGGGCAGTCGCGTGACGACCCCTCGGGCGCCGACATCTCGGCCGCCGTCTGGACCTCGCCCGACGGCACGACGTGGACGCGGGTCAGCTCGGGACCGCTCTTCGCGGCGAGCGTGATGTATGCCGTCGCCGTGGGCGGGCCGGGGTTCGTCGCCGTCGGCCAGGACTACGGTCCGGCGGGCGGGCATCCGGTCGTGTGGATCTCCGCGGACGGAACCGCCTGGGAGCGCCCCTCGTTCGACGTCGCGGCCGGCAGCCTGAATGGCGTCGCGGGCCTCGACGGCTCGGTAGCGGCGGTCGGGTCGATCGCGGGAACCGATGACCTCCACCCTGCGCTGTGGCTCTCGCCAGATGGGACCAGCTGGTCATCGGTGTCCGAGGTCCCCGAGCAGGGAACGGGCTTCCTCGACGCCGTCGTTCCCTTTGGTGACCGCGTGATCGCCGCCGGCAGCATCATCGGCCCGGGGCCGGACGAGACGCGGCCGCTGGTGATCACCGGACCGCTTCCGTAGCTTCCGTGACGACCGCCGCGCGGCCCACGGCCGGCCCTCGTACTGTCCGCGCACCCCGCGGACCCGAGCTATCGTGCCGCGGCTGGCCGCAGGAGGCCGCGCTGCGGATGCTGATGAACAACCTCGACCCGGAGGTGGCCGAGGATCCCGACAACCTGGTCGTGTACGGCGGCACCGGTCGGGCCGCGCGATCCTGGGACGCGTTCGACGCGATCGTGTCCGAGCTCCGACGCCTGGGCGACGACGAGACGCTGCTCGTCCAGTCGGGGAAGCCCGTCGGCGTCTTCCGCACCACGCGCGACGCGCCGCGTGTCCTGATCGCCAACGCGCTCCTCGTCCCGCACTGGGCGACCTGGGAGCGTTTCCGCGAGCTCGAGCGAGCCGGTCTGACGATGTACGGGCAGATGACAGCCGGATCGTGGATATACATCGGCACCCAGGGCATCGTGCAGGGCACGTACGAGACCTTCGCCGAGTGCGCCCGGCAGCATTTCGGCGGGTCGCTGGCGGGCAGCGTGACGCTGACGGCCGGCCTGGGCGGCATGGGCGGTGCGCAGCCACTGGCGATCACGATGAACGGCGGCGCGGCGCTCGTCATCGAAGTCGATCCGGCGCGGGCCGAGCGGCGCCGGGCGATGGGGTACGTCGACGAGCTGACGACCGATATTGACGAAGCGCTGCGGCTGGTCGGCGCGTGGCGGACGCAACGAATCGCGCGCTCGGTCGCGCTCATCGGCAATGCGGCACACCTCGAGCCCGAGCTCGTGCGGCGCGGGTGGCAGCCGGACGTGGTCACCGACCAGACCAGCGCGCACGACCCGCTGGGCGGGTACGTGCCGGGAGGCATCGGCCTCGACGAGGCCGTGGCGTTGCGCAGCGATGACCCCGACGAGTACCTACGCCGCTCGATGAGCTCGATGGCCGATCACGTGCGCGCGATGCTCGAATTTCAGCGACGCGGGGCGGTCGTCTTCGACTACGGCAACAACCTGCGCGCCCAGGCCCACGAGGCCGGCGTCGCCGACGCCTTCGACTTCCCGGGGTTCGTGCCCGCCTTCATCCGTCCGCTCTTCTGCGAGGGAAAAGGCCCGTTCCGCTGGGCCGCGCTGTCTGGCGACCCTGACGACATCGCACGCACCGACGCCGCGCTGCGCGAGCTCTTCCCGCTGGACGAATCGCTGCGCCGCTGGCTGACGCTCGCCGCGGAACGGGTGCCGTTCCAGGGGCTTCCGGCGCGGATCTGCTGGCTCGGGTACGGCGAGCGCGCACGTGCCGGGCTGCGATTCAACGAGATGGTCGCTTCGGGCGAGCTGCGCGCCCCGATCGTCATCGGTCGAGACCACCTCGACGCGGGAAGCGTCGCCAGCCCGTACCGCGAAACGGAGGGCATGCGCGATGGCTCCGACGCAATCGCGGATTGGCCGATCCTCAACGCGCTGCTCAACACCGCCGCGGGCGCGACGTGGGTGAGCGTCCACCATGGCGGCGGCGTGGGGATCGGCTACAGCCTGCACGCGGGCATGGTCGTCGTCGCCGACGGGACGGCCGATGCCGCGGCGCGCCTCGAACGGGTGCTCACCGTCGATCCCGGTCTGGGCGTCGCGCGCCACGCGGACGCGGGCTACGAGCGAGCGGTCGAGGTCGCTCGCGAGCGCGGCGTCCGGATCCCGATGGCCGACTGAGGACGGCCGGCGGTCCGCTGTGGCTCGCGGCGGCGGTGCTGATGGCGGGCGAGTTCCTCCTCGAACTAGCGCGACCGATCTTCAACGTGACCCAGCTGAGCCTGCGCCAGAGGATCACCGCCGAGCACATGCAGGGGCGGGTCAACGCCTCGATGCGGTTCCTCATCTGGGGGGCGTCACGCCCTTCGGCGCGCTGGCCGGCGGTATCCTGGCGTCGACGATCGACGTTCGAGCGACGCTGCTGTCGCCGCCGCGGGCGTGCTGCTGGCCGCGGTGCCGCTGGCCGTCTCCCCGGTTGGGAGGATCCACAGTTGCCGACGCTGGACGCCGGTGCGGCGTAGTCGCGGGCACGCCCCGTGCTCCGCCGGCCCGGCATGAGAGATCGATTCGGGCAGCTCGTGCGAGATGCTCGTTCGCTCGCCATCGCGGCGGCGCTCGCGATCATCCCGCTCATCCTCGCGGCGTGCCAGCAGCAGGGCGGCGGGAACGGCTACTGACGGCGTCCGTCACACTTCGGCTGCGGAGAGCCACGCTTAGCGCGTAGCCTCTCGCTGCATGCTCTCGAGGTCGGTGTGCCCAGCCTGATCGAGTGCGTCCCGAACTTCAGCGAGGGCCGCCGGCCGGAGGTCCTCGAAGAGATCGTCCGCGCCATCGGTCAGATCGACGGCGTCACACTTCTCGACGCCCATAGCGATGCGACGCACAACCGGAGCGTCGTCACGTTCGCGGGACAGGCGGAATCGGTCGTGCGCTCGGCATCGGCCGCCGTCGGACGAGCCCTGGAGCTCATCGACATGGAGCGCCACGAGGGCGCGCACCCGCGCATAGGCGCCGTGGATGTCATCCCGTTCGTGCCGATCGGTCAGACGCGCCTCGAGGAGTGCGTCGACCTCGCGCGCCGCTTCGGCGAGTCGATCGCGAAGCAGTACGAGATCCCGGTGTACCTGTATGCCGAGGCCGCGCTGCGCGACGATCGGCGCAATCTCTCGACCATCCGACGCGGCCAGTACGAGGCGCTTCGGGAGGAGCTCGGACGCAACCCCGAGCGCGACCCCGACTTCGGCCCACCGCGGCTGCATCCCAGGGGCGGGGCCGTGGCGGTCGGCGCCCGCAAGCCCCTGATCGCCTTCAACGTCAACCTCGCCAGCGGCGACCTCGCGCTCGCGAGGCGGGTCGCGCGCACGATCCGCGAGTCGAACGGTGGGCTGCCCGGCGTCCAGGCGATGGGGCTGCTACTGGACGAGACAGGCCTCGCGCAGGTCAGCATGAACCTGCTCGACTATCAGACCACCGGCATCTCGCAGGTCGTCGCGGAGATCGGCCGGCTCGCCGGCGAGGCGGGCGTCCAGATCGACCACTGCGAGCTCGTGGGGCTGGCGCCGACCGAAGCGCTCCTCGCGGTTGCCGGCGAGACGCTCCGGCTTCGCAACTTCAGCGCGGACCAGGCCCTCGAGCTGCGCCTCGCGCGAGACCGCTAGGAGCGCTCCGGGACGGGGCTGGACCTCGCGACTAAGCTGAGCACGCGACGGCGGGTCGCCCGCATCGGGCTGATCTGACCGTCGGACAAAGCGTGGCGCAGCGCTGCAGTGGAGGGGAGATCGAGTGACTCGACCAGCATCGCGACACGGTGCCCGCGCCCACGCGCACCCGCGTCTCTGGCTCCCGGACCGGCCGCGACGGCTCTGCCGGCGCCCGCGGCGGGCGGATTGCCGAACACCACCATGGGGCAACCGGCACCGAGCCTCCTCGCGATCTGGCTGTTCGTCGCCGCGGCGATCGCATCGGCCGGAGGGCTGGTTCTGATCCGCACCAAGGACTGACGCTGCCGAAGTCGGCGCCACGTCGGCCGACGAACCCCGGATCGTTCGACCCGGGGGTTCGTCGCACGCGGGCGTCCCGAGAACCCTCATTCCGAGTGCGATGCGTCGCGGTCTGCTGATCCACTCGTCGAGTGAGCTCGTGACGGTCGCAGAGTCACGCCGCCCCCGCGGGGGTGGCGAGGCCGCGGACCTTCGCGTGATTCAGGACGGTGCCGTCGCGTGCATGGACGGCGCGATCACCGCCGTCGGCGCGACCCGCGACGTCCGATCCCGACTCGCGACCGATCGTGCCCTGGCGGACGTCGCGTGGGACGAGGTCGACTGCACGCGGCGATGCGTCACCCCGGGACTGGTCGATGCCCACACGCATCTCCCTTTCGCGGGGAGTCGCGAGACCGAGCTGACGCTTCGGCAACGGGGAGCGACGTACCTCGACATCCTCGCCGGCGGCGGCGGAATCCTGTCCACCGTGGCCGCCACGCGGGCGGCATCGGAGGCCGAGTTGGGTGAAGCGGCGCGCGCGTGGCTGGACATGATGCTCGCCGACGGCGTGACCACCATCGAGGCGAAGAGCGGCTACGGGCTCGAGGCCGATTCGGAGCTTCGCCAGCTTCGCGTCCTCCGCCACCTCTCCGACGAAGGGCCGATCGAGATCGTTCCGACCCTCCTCGCGGCGCATGCCACACCCGCGGAGTACGACGGCCGGCCGGACGCCTACGTCGACGAGCTCGCGGTGCCGCTGGCCGGCGAGGCCGCTCGCGCGGGTCTCGCGCGGTTCGTCGACGCGTTCTGCGAGGAGGGCGTCTTCACCGCCGAGCAGTCGCGTCGCGCGGTTGCCGCCGGCGTCGCGGCCGGCCTCGTGCCACGCCTCCACGCCGACGAGCTTCGCCCGTCCGGTGGTGCGCAACTGGCGGCCGAGATCGGCGCGGCCTCCGCGGACCATCTCGGAGCCGTGGACGAAGCCGGCATCCGCGCCCTCGCCGCTGCCGACGGCGCCACTGTCGCGACGCTCCTCCCGGTCACGAGCCTCTATCTCGGGCTGGAGGACGCGCCGGCGCGGACGCTCATCGAGGCCGGCGTGCCGGTCGCCATCGGTACCGACTTCAACCCCGGCACATCGCCGTCCCCGTCGCTGGCTCTGGCCATGTCGCTGGCGCGCATCCGGCTACGGATGACGGCCGAGGAGGTGCTCATGGCGACGACGATCAACGCCGCCGCCGCCCTCCGGATGGCGGACCGCATCGGGAGCCTGGAGGCGGGCAAGCAGGCGGATCTCGTCGTGTGGCGTGTCCCGCGAGCCGAGCAGATCCCGTACTGGATCGGCGCGCCGCTCGTGGACCGCGTCGTCAAGCGCGGCAAGGTCGTCTTCGCCGTTTAGATCAGCAGCAGCCCATTGCCGCTGGGATCACCTCCGGCCGCAAGAGCCGATGAGCTCACCCGCGCGGGCGGCCCCAGACCCGTCGCCCATCTAGACTCACGCTCCGATGCCGGCCCAAGAGTCGATGCGCCAGCAACTCCGCGTCGCCGTGGCGGCCGCGCAGCGCCGAGCAGTGGAGGCGGGCGATCTCGACGTCGACGCGCAGGCGCTGCCGGACGTGACCATTGAGCGTCCCGCCCGGCCCGAGCACGGTGACTTCGCGTCGAATGCCGCCATGCGCCTCGCCCCGCTGGCGCGCGCCGACCCGATGGACATCGCGGGACGCCTGACGCGACACCTCGAGCTCCCCGCGGGCGTTCTAGACACGAGTGTGGCGCGCCCCGGGTTCATCAACTTCACGCTGGACCCGGTGTGGGTCGCAGACCAGGTGCGCGCGATCCTGGATGCCGGCCCCGCCTACGGCCGCGTCCACGCCCGCGCCGGCCGTGTCGACGCCAACGCCGACCGCGACGCTGGCCGCACGCAGCGGATCAACGTCGAGTTCATCAGCGCGAACCCGACCGGGCCGCTCCACGTCGGCAACGGCCGCGGGGCGTTCGTGGGGGACGCGCTCGCATCGGTCCTGGAAGCCACCGGCAACGACGTCACGCGCGAGTACTACGTCAACGACTACGGCTCCCAGATCCGCGACTTCGGGGAGTCGGTCTATCTCGCACGGACGGGCCAGTCCGGCGAGGCGGGTTACAAGGGCGCCTACATCGGCGAGCTGGCCGCCGAGATACCGTCCAAGGTGCTGAGCGCGCCGAACCCGCTCGAGCGCATCGGCGAATACGCGTGGAACCGCGTCCTCGAGGACATCCGCCGCACCGTCGAGCGGCTGCGGATCCATATCGACGTCTGGAAGGCCGAGAGCGAGCTGCACCGCGCAGGACTGGTCGCCGAAAGCCTCAGACTGCTTGGCGACGCCGGCCACACGTACGAGGCCGATGGCGCCCTGTGGTTCCGCGCCACGGCGTTCGGCGACGACAAGGACCGCGTCCTCGTCCGCTCGAACGGTGAGCCGACGTACTTCGCCGCGGACGTCGCGTACCTGCTGGACAAGCTCGGTCGCGGGTTCGATCGGCTGGTCTACATCCTCGGGCCCGATCACCACGGCGACGTGGCGCGCCTCAAGGGTGCGGCGGCCGCCCTCGGGCATGATCCGGCGGCGGTCGAGATCATCATCTACCAGCACGTGCGCCTGGTCCGCGACGGCGACGAGGTCTCGATGTCGAAGCGCGCCGGGACCTTCGTCACCCTCGACGAGCTCGTGGACGAGGTGGGGGCCGATGCGACCCGCTTCTTCTTCACGGCACGCTCGGCGACGCAGCACCTCGACTTCGACCTTGAGCTTGCCAAGCGGCAGTCGAACGAGAACCCGGTCTACTACGTCCAGTACGCCCACGCCCGGTGCAGCTCTATCCTGCGCCAGGCCTTGGCGCGCGGCGTGTCGGTGGATGCACATGGCCTGTCGGCAGACGACCGCGACGCCGCGCTGCTCACACATCCGGCCGAGCAGACGCTGATCAAGAGCCTGCTCGAGCTACCCGAGGTGATCGCGGAGGCCGCTGCGCGGCGCGAGACGCACGAGCTGCCGCGCTACTGCCAGGACCTCGCGTCGCACTTCAGCCAGTTCTACCGGGACTGCCAGGTCCTCTCCGACGACGCGGCGCTCACCGGAGCGCGGCTGCGTGTGGTCCACGCCACGCGCCAGGTACTCGCGAACGCGCTCGAGCTTCTCGCCATCGGCGCCCCCGACCAGATGTAGCCGGTCAGCCGCCCGCGATCGCGACGACGGAATCGACGAGGTCCGCCGTTGACGCGTGTGCCACCAGCACGGTCCCGTCGCCGAGCTCCACGACCCGAGCGGGAAAGTCGAGCTGCTCGGCCGCGGAGCGATAGATGGTGGCGAACTCCGCAGCGTCGGCCGGCGAGTCCCAGGCCAGCCGCCAGGCCAGTGCGAACGCTTCGTCGGGCCCCGCGGCGACGACAAGGTGATCGCCGCCCCAGCCTGCCGCAGCCGCCTCGGCGCTCCCCCGATTGGCGCCGATCTGGTCGATCGTGATCCGGAGCGTGACCTCGCCGATCGGGGTGGACTCGACCTGCTCCCAGCCTTCGCCCAACTCTGCCGCCAGATCGGGGATCGCGACCTCGATCGGCTGCTCGTCGTCGAAGTACGTCTCGGGGTGGACGATCTGCTCGGTCGACTCGGGCGGGTCGTCAAGCGCCTGGTTGACCGCCTCGTAGCCGCCGCGCTCGTGGAGCGCGCTCATGAAATTGGTCCCGTACGTGTACGGGAAGAACAGCGACTCGATGAGGAAGTCGGGGATCTCGACCGGTGGCGCCTCGTCCGGGTCGGAATCGCCCGAAGCGCCTGACCCCGCGCTGGGGACGGGCTCATCGGGACCGAGGTAGCTGGCCGACCAGGCGTACATCGTGATCATCGCGTCGCCCTCGACGACCGCCAGCCTCGCCATGGCGCCGTCGTCGTCGCCGTCAACGTCGAGGCGCATAGATTCCAGCCCGACCGCTCCGTCCTGGAGCGCATGTGTGTACTCGTGGGCGTACGTCTCCTGCGCGTCGCGCGTCAGACCGGCATCGCTTACCACCGCCATGCGGCGTTCGTCCTCGTCGTAGAAGCCGAGCACCGCGCCCTGGAGGAGCGCGAGCTGTAGGTCGGCCACGTCCTCGTCGGGTTCAAGGAGTCCCATCGCCCGAAGCGTGACGTTGTCGGCGCGACGCTCGGCATCGGTGTAGTCCTTCTCGAAGTCGGCCATCAGCTCCTCTTCAAGCTCCGCCCGGGTCAGGATGTCGGCGGGGCCGATGTCGGGGCGCGGCAGCCCGCGGATCCGGATCACCTGCTCCTCGATCCTGCTGAAGACCTCCGCGATCTGAGGATCGGGTGTGCTCGACGCCGCACGGATCGACGCCGATTGGCTCGGCGACGCCTCGACGCTGCCGGACGCCGACGGGCTGGTGCTCACGGTGCTCGTCGGTGTGGCGCTCGTCTCCTGGGTCCGCCCAACGCCGCTGCCATGGCGCGCGACGACGATCGCCACGACCGCGACG
>JBHENJ010000054.1:0-32306 GCA_046262115.1 Candidatus Limnocylindria bacterium | reverse complement strand
TAGCGGCGGGTGCGGTGAAGATCATCCTGCCGTCGGCTGAGGGAGAGGAGGCGATCATCGCCACCCTTCGCCCAGGTGACTTCTTCGGCGAACTGAGCCTTCTCGATGGCGCGCCGCGCTCCGCAACCGCCGCGGCGCTCGAGCCCACCGAGACCCTGGCCCTTCCGCGCGAGGTGCTCCAGGACCTGCTGGACCGAGACGCCGGGCTGCGCAGGGCCCTGCTGGCCAGCCTGGCTCGCGAGCTCCGCCGCATCACCGGCCACGTCGAAGAGCTGCACTTCCTCGACCTCGCCGGTCGTCTCGCGATGCGGCTGACCCGGCTGGCGCGCGAGGTCAATCCGTCGGCGCGCGGGCAGGTGACCCTGGACTGGCCTTACACGCAGTCCGACCTGGCCTCGATGATCGGCGGGACGCGCCAGAGCGTGAACCGCCTGCTGAGCGGCCTCGTCGATGACGGTCTGGTGCGGATCGAGCGGGAGTCGCTGCTTATCGCCGACCTCGAGGCACTCGCGCGCCGCGCCGAGCGCTGACCAAGGATTGACACCCGTATTGTCCGTGGTACGACAGCGGTCGTGTCCGCTACCGGCTTTCCGAAGACACGAGTAGGCGGCTAATGTACCGGCAGGTCGCCATGCGACCGACTAACCATAAGGAGGTAGATATGTCCTGGAACAAGCCACAGTCCACGGAGGACGACGTCGAGGGTCACGCGGCTTCGCCGACGCGGCCGCAGGCCACCGGCGACGACGACGACGTCGAGGGTCACGCGGCTTCGCCGACGCGGCCGCAGGCCACCGGCGACGACGACGACGTCGAGGGTCACGGAGCTTCGCCGACGCGGCCGCAGTAGCGTACCCTCATCGGGCTCGATGCCCGATCGTAACCTGCCCGCCGCGTTGGAGGCCATCCGGGCCGCCGCGCGGCGGTCGCTTTTGGCGCGTCGGCTGCTGAGCGGCGCGGAGCAGGCGCTCCTCCAATCCATCGTCAACACCACCGCGACGCTCTTCGACGCCGAGGCGGCGTCGATCGCGCTCTTCGAGAAGGACCCCGACCGTCTGGAGTTCCGAGTCGCCGCAGGTCCTCAGGGCGCGGGCGCCATCGGCCTCTCGGTCGCACCGTCGCAGGGGATCGCGGGCTTCGTCTATAGCACCGGCCAGGCGCTCGCCCTGTCCGACGTGGCCAGCGACCCGCGCTTCGACCGGCGGACGGCCGAGCGGACCGGGTACGTGCCGCGCTCGATCGCGGCCGTGCCGCTCGTGGACGGCCAGGCGACTATCGGTGTGCTCCAGGTCCTCGACAAGCGCAGCTCGCCGACGTTTTCGCTGCGTGACATGGAGCTGCTCGCCGTTTTCGCCGGACAGGCCGCGACGGCGATCAACGTGGCGCGCGTCCAGCGCGATACCGCCAGCCTCCTTCGGAGCGCGCTGGCCAGCGTCGGCGATGATCTGAGCCCGGAGGCGGTCGACATCGTCGTATCCGAGGCGACTGCAACGCTCGACACCGATCCAGACGACCCGCTGTGGCGCGTCGTCGAGCACGTCGCCGCGCTTCGCCGGCTCGGTGACGGCGAACGAGCGCTGGTCGCCGACATCCTGGCTGTCATCGCCGAGCGCGCCGCGCGGTCGCCCAGGCGGCGGTGAGCGCGGCTGACGAAGCGCTCGCGTGGAGCGAGCCGTTCCTCGCCGAGGCGCGTTCGCGCCTGGCGCGAGCCTTTCCGCTCGCGACGATCGACCGGGAGTGGGCGTGGGGCGGCGCGACCGGCGCCGGTGTCACGGTCGCCATCGTCGACAGCGGCCTCGAGGTGGATCACCCGATGCTCCGCGGTCGAGTCATCGAGAGCGTGGCAGTGGAGATGGTCGAAGGTGAGCCCCAGGTCGTCGGTAATGACCTAGCCGGGGATATGTTCGGCCACGGCACGGCGTGCGGCAGTATCATCCTGAGCCTGGCTCCCGACGTGGATCTCGTGTCGGTGCGCGTGCTCGGCGGCGACCTGCGCGGCAAAGGCGCCGCGTTCGCGCGTGGCCTCGAATGGACGGTCGAGCGCGGCGTCCAAGTCGCCAATCTAAGCCTCTCGTCGAAGAGCGAGGCGCTCTTCCCGATCTTCCACGAGATCGTCGACGAGGCCTACTTCAAGAGCGTCGCCCTGGTGAGCGCCGCCAACAACGTCCCGGGCGCGAGCTACCCGTCGCTGTTCTCGTCGGTCTTCTCAGTGGCGGCGCACGACGTGCCGGACCCCTGGCATTTCTACTACAACCCGTCGCCGCCGGTCGAGTTCGGCGCCTGGGGCGTCCAGGTGCCGACGGCGTGGAAGGATCGCGGGACCATGTCGGCGGTCGGCAACAGCTTCGCCGCGCCTCACATCGCCGGCCTCGTGGCGCTGATCCTCTCGAAACATCCCGGCCTGACGCCCTTCGAAGTGAAGGCGATCCTCGCGGCCGTGGCGGACAATCCGAGAGAGGCCGCTTCAGCCGGGTGACAGAGTGCCCTCGGCGGCGCGAACAGTCTGCTCGACCACCATCATCGGTGCGACGCGGCCGACGCCGCCGGGCACCGGCGTGATGGCGGCGACCATGTCGCGGACCGCGTCGAACGCGACGTCGCCGCGCGGCCCGGCCGGAGTCGTGGTGTAGCCCGCGTCCACGATGACCGCACCGGGCGCGACCATGTCCGGCTGGACGAGCCCTGGTGCGCCCGCGGCGGTCACGAGGATCTCGGCCCGCCGCGTCTCGCCGGCGAGATCCGACGTCTTCGTGTGGCACACGACCACGGTCGCATCGGCCTCGAGCAGGAGCCCCGCCACCGGACGGCCGACGACCGCACTGCGACCGATGACGACGGCACGACGTCCCGCGATCGGGATCTCGTAATGCCGGAGCACGGCCATCACCGCCAACGCCGTGGCAGGCACGAACGTGCTCGCACCGCGGACCAGGCGCCCCGCGGTCAGCGGGTGCGCTCC
The DNA here is from genome assembly GCA_046262115.1 of Candidatus Limnocylindria bacterium. Classification (GTDB taxonomy): domain Bacteria; phylum Chloroflexota; class Limnocylindria; order QHBO01; family QHBO01; genus JBHENJ01. The sequence goes on along the minus strand of JBHENJ010000054.1, from coordinate 29,347 downwards.
GTCCACGTCCTTGGCCGGGTCGACGAGCATCACCGCCGCCTCGCGGTCGATTGGCGGCGGCACCGGCTGGACGAGCACGATGCCCGCTACGGAGGCGTCACGGTTGAGCGGCTCGACGATCGCGGCCAGCTCTCCAAGCACGATCCCGGCCGGCGCGAGGATCCGCATCGGCTCGATCCCGGCCGATTCGGCCGACGACGCGAGGCGCGACGCATACACCGCGCCGGGGCCCTCGGCATGGAACTGGATCACTGCAAGTCGCGGCCGGATGGCGCCCTCGGAGACGAGCCGATCGGCCCGCTCGCGCACGGCTTGGGCCAGGTGCTCAAGCACCCGCCGGCCGTCGAGAAGGCGCGCGGTCACGGCCGTCAGGCGAGCGCCATCTCGACCTGCTCGAGCGCCGCGCGCTCCTCGCGCTGAACCGCCGAGAGCAGGCCGTCGAGCTCTGCCGTCGCGGTTTCGCGCAGCGGGTCCGCGTCGCCCAGCGATGGCAGATTGATGCGTACGTTGAGCGCGGCGGCGCGTGCGGCGGCCGCGGCGAGATGCGCGGCCGCCCCCACATCGCTCGAGGCGTTCGGATTGCTTGATGCCGCGAGGCGCGCCGCGAGAGATGTCACCTCCGCGGCCGCACGCGTCACGCGGAGCGGGACCCGCACCGCGTCCTGCGCCGTGCGCTCTGTCGCCACGCGACGCGCCTCGCGCTCGGCGTCGGTCGACCGCGGCTTTCGGCGTGCGGCGACGAAGGCGCGGTAGGCGGCCGCATCGAGATCCGCGAGCTCGAGAAGCTGCATTCGTGCCCGCGCCGCCGCGGCGTCGATGTCGAGTGCAGTCCGCTCGAAGGCCGCGTACTTCTCCCTGCCGATCGTCAGGCGCGCGACCATCTGGACCAAGGCAGCCGCGACGGCGCCCGCCACCGCGGCGGCGCTCCCGCCGCCGGGGACCGGATCCGCGCCGGCAAGGGCCTCCGTGAAGTCGCCGAGGCGCGCGCGGGCAAACGAGGCGTCGTCGTCGATTTCGATACCGGCCTCCGCTGTCGCTCGCCGGGCGGCGCGGCGAGCCGTGCCCCGGCCGACGGCGATTCTAGAGGACCACTGGCTCGTGCTCTCGAGATAGCGTCACGCGGCGACGGCGAGCGGCGCGGCCTCGACGTGCCATGCACGCCGGCGGACGTCGAACACCAATCGAACGTCGCCGGCGTTCGTGGTCACCAGGTACGTCACGCGCGGCCCGCGCGTCGCCGGGAAGGCCGCGAGCTCCTCGCGGCGCGCGATCAGCCTCGTCACCGATAGGCGGCGACCGGCGGCTACGACCGTCGCCGGACGGTCTCGCCGGGCGTCCCAGGTCACGCGAGCGTCGATGCGGTTCGGGGTAGGGATGAACGTCATGTCGAGCTCCGATACGTCGTCCTGCCCCGGGCACACGAACAGGTGTTGCAGGTTGGTACCGCGGATTATAGAACACCTGTTCTATGAGTCAAGCCTCGCCGGTCGGATCCCGAGGCCGCTCGCCGAAGTCGAAGCGCCGCCGTCGCGGCGCGCCCACGAGGCGCGCCCGGGTGATGGCGTCGGGGCCGAATTTGCCACGGACGGCGTCCACCGACCGGGCGATGCGCTCGGCACCGGAGCCGGAGTCGAATAGCGTCAGCTGCTGGTCCGGCGCGAGGTTGATTGCCGTGATGCCGACGAGCCGGACCGCGCGCTCGGCGGGCCACGCCTGTTGGAGCAACCTCCGCGCAACCTCGAAGAGTGGCTCCGCCTCGCGCGCCTGATGGCCGAGGGGCGCCTGGCGGGTGAGCGTCTGAAACCCCTCGAGGCGGAGCTTGAGCTGGACCGCGCTCGCGGAGAGCCCGGCATCCCGGAGCCGAGCCGCCACGTCGTCCGCGAGCGCCAGCAGCGTCGCATCGACTGCCGACCGCGACGTCACGTCCCGATCGAAGGTGACCTCGTGACCAACCGATTTCGGTACGCCGAGCGAGGCGACCGGCGAGTCATCGATGCCTCGGGCACGCTCGCCGAGCTGCTCGCCGAAGACGCCGAGTCGCCGGCGCAGCGTGGCGGGCGGAAGAGCGGCGAGCTGGCCGATCGTGGCGACTCCCGACTCGGCGAGCGCCCTCTGCGCTCCGGGACCGACGCCCCACAGCCTTCGTACCGGAAGGGGCGCGAGGAACTCGGCCTCGTGCCCAAGGTGGACGACGACCAGCGCATCGGGCTTCCGGAGGTCCGATGCGACCTTCGCGCAGAGCTTGTTGGTCGCGACGCCCACCGACAGCGTCAGCCCCACCTCGCTCCGAACGCGCTCCTTCAGCAGCCGCCCGATCTGCTCGCCGGTGCCGAATGCCGCGGCGCTGGCGGTGACGTCGAGGAAGGCCTCGTCCAGAGAGATCGGCTCCAGCATCGGCGTCACCGACGCCAGGATCCGCATCACCTGCCGGGAGAGCTCTCGATAGCGCTCGGGCCGGCCCGGCACGAACACGCCTTCCGGACAGAGTCGTGCCGCGGTGCGCAGCGGCATCGCCGAGTGCACACCTAAGCGGCGCGCCTCGTACGAGGCGGCAGATACGACGCCGCGCTCGTGCGGGTGGCCGCCAACGATGACGGGACGGCCGGCGATAGACGGATCGTCCAGAACCTCCACCGATGCGTAGAACGCGTCGAGGTCGGCGTGCAGGATCGTCCGCGTCACGGGATCGCCCACTCGACACGGCGGCGCGCCGGCGGCGCGCTCATCGCCTCTACGCGAGCTTGCGGATGACGCCCACCACCTTGCCCTGGATCTGGAGCTCGGTCGCGTAGATGGGTTCCATGCCGGGATTCGCCGGCTGCAGCCGGATGCGGTTGCGCTCGCGATAGAAGCGCTTGAGCGTGACGCCGTTGTCGTCGAGCAGCGCGACCACGATGTCGCCATCGCGCGCGGTCGCCTGCGGCTGGACGACGACGTAGTCGCCGTCGTCGATCAGGGCGTCGATCATCGACTTGCCGCGGACGCGGAGGACGTACGCGTCCTCTCGGTGGGTCATCGATCGCGGGACGTCGACGGCCTCGCTGCGGTCCTCGTACGCCTCGATGGGCTGGCCGGCGGCGATCTCGCCAACGATCGGCAGTCGCAGCGCATCGGTCTCGACGGGCATGCGGAACGGGGTCACGCGACCGTGTCCGAGCGCGGGCTGGGCGGGAAGGACGTGCGGCCCGCGACGCGGCATGCCGGCTCGCCCGGTGAGCCGGAGCGCGCGCGAGCTGTTCGAGCCGCGCTCTAGCAGCCCTTCGCGTTCCAGCGCGATGAGATGATGGTGGACGGCCGATGGTGACGCGAGACCGACGCCATCGGCGATCTCTCGCACCGACGGCGGGTAACCCCGCTCGGCGACCGCGCGGCCGATGTACTCGAGTATCCGCCGACGGCGTTCCGCGTCGTGTCGGGTCAGGGCACCCTCCTTGTTCAGTGCGCCGCGAGTCGCGACCTGGTGCACCATACCAGAACAAACGTTCTATCGTCAACCTCCGCGGCGCAGCGCTCTGGTATCATCCGCGGCCTGCCAGAGCCGTGGAGCGCCGCCATGACGAAGTCACCTTTCGCGGAGCGCCGGCGCCGGTGAGTCTCGGCCGCTGGCGTTATCTCCGACTCGCCGGCATGGTCCTCCGGCTGCCGACGTATGCTCGCGTCGTGTGGGGTCTCATGCGCGACCCGCGCGTCCCGGTGCCCCTGAAAGGGCTCCTCGTCGGCGCCCTGGTCTACCTCGTCTCGCCCCTTGACATCATCCCGGACGCGATCCCGGTCATCGGCCAGGCGGACGACCTCACCGTCCTGCTACTCGTCCTGGACCTGTTCATCCGCAACGCGCCGGACGACGTGCGCGCCGACCATATGCGGCGTGCCCGAGAGGGAGACGCCGACCTCGACCGCGACCTCGCCCGCCTACGCGAGGTGATGGGCGACCGATTTGACGCGATCCGCGACAACCTGCCGCGGCTCCTCGAGAAGCATGGGGAGCTGCGGGATCCACGCGCGCTGCAGGCGGCGCTGGCACGCTGGCGCGACCGGCGGGTCGAGGTGGCGCAGTGAGGGTCATCCTCAAGCGCGACGTTCGCGGCGTCGGCCGCGAGGGTGAGATCAAGGACGTCAAGGACGGGTACGCGCGCAACTTCCTGCTGCCGCAGAGCGCCGCCGTGATCGCCGATGCTGGCGCCGTCAAGAACTGGGAGCGACACCGCGGACAGCGCGACGAGCGCGAGCGCGCGTTCCGCGACCAGGCCGAGGCGACCGCGACGCGGCTCGCGGAGCTGAAGCTCGAGATCACCGTCCGCGCCGGTGATCGCAACCGGCTCTTCGGATCGGTCCCCAACCGCGAGATCGCGGATCTGATCGCCCGCGAGGGGATCGAGGTCGACCGCCACAGCATCAGCCTTCCGGAGCCGATCAAGACCGTCGGCGACCATCGCGTGACGGTGCACCTGATGCCCGGTGTCGACGCACAGGTCACGGTCACGGTGACGCCGCAGCACGTGGAGCGATAGCGACGCACTAGCTGTCGCGACTGGCTGCGAAATAAGCGGGCGTGAGCGAATCGGTAACCGCCGCCCCGTAGCGTCGGCGCGTAATCCCCAGTGTCCACCGTCGTCCACATCGGCCTTCGCAGGCTTGTGCGTAAGTCGCGTGCCGCCGCGTGGCTGAATGCATGGCCCATGACGCCCGCCCGCCGTCTGCGCGCCCGGCTGCTCGCATGAGCATCGACAAGCTCGCGCCGCAGGCGCTCGAGGCCGAGCAGAGCGTCCTCGGTTCGATCCTCATCGACCGCGACGCCATCCTCAAGGTCGCGGACTTCCTGACGCCGGCCGACTTCTATCGGGCGCAGCACGGCGACGTCTACGAGGCGATGCTCAGCCTTCACGGGCAGCGCGAGCCCATCGACCTCGTAACGCTCTCCGACGAGCTCAACCGCCGCGGGAGGCTCGAGTCGGTCGGCGGGCCGGGTTACCTCACCTCGCTCATCAACGCCGTGCCGACCGCAGTGCACGTCGAGCACTACGGGCACATCGTCGAGCGCAAGGCGATCCTGCGGAACCTCATCGCGGCGGCCGGCAAGATCGCGGCGGTCGGTTACGAGGAGGCCAACGACGCCGAGACCGCCATCGACCGTGCCGAGTCGATCCTTTTCGAGATCAGCACCCGGCGGCGGATCGCCGACTTCGAGCCGCTCTCGAAGCTGCTGGCGGACGCATACGATCGCCTCGAATACCTGCACGAGCACCGCGGCCAGATCATCGGCGTGCCGAGCGGGCTGACGCAGCTCGACACCCTGCTTGGCGGGTTCCAGGCCTCGGACCTGATCGTCGTCGCCGCCCGGCCGTCGGTCGGCAAGACGTCGCTCGCGCTGAACATCGCCCAGCACGCCGCGGTGCGCGAGAACAAGAAGGTCGCCGTCTTCTCGCTCGAGATGAGCAAGCAGCAGCTCGCGCTGCGCCTGCTCTCCGCAGAGGCGGAGATCAACCCGCGCGGCCTGCAGTCGGGCTTCATCGAGGAGACCGATTGGAGCAAGATCGCGCGCGTCCTGAACGAGATGTATCGGTCGCCGATGTTCATCGACGACACGCCGGCGCTCACCGTCATGGAGCTGCGGACGAAGGCGCGACGGCTCGAAGTCGAGCAAGACGGGCTCGACCTGATCGTCGTGGATTACCTCCAGCTGATGCAGGGATCGACCCAGTCGCGCGAGCCCAACCGCGTCCAGGAGGTCTCGGAGATCAGCCGCGGGCTGAAGCAGCTGGCGCGGGAGCTGAAGGTCCCGGTCATCGCCCTGTCGCAGCTCTCGCGCGGCGTCGAGCAGCGTGGCAGCGCCGAGCCGCGACTCTCCGACCTGAGAGAAAGCGGCAGCATCGAGCAAGACTCAGACGTCGTGGTCTTCCTGTACCGAGAGGGCGAGCAGAACATGAACGCCGACACCGAGGTGGTGAAGGCGAAGGTCGCCAAGCACCGCAACGGGCCCATCGGCGAGGTGCCGCTCATGTTCCGCAAGAGCAACACGCGCTTCTACACCATGGCTCCTTCGGCGCGCGAGGTGGAGGTCCCGGCCTACTGATCGGCTCTAGGGCGCCTGAGCCTCCCGCAGCGGCCCGCAACTCCAGGTGATCGATCCCGAGATGGTCTCCGGCCAGCCCTCGACGTCCATCTCGTATCCGGGTTGGTCCTCGACCGGTTGCACGAACGGCAGTTCGCTGAAGCTCACCGTTCCCGACCGGGGATCCTCCAGGTCGAGCTCGACGGTGCTCTCCGGAGAACTCGCCCAGGTCGGTGGGAGGGCGTCCGTCTCGGGGCCCACACCGACCAGTCCGACGAGGACGTGGGGGCTCGCGTCACCGGCGCCGCGGTCGGTGAGGTCCACCGACAGATAGAGGGGGTTCCCGTCGAGCTCGCCGAGTCCCTCCGCGGAGATATCCACCACTTCGTCCGCCGAGACGCCTCTGCAGACGCAGCGGCCGCTGCGCTCGACGGCGAGCGGAGGGTCGAGACTCAGTTCCACCGTCGCGTCGCCCAAGAACAGTGGCACGCCACCCGAGCCGCCGCCGAGGCAGCCTGCCAGCAGCGCGTTGGACACGAACACGGCGGCGCCGGCGATGAGCGCCCGGGCAGTGATATGCGCGCTCACCGAGAGATGAGGGCTCCATGGGGCGTTCCACGCTCCAGAGGGATCCTACGCCTCATCGCGCTCTTGGCTCCGATCGGACCGTGTGTCGGTCTTGTGTGGGCTGAAAAGCCGTGTGTATAGTGCGGCGAGGTACTGGGAGGTCCGGGAGCGTGTACACCGACAAAACCATCCGCTGCCGAGATTGCGGGATGGACTTCCTTTTTTCGGCAGGAGAGCAGCAGTTCTACGCCGAGAAGGGTCTGATGAACGAGCCGCAGCGCTGTCAGAGCTGCCGTTCGATCGCCAAGCAGAACCGCGCCATGGGCATCAGCGTCGGGCCCGGCAACGGCACGCGTGAGATGCACGCCGCCATCTGTGCAGAGTGCGGCGGACAGGCGCTCGTCCCGTTCATGCCGCGCAATGACCGTCCGGTGTACTGCAGCAACTGCTTCGACAAGGTCCGCGCCCGGGTCTGACGCATGACCCGGGAATCGCCCGGGACCAACCGTCACGTAGAGGCGCCGCTTCGCCAGCGGCGCCGTTTGGTGCAACGCACATGCCGGTCATCGCGGTCGTCGGCGCCCAGTGGGGCGATGAGGGCAAGGGGCGCGTCGTCGACTACCTCGCGCAGGACGCCGACCTCGTGATCCGCTACGGCGGCGGCAACAACGCCGGCCACACGGTGGTGAACCCGCGAGGGCAATTCAAATTGCACCTCGTGCCGTCCGGGATCTTTCGGCCCGGCGTCGCCAACCTGATCGGCAACGGGGTGGTGCTGAACCCGCCCGCGCTGGTCGCGGAGCTGGACGAGCTGGAACGCGCGGGGGTTGCCGCCGACAACCTCCACATCAGCGACCGAGCGCACCTGGTCATGCCGTACCACGTCCTGCTCGATCAGCTGGAGGAGCGTGAGCGCGGCGAGGCGCGCCTCGGGACGACGTCGCGCGGCATCGGTCCGGCCTACGTCGACAAGGTGGCACGGCGCGGCATCCGGGTCGTCGATCTGCTCGATGCGGACGAGTTCCGCAGCCGCGTCGCGGCGGCCATCCCACGCATCCGGCGGTCGGTTGGGGCACTCGTCGCAGACGACCCGCCCGATGCGGCGCTCCGCGACGAGATCGATCGCGCGACCGACGTCGATGCCATCGCGGATGCGTATGTGGCTGCCGCGAAACGCCTGCGTCCGCGGGTCGTCGACGGCCAGGCGCTGGTCGACGAGGCGATGCGCTCGGGAGCGCGGATCGTCCTCGAGGGACAGCTCGGCACGATGCGCGACCTCGACTGGGGCGTCTATCCGTTCGTCACCAGCTCGTCGCCGATACCCGGCGGCGCCTCGATCGGCGCCGGTCTTCCGGCGGTCGCGATCGACCGCGTCGTCGGCGTCGCCAAGGCGTACACGACCGCCGTCGGCTCTGGCCCTCTCCCGACCGAGCTGACCGGCGCCGACGGCGACGAACTACGCGAGCGCGGCGAGGAGTACGGCACCTCGACGGGGCGCCCGCGCCGCTGCGGGTGGTACGACGCGGTGACCGTCTCGTTCAGCGTGCGACTGGCCGGCTACTCGGCGATCGCACTCACGAAGCTCGACGTCCTCGACCGATACCCCCGCATCCCCGTCTGCGTGGCGTACCGAGACCCGCTCACCGGCGAGCGGGTCACGACCATCCCGGCTTCGGACACCCGGTACGCCCGATTGGAGCCGGTCTACGAGGAGCTTCCCGGCTGGGAGGCCAATACGACCGCCGCCCGCTCGTGGGACGAGCTTCCGGTGCCGGCGCGGCGCTACGTCGAGCGACTCGAGGAGCTGGCCGGCGTGCCGATCTCGCACGTCTCGGTGGGCCCACGGCGCGAACAGATGATCGTGCGGTAGCCGACTCGCTATACTCCGCCGAAAGCCGGAGCCGGGTCGTGCATCGCATTCGAGCAGTCACGCGGACCGCGCCAACTCTCGCCCGTCGGGTCGCAGCCGCCCGCGGGCGTTTTTCGTATCCGGCGCCGCGATGATCGAGCAGCGCAGCGCCGTCGAGACGCGCCTTCGCCGGACCTACGGATTTGAGGAAGTGGCGCTCGTCCCGGGCGTCGTCACGCTCGACCCGTCCGAGGTCGAACTCTCGGTCTCGATCGCGGGCGTCGAGCTCCGAATCCCGTTCCTCGCCGCCGCGATGGATGCTGTGTCGGATCCCTCGTTCGCGACGCTGATGCGGCACGCGGGAGGCCTCGCGTTCGTGAACCTCGAGGGGCTGTACACCCGCTACGACGACCCAGCGCCGGTGATCGAGCGCGTCGCCGCTGCGGACTCGGCGCAGGCCGCCCAGGCCGTCCTCGCCGAGGCATACGAGGCGCCTATTCGCGGCGACCTCGTCGCCCGGATCATCAGCCGCGTGAAGGCCGATGGCGGCATCGCGGCCGTGGCCACCACGCCGGCCAGCGCCTGGGAGCACGCGGAGCTCGCCGCCGGCGCCGGCGCGGACCTTTTCCTCGTCCAGTCCCAGGTCTCGAGCGCCCGGCACATCTCGACGACGGGGCGCGTCCTGAACCTCTCCGACCTCACCGGCGCGCTGAAGCTCCCGGTCCTGGTCGGCAACACGGTGAGTGGCGAGGCCGCATACCAGCTGATGGAGCAGGGCGCGGCCGGGGTCCTGGTCGGCGTCGGTCCCGGCGCCGCGTGCACGACACGCGAGGTGCTCGGCATCGGCGTCCCGCAGGTCAGCGCCACGATCGAGGTCGCGGCGGCCCGCGATCGGTTCTTCGCGGAGACGGGCCGATACGTCCCGATCATCACCGACGGCGGGATGCGCACCGGCGGGGACATCGCCAAGGCCATCGCCTCGGGAGCGGATGCGGTCATGCTGGGGTCGCCGCTCGCCGCCGCCGTGGAGGCACCGGGACGGGGGTTCTCGTGGGGCATGGCGGCTCCGTCACCCACCCTGCCGCGCGGCACGCGCATCCGCGTCGGGAACCGAACCACGCTCGAGCGCATCCTCTTCGGTCCGGCGCAGACGAGCCACGGGACAGAGAACCTCGTCGGTGCGCTGCGCCAGAGCATGGCCGCGCTGGGGGCGCGGACGCTGCGCGAGATGCACGAGGTCGAGATGGTGATCGCGCCGGCGATGGCGGTCGAGGGCAAGTCGTGGCAGCTCGCCGGGCTGGAGTGACTCGATGATCGTGGTCGAGCGCAGCATCCGCCTGGCCGCGCCGCCCGATCTGGTCTTCGGCTACATCACCGACGTCTCGCGCTTCCCGGAGTGGCAGACCGCGGCGGGCATCACCCGCGTCGAGGGGTCGGGCGGCGGAGCGCTCGAGAAGGGAAGCGACTTCCGCATGGAGCGCACCGCGCGTGGGCGCACCGCCGTGATCCACTGCACGGTCATCGCGTACGAGCCCGGTCACCGGTTCGCCTTCACGACCAAGGACGACAACGGATTCACCGGCGACGCGGACACGCGGCTGGTCCCGGAGGGCGACGGCACGCGTCTCGACTGGACGTTCCGCATGCGTCCGCCCGGCGCCTGGCGACTCCTCTCGCTGGTCATCAAGCGCGAGATCGCCAAGGCGGCCGATGCGGACTTCGCGAACCTCGAGCGGCAGCTCGCGCCCGAAGGCGTGGCCCCGCGCTGACCACGGGCACGACCGGCCGAGGCGAGGTGACCGACACAGACGAGGCCTCGCAGCGCGGGCGGACGGTCCACGGCGAGGCGGCGAACGCCGGGCACCGCGTCCTTGTCCCCGACGACGCCGAGGTCGAGGTCTACCTCGAGCAGGCACTCCATGCGCCGGTCGACGAGCGTCCGCCGGAGTCGGCCGCGACGGGCGAGCCGGACAGCGTGGTGGTCCTCGACTTCGGTTCGCAGTACGCGCAGCTGATCGCCCGTCGCATCCGGGAGCTGCACGTCTACTCGGAGCTTCTCCCTCACGACACACCCTGGGCCGAGATCGAGCGCCGCCGGCCGCGCGCCGTGATCCTGTCCGGCGGTCCCAGCTCCGTGTACGACGACGGCGCTCCGCGGCCGGATCCGCGCATCTGGCAGGCCGGGATCCCAGTGCTCGGCATCTGCTACGGCATGCACCTCATGGCGCACGAGCTGGGCGGCCGCGTCGCGCCGGCCGAGCGGCGCGAGTACGGTCCGGCGGTCATCGGCATCGGCGAGGCCGGACGTATCCTCGAGGGCCTCGGTCCATCCACCGCGGTCTGGATGAGTCATGGCGACAACGTGCTGGAGCCGCCGCCCGGGTTCCGGGGAATCGCGTCGTCTGAGACGAACCCGTACGCCGCGATGTCCAACGGCGACGGGTTCATCGGCCTCTCGTTCCACCCCGAGGTCGCCCACACGCCCGCGGGCCGCGAGATCCTCCGCAACTTCGTGCTCGGGATCGCCGGCGCGCGCGCCGACTGGACGCCGTCGAGCTTCGTCGCTCGGGCAATCGCCGACATCCGGGGAACCGTCGGCAGCGGCCGCGTCATCTGCGCACTATCCGGCGGCGTGGACAGCGCCGTGGCGGCGACGCTCGTGCATCGCGCCGTGGGGGACCAGCTGACGTGCATCTACGTGGACCATGGACTGATGCGCAAGCGCGAGTCGGAGCTGCTGCGCGAGACGTTCACCGGGCACTACCGCATGCGCCTGCACATGGTCGACGCGCGCGACCGCTTCCTGAGACGCCTCCGCGGGGTCACTGATCCCGAGGAGAAGCGGCGCATCATCGGCGACGAGTTCATCCGCGTCTTCGAGGAGGAGGCGGCCCGCCTGGGCGCGATCGACTTCCTGACCCAGGGGACGCTGTACCCCGACGTCATCGAGTCCAAGACGTCCGCGTCGAAGGCCTCCGCCAAGATCAAGACGCACCACAACGTCGGCGGCTTGCCGAGCGACCTCCGCTTCCGGTTGATCGAGCCGCTGCGGCATCTCTTCAAGGACGAGGTACGCGCCGTGGGGCTCGAGCTCGGGTTGCCGGAGGCGATCGTCCTTCGCCAGCCGTTCCCCGGCCCGGGTCTCGCGATTCGGATCATCGGCGAGGTGACGCAGGCGCGGCTGCAAACGCTGCGCGAGGCGGACTGGGTCGTCATCGACGAGATCAAGTCGACGGGGCTGTACCACGAGCTTTGGCAGAGCTTTGCCATCCTGACGCCCATCGACACGGTGGGGGTGATGGGCGATGGCCGCACCTACGCCAACGTGTGCGCGATCCGTGCGGTGACGTCCGAGGACGGCATGACCGCGGATTGGGCGCGGCTGCCGTACGAGCTGCTCGCTCGCATCAGCGCGCGAATCGTCAACGAGGTGCCCGGCGTGAACCGGGTCGTCTACGACATCAGCTCTAAGCCGCCCGCGACGATCGAGTGGGAGTGACGCGCTAGCATCTCGCCGAGTGCGGAACATCTTCGACGACTTCCTCGAGGAGCTGCAGCGGCGGCAGCAGGAGCAGGACGCCCGGCGCGAGGGACGCAGTCTCCCGCCCCGGTCGCGGCGTCGCGGCGGCAATGGCAGCGCGTTCGACGACGACGACGACGACGGGACGCCGCCTCGCCGGATCGTCGCGCGATTCGGTCGTGGCGCGCGGATCGTCGTGGTCCTGCTCGGGATCGGACTCCTCTTCGCCATCCTTAGCGCGGTGGCGGGCTTCGTCACCGACCTGATGTGGTACGACAGCCTGGGGATGCGGCAGGTATTCCTCACGCGCCTCGCGGCGCAGCTCGGGTGGTTCGTCGCCGGCACGCTGCTCTTCGCCGTCGTCGCGCTGGCGAGCGCGCTAGCGGCGCGGCGGCTCGCGCCGCGGGTCCCCGTCCGGCGGATCGGTGCCTTCGAGATCCCGGACGTCGCGCGACCCGCAATGATCGCGATCGTCGTCGTGGCGGTGCTGCTGGCCCTGGCCTTCGGGGCGTCATGGGGAGCGCGCTGGGAGCAGATCCTGCTGTTCGCGAACGGCGGCTCGTTTGGCCGCAGCGACCCGAACTTCGGCGTCGACGTCGGCTTCTACGTCTTCGAGCTCCCCTTCCTGCGCTTCATCCAGAGTTGGGCCGTCACGACACTGCTGGTCGTCATCGGCCTGACGCTGGCGGTATACGCCGTGGGCACCATGCGCTGGCAGTTCCACCTGACGGCGCCGGTCCGAGCGCACCTCTCGATCCTCGGCGCGCTGCTGCTGGTCGCCATCGCCGCAGGGTACCAGCTCGACATCCTCGAGCTGGTCTACTCCGACCGCGGCATCGGCGGCGCCATGCAGGCCGTGAGCTATACCGATGCGAACGCGCAGCGTCCCGCCTACTTCATCCTGACGTTCGTCGCGCTGGCATCGGCTGCCCTGCTGCTCGCGAACATCTGGTTCCGGACGCTGTGGATGCTCGTCCTCGCGCTCGGCGCGTGGCTCGGGCTGTCGCTCATCGTCGGAGGCATCTACCCCGCGGCCGTCCAGCGCCTTCAGGTCGTCCCGAACGAGCTCGCCGTCGAGCGGCCGTTCATCGAGCGCCACATCGCGGCCACCCGCGATGCGTTCGACCTCGATGCGATCGACGAGCGGAGCTTCACCGGCGAGGCGCCGCCCACCCGCGCGCTGTTCGAGGCGGAGGACGCGACGCTGCGCAACGCGCGGCTGTGGGACTACCGGCCGCTGCTCGTCACGTTCGGCCAGCAGCAAATCCTGCGGCAGTACTACGAGTTCGTGGACGTCGACATCGATCGCTACGAGATCGACGGCGAGGAGCGCCAGGTGATGCTCTCCGGCCGCGAGATCCGGACCGAGAAGCTCAACGCGAGCGCCAGGACGTGGACGAACGAGCGGCTGGTCTTCACGCACGGATACGGCATCACAGCCGTGCCGGTCGACGCGGTCACGCCCGAGGGACAGCCCGACTACCTGGTGAGCGGCATCAACCGCGAGCCCGACCTGCCGGTCGGCGAGCCGCGGATCTATTTCGGCCAGGCCACCGATTCGTACGTCATCGTCGACACCACGACCGATGAGTTCGACTACCCGCTCGAAGAGCGCAGCGTGACGACCAGCTGGCAGGGCGACAACGGCATCGGTCTCGACAACCTGCTCGCTCGACTGTTGTTCGCTTTCCGCTTCGGCGATGTCAACCTGCTGATCAGCAACCAGCTCACGAGCGACAGCCAGGTTCTCTTCAACCGCCAGATCGAGGATCGGCTCGCCGAGATCGCGCCGTTCCTGGAGTTCGACCCCGACCCGTACCTGGTGTCCGCCGGAGGCCGCCTGGTGTGGATCGCCGATGCCTACACCATAAGCGACCGCTACCCGAACGCGCAGCCGCTGACGGAGGTCTACCCGGGGGTCAATTACCTCCGCAACGCGGTCAAGGCGACCGTCGACGCGTACGACGGCAGCGTCCACTTCTACGTCGCGGATCCAGACGACCCGATCATCGCGGCTTACGAGAGGATCTTCCCGGGGCTGTTCGAGCCGCTGGATGCGATGCCGGAGGAGCTGCTCGCGCACATCCGCTTCCCGGAGTGGCTCTTCCGCGCCCAAAACGAGGCGTACCTGCTCTACCACGTGACCGCGGACGAGCAGGGAGCGGCCACCTTCTACAACAAGGACGACGTGTGGGCCATCCCGGAGCAGCAGTTCGGCGTCGACTCCATCGGGACGCCGCTCGAGCCCTACTACGTGATCATGCGCATCCCGGGCGAGGAGGAAGCCGAGTTCGTCCTGATCGAGCCGATCGTCGCCGCGAGACGGCCGAACATGGTCGCCTGGGTCGCCGCCCGCAGCGATGGCGAGCACTACGGGGAGCGCATCAGTTTCCGCTTCCCGTCGGACTCGACCACGCTCGGCCCGGCGCAGGTCCAGGCACGGATCGACCAGGACTCGACCATCAGCGCCCAATTCACGCTGTGGAACCAATCCGGCTCGTCGGTGGTGCGCGGCAACCTGCTCGTGCTGCCGATGGGCGACTCGATCATCTATCTCGAGCCGATCTACCTGCAGTCGACAACGTCGAGCTTCCCCGAGTTCAAGCGCGTCATCCTCGTCAGCCAGACTCGCGTCGCATTCGCGCCGACCCTCGAGGAGGCCCTGCGACAGCTGCTCGGGGAGGCGGCCGTCCCGCCTCCCGAGGAGGGGAACGGCAACGAGCCGCCGCCCGGCGACGTGGCCGCGCTGGTGGAGCGGGCGCAGGAGCTGTACGACCAGGCGCAGGAGGCGTTGACCCAGGGCGATCTCGCGACCTACGACGCCCGCCTGGAAGAGCTCGACCGCGTCCTCAACCGCCTTGCCGACCTGGTCGGCGCGCCGACCCCCGGCGCGAGCGGCGCCGCCTCGCCGAGCGCGACACCGGTTCCCTGACGGGGCGCGCGCCGCCGATGCACGTCCTCGTTCTCGGCGGCGGGGCTCGCGAGCATGCGCTCGCCTGGCGGCTGGCGCGCGACGACTCGGTCGGCCGTGTCTCGATCGCGCCGGGCAATGCCGGGACGGCTGCGGTCGGGCGCAACGTGAACGACCTGCCGATCCTCGACCCGCAGGCGGTCGTCCGCCACTGTGCGCGCGAGCGGTACGCGCTCGTCGTCGTGGGACCCGAGGCGCCACTCGCCGCGGGCGCGGCCGACGCGCTGCGCCAGGCTCGGATCCCCGTGCTAGGACCCGAACGCGATGCGGCGAGGCTCGAGACGAGCAAGGCGTTCGCGAAAGGCGTGATGCGGCGAGCCGGCGTCCGCACGCCGGACGCACAAGCGTTCCACAGCGGCGACGACGCGCTCGACCGAGCGCGCAGGGCCGCCGCGGACGGCGCCCCGCTGGTCGTGAAGGCGGACTGGCTGGCCGCCGGAAAGGGGGTCGTGGTGCCGGACAGCCTCGAGGAAACCGAGGCCGCGATCCGCGACCTGTTCGCGTCCCCGGATGGCCGGCGGCCGGGTGCGACCGTGCTGCTGGAGGAGCGGCTCTCAGGGCGCGAGGTGTCCCTGCTGGCGCTCGTCTCGGGTGAGCGCGTCGTCCCTATCGCGGCGGCGTGTGACTACAAGCGGCTCGGTGACGGCGACGAAGGCCCGAACACAGGCGGGATGGGCGCGTACGCGCCGATCCCGTGGTTCGCCCGCGGCGAGATCGAGCGTGCCACCGCGGAGATCCTGGAGCCGGTCGCGTGGCGGATGGCGCGGGACGGCAGTCCGTACTCCGGGGTCCTGTACGCGGGGTTGATGGTCGTCGACGGCGAGCCGCACGTGCTCGAGTTCAACGCGCGCTTCGGCGATCCCGAGGCGCAGGCGATCCTGCCGCTGCTCGACGGCGATCTGGGGGCTGCGCTGCTGGCATGCGCGAACGGCGATCTCGGTGAGGCGGAGGCGAGTCTCGTCGTGCGGGGCGCCTCGGCGGTCGCGGTCGTCGTCGCGTCCGAGGGTTACCCGGGCGAGCCGGCAGTGGGACGCACGCTCGAGGGGGCCGATCCCGCGGCGCGCGGCGACGACGGTCCGCGGCTCTGCTTCCACGGTGGCACGCGCCGCCCAGGCTCGGGATACGAGTCGGGAGGCGGCCGAGTGGTCACGTTCGTCGGGACCGGCCCGGGCCTCCGTCAGGCCCGACACGAGGCCTACGCGGCGGTTCAGGAGTGCCGCCTCGAGGGCGGCCGCTATCGGTCGGACATCGCGCTTCGGGAGATCGAAGCGAGCTCGGCGGGTTAGGCCACGTCCTCGATCCAGCCCTGCGCGTGGTCGTCTCGTGGTGTCTCGGCGGCGCGGCGCCCGGGGCGCTCGAGCGCGGCGAGCGCGCGCCCGGCCGCGAACGAGCCGGCGGCGAAGCCGCCCATCGCGAGCGCGGTGAGCGCATCGGAGCCGCCGAACTCGACGAGCGCGACCAGCCAGACGATGCCGCCGCATGCTCCCGCGATGGCGCCGATGCGAACGGTCCAGCGTCGCTGCGGGTCGAGCACCGCGAACGCAAGGAGCAACGCTCCCGCGGGGACGACCGCCACGACATGGAAGGCATCGGCCGATGCGAGGCCGGTCAGGGCCATGTACAACGCGACAAGCGCAGAAACGCCGAACAGCCACGCCGCCGCGACGACCCACGCTCGGTCGACGGTCTCGGCGACCGCCCACCCCGGAGCCGGAATCAAGCGCGTCCGCTCGTCCACGCCACCTCCACCCCATATCCTAAGCCGGTGGATCACTCCGACCCGGTGAGCGTGGCGGTGCTGTGCGGCAGCCGGTCCGACCTGCCGGCGCTCCGCGGGTGCTTCGACCAGCTCGACAGCTACGGCATTCCGTGGGAAGCGTCCGTGATCAGCGCGCATCGTCAGCCGGAATCGCTCCGCGCCTACCTGGCCGAGTCCGAGGCGTCCGGCGTGCGCGTCTACATCGCCGCAGCCGGCCTTGCGGCGCACCTCCCCGGCGTCGTTGCCTCTGCCACGGCGAGGCCCGTGATCGGCGTGCCACTCGACGCCGCGCTGGGAGGGCAGGACGCGCTCCTGTCGATCGTCCAGATGCCGCCCGGCGTCCCGGTCGCGACCGTCGCCATCGGCTCGGCCGGGGCCAAGAACGCAGCGCACCTCGCCGCACGCATCCTGGCGCTGTCGGATCCCGCGCTCGGCGACCGCGTCGACTCCGTGCGGCGCGAGCAGGCCGGCGGCGCGGAGCTCCGCATCGATCCTCGCGGATGATCGAGCGCTACGCCGTCCCCGAGATGCAGGCGATCTGGAGCGAGGCGCGCAAGCTCGAGCTCTGGCTCCGAATCGAGCTGCTCGTCGTAGAGGCGTGGGCAGCGGCGGGTCGGATCCCGCGTGACGAGGCCGACCGGCTCGCGTCGGGTGTGAAGGCGGTGGATGCGGAGCGCATGCGCGAGCTCGAGCGCGAGGCCCAGCACGACGTCATCGCGTTCCTTCGCAGCGTCACCGAGGGGCTTGGTCCGGAGGGAAGGTGGCTGCACTTCGGCCTTACCAGCTCGGACGTCCTGGACACCGCCACCGCCGTGCAGTTGTGCGAGGCGACTGACGTCCTGCTCGACGACCTCACTCGCCTCGCCGACGCGGTCCGGCGGCTCGCGATCAAGCACCGCGAGACGCTCATGGTCGGCCGCACCCACGGCGTGCACGCAGAGCCGATCACGTTTGGGTTCAAGGCCGCAGGATGGCTCGCCGAGGTCGAGCGCGACGCCACGCGGCTGGCGCGCGCACGCGAGGCGATCGGTGTGGGGAAGATCAGCGGCGCGGTCGGGACGCATGCAAACGTCACGCTCGACGTGGAGCGCCACGTCTGCGCACGGCTGGGGTTGACACCGGACCCGGCGTCGACCCAGGTCGTCAGCCGCGACCGCCACGCCGAGCTTCTGACGACCCTCGCGATCCTGGGGGGGACGCTCGAGCGGATCGCGACCGAACTGCGGCACCTCCAGCGCACGGAGGTGTCGGAGGCCTTCGAGCCCTTCGGCCCCGGACAGCAGGGCAGCAGCGCCATGCCGCACAAGCGAAACCCCGTCCTGGCGGAGCGCGTCTGCGGCCTAGCCCGCCTGCTGCGCGCCGACGCGCTGGTGGCGCTCGAGAACATGGCCCTGTGGCACGAGCGCGACATCAGCCACAGCTCGGCGGAGCGGTTCGTCTTCGAGCGCGCGCTGGGCGTCGCGGCGTACGCCACTCGGACGCTGGCGGTCGTGCTCGACGGGCTCACCGTGGCGCCCGAGCGGATGCGAGCCAACCTCGACGCGCTGGGCGGTGCCATCTTCTCCGAAGGCGTGCTGCTCGCGCTGATCGAGAGCGGGCTCGACCGCCAGTCGGCGTACCGCCTGGTGCAGCGGGCCGCGATGAGGGCGGCGTCGGGCAACGGGACGTTCCGCGACGAGCTGCTCGCTGACCCGGTCATCCAGCGGCGCCTCCAGCCCGCGGTGCTCGATCGGATCTTCGACCCGTCGCACGCGGTCGCGCACGTGTCGGACACGTACGCGGCGCTCGGCCTCGACGGCAAGCGCGCGCGCTGAAGTGCGCGGCTGGCTCGCGCGCGGCGGCCGCGCCGCCTCTGTCGCGGCCAGTGCCCCCGAGCTCTGGATCGCGGGCGCGCTCTCGGAGCTCGTCTCGGTCGGCTGGCTTCCGCTGCTCGCCGCCGTTCCCCTGCCGTCGCCGTCCGACGCGGCGTTCCTGGTCGCCTCGATCGCCGGAAGACGGGAGTTCCCGCTGCTGATCGGTGCGCTCATCTCGAGCGCGATCGGTGCCGTGCTGCTGGGGAACCTGGCACGCGCGCTCTGCGACGCGGTCGTGTTCGGGGGCGTAGCGGCGCTCCCCCCCGAGCGTGAGGCGACGCAAAGGCGCACCGGGATCATCTGGGTAGCGGAGCTGATCGCGCTCGCCCCCACCGCTGCCGCGCTCCTCGTGCTGGGATACCTCGCCGTCACCGTCGCGCCGGCGGAGTGGCAGTCGCCCGACATCGGCGGGCGAACGGTCGTCGCGCGGGTGGTGGCGGCGCTCGCGCCGGGCCTCGCGCTGCTCGCGCTGGCGCTCCTCGTGGGCGACGGGCTGCGCTCCGCGGCGATCCGGCAGGTCATCGCCGGCGCGCTGGGCCCGCGGGCAGCGCTGCGAGGAGCGGTGATGGATCTCGCGGCTGGCCGATGGTCAGCGATCGGCCTCGCGATCGCAGCGCTTCTGCTGAGAGCGGCGTACCTCGGATTCGCCTACGCGCTGCTGCGCGCGCTCTG
Organism: Candidatus Limnocylindria bacterium; assembly: GCA_046262115.1. GTDB lineage: Bacteria > Chloroflexota > Limnocylindria > QHBO01 > QHBO01 > JBHENJ01. The sequence continues at coordinate 10,104 of JBHENJ010000054.1, read as the reverse complement.
GCAGCCCCTCGGCCGGCAGGCCGCCTCGGGCGCGCTCCTGAGCCTGCCCGGGGCGCCGCTCCTGCTAGGCTTCGTGTTCGTCTGGCTGTGCCTGACGCTCGGCTCAGGCGGACTCCGGACCTGGCTGGCAGGCTGGTGGACCGCCGTGCTGGCCGACGGCCGGCTGCGTCGTGGTAGGCGGGAGGTGCGACGGCCGGCGTGGACGCGGCGACCCAGCTCGAACTGATCGGACGCTTGGCCGTGGGGCTCGTCCTCGGCGCAGCCATCGGCCTCGAACGCGAGCTGCAGCGCCAGCCCGCCGGGTTCCGCACCCACAGCCTGGTCGCGCTGGGCGCGGCGATCTTCACCGTCGTGTCGGGATTCGCGTTCCTGGGCCCGGATGCCGATCCCACCCGGATCGCGGCCCAGGTCGTGACCGGCATCGGCTTCATCGGCGCCGGGACGATCATCCGCGACAGGGGCAGCGTCAGAGGGCTCACGACGGCGGCGTCGCTGTGCGCGGTGGCGGCCGTGGGCACTGCAGCGGGCGCGGGGCTCTACGTCGTCGCGATCGGGTCGGCGCTCCTCATCATCGTCGTGTTGTGGCTCTTCGACCGCTTCGAAGACGCGCTGATTCACCGCCTCGGCGGCGACCGGGGCGGCGCGCCCGAGCCATCCGAAGGCCGAGTGGAGGACCTGCCATGACCGCCATGTCCGTGACTGACATCCCCGCGCTGCGCCTGGTCCATCGCGGCAAGGTCCGCGACACGTACGAGGTCTCGGACGACCGGCTCCTGCTCGTCGCAACGGACCGCATCTCGGCGTTCGACGTGGTCTTCGACGACCCCATCCCCGGCAAGGGTGAGGTGCTCACGCGGCTGTCCGCGTTCTGGTTCGAGCGGCTCGGCGGGCTGGGCGACCACCACTTCATCTCGATCGCGCTCGACGACTTCCCGGAACAGGCGCGACGCCCGGAGCTCGCCGGGCGCGCGACGCTGGTCAAGCGCGCGCGGCGGATCGACATCGAGTGCGTCGTGCGCGGATACCTCGCGGGATCGGGCTGGAACGAATACAGGGAGACCGGCGTGGTGGGCGGCCACCGGCTGCCGGCCGGCCTGCGCGAGGCGGAACGGCTGCCGGGGCCCATCTTCACCCCCGCCACCAAGGCCGATACGGGCCACGACGAGAACATCACGCGCGAGCAGGCGACGGAGTTGGTCGGGCCACGACTCGCCCGGGAGCTCGAGCGGCGCAGTCTCGCGCTCTACGAGGCCGGGCGCCGCCACCTCGAATCGGTCGGGCTCATCCTCGCCGACACGAAGTTCGAGTTCGGCCTGGTCGATGGCGCCTTGACGCTGATCGACGAGCTGCTCACGCCGGACTCGAGTCGCTTCTGGGAGCGCTCCACCTACGCCGTCGGCTCCTCGCCACCCAGCTACGACAAGCAGTACGTCCGAGATCACCTAATCGCAAGCGGCTGGAACCGCGAGCCGCCGCCGCCGCGCCTCCCACCCGAGGTGATGGACGGGACGCGCGCGCGGTACGCGGAGGCGCTTGCCCGGATCACGGGGCCAGCCGCGCGGCGGTGATGCGCTGGCTGGCCGACGTGGAAGTCAACCTTCGGCCCGGTATCGCCGACCCCGAGGGGCAGACGATCGCATCCGGGCTGAGAGCACTGGGCTACGCCGAGGTCGACGAGGTGCGCACGGGGAAGCTCATGCGCCTCGCACTCGATGCGGACGACGCCGAGTCGGCGCGTGCGCGGGTCGACGAGATGTGCCGCCGCCTCCTCGCAAACCCGGTCATGGAGTCGTACCGCTTCGACGTGCGCGCCGACGAGGTGCCGGGAGGCGACGTGTGAGCGCCGCGCCGCGGGTGGTCGTCGCCGTCTTCCCGGGGACATGGAGCGAGCGCGACTTCGCTCACGTGGGTGGACTCCTCGGGTGGGACGTGCGCCTCGCCTGGCATACCGAGACCGAGATCGGCGAGCCGGATGCGGTGGTCCTGCCGGGCGGCTTCGCGCACGGCGATCATCTCCGCACCGGTGCGATCGCCCGGTTCTCGCCGATCATGGATCCGGTGTCCGCGTTCGCCGAGGCGGGCGGTCCGGTGATCGGCTCGTGTAACGGTTTCCAGGTGCTGACCGAAGCCGGGCTCCTGCCCGGCGCACTGATGCGCAACGTCAGCCTGGAGTATCGCTGCGAGTGGCAGTGGCTGCGGGTCCAGCAGGCCGACGGCCCGTTCCTCGGATCGCTCGACGCCGGTCAGCTGATCCGCCTGCCGATCAGTCACGGCGAAGGCCGCTACCACGCCGGCGAGGTGACCCTCAACGAGCTCGAGGAGAGCGGCCGCGTCGCGCTTCGCTACGCCGACTCCGAGGGTCGCACGACCGATGACGCAAACCCCAACGGCTCGTTGCGCAGCATCGCCGGCATCCTCAACGAGCGCGGCAACGTCCTCGGGCTGATGCCGCATCCGGAGCGTGCCGCGGAGCGCGAGATCGGTGGCGAGGACGGGCTCGCGCTGTTCCGCTCGCTCGAGCGTTGGCTCGCGCGGCAGCCGGCGGCGGCGGAGCGTCGGCTATGATGCCGGGACTCCGCTGAGCTCCCCAACCGGAGGTCCGCGCATGCCCGACGACCCCGAGCAGTCCCCGGCAGGCGATCAGCGCCCCGGCGTCCCGGGCGAGGCCGAGGCCGCGGAGGAGTTTGAGACCGTCCCGCAGGCGGCCTCCGCGCCGAACGAGCCGCAGCCCGCGGCCGCACCACCCAGCGCGGTCGAGTCGTTCGAGACACCCACCACTGCCGACGCGACAGCGTGGCCGCCTCCGGCCGACGCCGCGCCCGCACAAAGCGTGCCGCCCACCACGCCGGTCGGCGAGGGCACCCTCTGTCCGAGGTGCGGCACGGAGAACCGGCCGGGCGTGACGTTCTGCCGTCAGTGCGGGCAGCGACTCGTCGCCCCAGGCGCCGCGACCGTGGAGCGGCCCGCCGCGCCGGAGGGGATGCAGACCTGTCCGCGCTGCGGCACGCTGAATCGCGCCGGCGTACCGTTCTGCCAGAACTGCGGGGCGAATCTGCGCCCCACCCCCGCCGCCGCCGCGCCGGCGTATCAGCCGCAGCCCCCATACCCGGTGCCGGCCGCCGGCTCTGCCGCGCGCTCGGCTCCGGCCTCGGCGCAGGGCGGCGCCGTGCTCGGGCCGCTCGTCCTGATCATCGGCGCCGTCGGGCTTGCGGTCGCCTGGCTGCTGCCGTTCGCGTACGACACGGGGTCCTTGTACGCACGCAGCTTCGGGAGCGCCGACGGCTACCAGGTCGCGTTCTGGCGGGAGCTGCCGGACGTCGGCTCGCGGCTCGCGGACCAGGCGTACTTCGCGGTCGCGGCGCCGGTGCCCGCGCTCGTGTTCGTTCTCGGGATCCTTGCCATCGCCGGGTTCTTCCGCGCGCGGCCGGGTATCCTCCAGGTGCTCGGACTGCTCATCGCGTTCGTGTGGGCGCTGAGCCTCGGCGTCCTCTTCGTGGTGGTCGAGGTGCTGGGCGCGAACACCACCGAGATCACCGAGCTGCTCCGCTCGCTCACGCCCGCGGGCATCATCTTCCTGCTCTCGTCGCTGATCGTGCTGATCGGGCTGTTGACCCGATTCGCCCGAAGCTGACCGCGACCTCCGCTCCACCGCGGACGCTTCACGGCCTCACCGAGGCCGAATACGCGCGCATCGTCGACCTGATCGGGCGGGACCCGAACGACGTCGAGCTCGGCATGTTCGGCGCGATGTGGTCGGAGCACTGCTCGTACAAGCACTCCCGAGCCCTCCTCGGGCGACTTCCGAGTGACGGCATGCGCGTCGTGGTGGGGCCCGGCGAGAACGCCGGAGCGATCGACATCGGTGACGGACTCGCCGCGGTCTTCAAGGTCGAGTCCCACAACCATCCGAGCGCCGTCGAGCCGTACCAGGGCGCCGCCACCGGCGTGGGCGGCATCCTCCGCGACATCTTCACCATGGGCGCACGGCCGATCGCGCTGCTCAACGCGCTCCGCTTTGGTCCGCTCGAGCCCGACACCACGACCGATGCCGCCGCGGCCGCACGCAACCGGTACCTGTTCGGCGGCGTCGTGGCCGGGATCGCCGGCTACGGGAACTGCATCGGCGTCCCGGACGTCGGCGGCGAGATCTTCTTCGACGCGTCGTATTCCGCGAATCCGCTGGTCAACGCGATGTGCATCGGCCTGGCGCCGGTCGAGGGACTCACGCTGGGACGAGCGGGTGGGCCCGGCAACGCGCTGCTCCTCGTGGGCGCGACGACCGGCCGCGACGGCATCCAGGGCGCCTCGTTCGCATCGGCGACGCTCGACGACGGGCGGGAGGCGCGGCGGCCGGCGGTGCAGGTTGGCAACCCGTTCCTCGAGAAGCTCCTCATGGAGGCGTGCCTCGAGCTCCACGCGAGCGGCGCGGTGGTCGCCATGCAGGATCTCGGCGCGGCCGGTCTGACGTGCGCGCTCTCCGAGCTGGCGTCGCGCGGCGGCACCGGCTGCGAGGTCGACCTCGACCGCGTCCCCAGGCGCGAGCGTGGCATGACGCCGTACGAGGTGCTTCTCTCCGAGTCGCAGGAGCGGATGCTGCTGGTCGCACGCGTGGGCGACGTCGAGCAGGTCGAGCGCGTCTTCGAGCGCTACGGTCTGCAGGCGGCGCAGATCGGCAGCGTCATCGACGAGCCGGTCGTGCGCTGCAGCGCGGGGGGCGAGGTGGTCTGCGAGCTGCCCGGCCGGACTCTCACCGACGACGCTCCGCGCTACGTGCTCGATGCGCGGGCGCCCGAGGACCTGGAGTCGCGTCGAGCGATGGACCAGTCGCCGCTCGCCGCGCGCCGGGTCACGCCGCGCGACCTTCTCGATCTGCTGGCGTCGCCCAACGTTCGGTCGCGGCGGCCGGTGTGGCGCCGCTACGACCACATGAATGGCACGAACACAGTGGTCGGTCCCGGCGCCGGTGATGCCGCGCTGCTGCGGATCAAGGGCACCTCCCGCGCGCTCGCTCTGGCGATCGACGGTCCGGGGCGGGTCGGCGCGCTCGACCCACGCACCGCCGCGGCGGCCGCGGTCGTCGAGGGAGCGCTGAACGTCGCGTGCTCCGGCGCGTCAGCGGTCGCGGTGACCGACTGCCTCAACCTTGGCGACCCGGAGACGCCGGAGGGCTACTGGGAGCTGAGCGAGACCGTCGACGGCGTCGCCGACGCCTGTCGCGCGCTCGGTATCCCCGTCGTGTCGGGGAACGTGAGCCTCTACAACGGCGGCCCGGACGGAGGCATTGTGCCGACACCGGTGATCGGGACCGTGGGCCTCATCGAAGACCGGGCGGCAGCTGTGCCGTTGCGCTGGCACGCCGGGGACGAGGTCTGGCTGCTCGGCGAGTCCGGGGTCGTCGCGGACGGCCTGGCGGCTGCCGAGATAACGGCGCTGCGGGGCTCCATCGGTGGCCGGCCGGCACTGGATCTCGCGACAGCAGCGCGACTGGTCGCGCTGCTGTCGCGGCTGGCGGAGGCCACCATGATCGGTGGCGCGCACGACGTCTCGGTGGGCGGGCTCGCGGTCGCACTGGCCAGGATGGCGCTCGCCGCGAACGTCGGCGCCGTGGTGTCCATGCCCGAAGCCTGGGACGGCACGCCGACCGGCGCACTGTTCGGGGAGCGACCGGGACGCGTGCTGGTCGCCGTCGCGTCGAGCCGGGCGCGTGACCTGCTGGCCGCCGCCGACGCGGCCGGCGTGCCGGCGGTCCGGCTCGGCATAGCGACCGGCGTCGAGCTCAGGATCGGCGAGCTGGCCGTCTCGCTGGCTGAGATGCGGGAGGCGTACGAGACGCCCTTCTGATCAGCCCGTCGCCTCCTGGCGCTCGACGTCGGCAGGCGGCTCGAGCCCGGCCGGCGCGAGGCGCCGGATCGGCTGCATCCCGCCGCCGTGGGCGTCGTTGTGAAGGCGATCGACCTCGTGGAGCCCATCGGCCGGGACGCCCTGGCTGTAGAGCTGGACGAAGACCTTGACGACCTCCGGGTCGAACTGGGTGCCGGCGTGCCGCTCGAGCTCGGCGAGCGCCTCTGCGTGCGTCTTGGCGGCCTGGTAGGGTCGGTCGTGAACCATGGCGTGGTAGGCGTCGGCGACCGCCACCACGCGGGCGCCCAGTGGGATCTCGCGCCCCTTGAGGCCGTGCGGGTACCCATGCCCGTTGTACCGCTCGTGGTGGTGCAGGACGATCGGGACCGCGTCGCGCAGGGTCGTCGCCTGCTCGAGGATCATCTGACCGATGCGCGGGTGCTCGGCGATGCCCTGCCATTCCCACTCGGTCAGCTCGGTGGCCTTGTCGAGGATCTCGTGCGGGATCGCCAGCTTGCCCAGGTCGTGGAGCAGACTCGCGATGCGGATCCGCTCGATCTCCTCCTCGGGCAACGCCATCTGCGCGGCGACCCGGGTCGCAAGCGCCGCGATCATGTCAGACGGCCGGCCGCGGTGGTGCGGTTGCCAGGCCAGGACCGATGCGAGCGCATCGGTCGCGGTCGCGTTGGCCCACTTGCCGATCGCCGCCGCCTTGCGCCGTCCTTCCGCGGACACTGGCGCGCGCGGGATCACCGTGTTGTCGTCGACCGACTTGAAGACGTAGGTCTGGTTCCGGCCGAGCGACTTCGCCGAGTACATCGCGGCGTCCGCATCGCCGGTGAGTCGGTCGGGGCGCAGGTGACCGCCCACGCCGCCGGCGATGCCGATGCTGATCGTCAGCCGCAGTGAGTCGCCGCTGGCCAGGGCGAGCGGCGTCTTCATGAGCAGCGCGCGGAGCTTCTCGGCGAGCGCGTACGCGTCCTCGGGCGGCGTCCCGGGCAGGATCAGCATGAACTCCTCGCCGCCGTAGCGGCCGAGAAGGTCGAGGCCGCGGATGTTGTTCGCGACCAGCTCGGCGACCTGCTTGAGCACGATGTCGCCCGAGCTGTGCCCGTGCGTGTCGTTGATCGGCTTGAAGCGGTCGATGTCGATGAACGCCACCGAGAGCGGCTCGATGTAGCGGTTGGCGCGCTCGACCTCGTTGGCGAGCGCCGTCAGCAGGACCTCGCGGTTGGCGACGCCCGTGAGCGGGTCGGTCTTCGCCTTGACCTCTACCCGTGCGAACGCGCGCGCCGCGGAGTTGAAGGCGCGTGCGAGGCGACGCTCGGCGGGGACGCCGCCGACGGTGAGCTGAGCCGGCGTGCCGGAGTGAAGCGTTGACTCGAAGGCGCGACTGAAGCTGTTCAGGCGGCGGCTCACCAGGAACCACCCGACAAGCGCGACGAAGGCCGCCCCGGTCAGCGCCGCCAGGGCGGTGAGGACGAGCATGTTGGCCCGTGCCTCCGGGCTGGCAGACCGGAGCATGAGGACGAGCACGACGGCGCACGCCAGCGCGAGGATGGGGGCCAGGAGTCCGACGGCGCGGTAGAGGCTGAGCACGCTTCCTCGTCAGTCGTGAGCCCGACCACGCGCGGCCCAGCGGGCAGCCGGACAGGCCCTGCGACGAACGAGTGTCGGCGAGTAGTCCGAGGGTCGCCTATGGTCCGATGGTCACCCCTGGCGATGGTCGCGCGGCTATCATGGCGCCGTGCCAGCCGCCCTGCCGCTCTACGAGCCGCACGGCCCGCGCGAGGAATGCGGCGTGATCGGGGTCTACGCGCCCGGCGAACCGGTGGCACGCCTCGTCTATTTCGGGCTCCACGCCCTCCAGCACCGCGGCCAGGAGTCGGCGGGGATCGCCACGTCGAGCGGCGGCGAGTTGCAGCTTCACAAGCGGCTCGGGCTCGTGTCGCAGGTTTTCGACGACGAGGCGCTCGGCGAGCTCCCCGGCGAGATCGCCATCGGTCACACCCGATACAGCACCACCGGCTCGAACACCCTCCCGAACGTCCAGCCGGTCTTCGCGCGCGGCGACCTGGGCGAGATCATGCTCGGCCACAACGGCAACCTCGTGAACGCGCTCGCGCTACGGGAGCAGCTCCGCGACGACGGCATCGAGTTCGCCACCGCGAGTGACACCGAGGTGCTCACCAAGCTGATCGCCCACCTGCCCGGCGAGACCTGGGTCGAGCGGATCGAGGCCGCGTTCGGCCGTCTCGCGGGGGCGTACGCGTTCACCATGCTCACCGCGGACGCCCTGATCGCCGCGCGCGACCCGCTCGGCTTCCGGCCGCTCTGCCTGGGCCGCTTCCCCGGCGTGCGCGGCGGGTGGGCGGTCGCGAGCGAGACCACAGCGCTCGACGCGATGGGCGCCGAGTTCGTGCGCGACGTCGAGGCTGGGGAGATCGTCCGCATCGACAGGGACGGAGTGCAATCACGCCGGACCCGCGCCGGTGATGCGCCCGAGAAGCTGTGCGTGTTCGAGTACGTGTACCTGGCGCGGCCGGACAGCGTCATCCGCGGCCGGTTGCTGTACGAGGCGCGGCTCCGAATGGGGCGGCAACTGGCCGTCGAGCATCCCGCCGACGCCGATGTGGTCATCGCGGTGCCCGACTCCGCCGTGCCGGCCGCCATCGGCTATGCCGAGGAGATCGGCCTCCCGTACCGCGAGGGACTCATTAAGAGCCGATACGTGGGCCGCACCTTCATCCAGCCCGCGCAGCGGGTCCGCGACCTGGGCGTCAAGCTGAAGTACAACCCGCTGCCCGAGATGCTGCGCGGACGGCGTGTGGTGGTGGTCGACGACTCGATCGTGCGTGGCACCACCACCGGGCCGATCGTCTCTCTGCTCCGCCGCGCCGGTGCGCGCGAGGTCCACGTCCGGATCCACTCGCCGCAGATGCGCTTCCCGTGCTACATGGGCGTGGACACCGGCCGTCGCGCCGAGCTGATCGCCGCCGACCACACCACCGATGAGATCCGCGAGCGCATCGGCGCCGACTCGCTCGGGTTCCTCTCGCGTGAGGGGCTCCTAGCCGCGACCGGCGGGGAACCGGCGAGCTACTGCACCGCCTGCTTCGACGGCAGCTACCCGGTCGACGTCCCTCTGGACGTGGACAAGTTCGCGCTCGAGCGCCGGTAGGGTCCGTGGTCGGCAGCTACCGCGAGGCCGGCGTCGACATCGAGGAAGGGAAGCGGGCGGTCGAGCTGATCGGCCGCGCGGCTGCAGCGACCACGACGTCCGCTGTCCTCGCCGGAGTCGGCGGCTTCGCGAGCCTCTTCCGCTTCGATCCGTCGGTGTACGCCGATCCGGTGCTCGTGGCGAGCACCGACAGTGTCGGGACCAAGCTCAAGGTCGCCATCGGCATCGGGCGGCACGACACCGTCGGAATCGACATCGTCAACCACTGCATCAACGACGTTGCGGTCACCGGCGCCGATCCGCTCTTTTTCCTGGACTACCTGGGCGTCGGCAGGCTGCGCGCCGAGGTGGCGGCGCAGATACTGAGCGGCGTCGCCAGCGCCTGCGCGGCGGCCGGCGTTGCGCTGGTCGGCGGCGAGACCGCGGAGCTGCCCGACCTGTACGCGCCCGACGACTACGACCTGGCGGGTTTCATGGTGGGCGCCGTGGCCCGCGCAGACGTGATTGACGGGTCGCGCGTGCGCGCCGGCGACGCGCTCCTCGGCCTCCCGTCCAGCGGCCTCCACACCAACGGCTACTCGCTTGTCCGCCGCGTGTTCCCCGAGCCGGAGTGGAACGACGAGCCGCCGGGTCTCGGGCGCACGCTCGGCGACGAGCTGCTCGTCCCGCATCGGTCGTACCTCGACGAGATCCGGATCCTGCGCCGCGGACTGCGGAGCGCGGGTGACGACGTCCGGGCGTTGGCGCACCTGACCGGTGGCGGCTGGGTGGAGAACATCCCGCGCACCCTGCCGCCACCTCTGGGTGTCGAGGTCCGCGTCGCATCGTGGACGGTGCCGCGCATCTTCAGCCTGCTTCAGCAGCGCGCCGATATCGATGACGCCGAGATGGTGCGGACCTTCAACCTGGGGATCGGCCTCACCGTCGTCGTCGCGTCGCGGCTTGCCGCGAAGGCGCGGCGACTCCTTCCCGACGCCGTCGAGGTCGGCCGCGTGGTCGAAGTCCCGGACGGAGAGCCGCGCGTCCGGTTCGTCTGAGCCTATGCGCCTCGGCGTCCTCGTCTCGGGGCGCGGCTCGAATCT